>JALBVE010000001.1:0-35000 GCA_025050575.1 Candidatus Devosia symbiotica
CCCGTCTTGCTGGCGCCAATGCCGTGCCAATCCAGCTGTCACGGCTTGTCATGCTTAGTCCTCAGGAGCTGTGGCGGCGTGCCTTCTGGATAATTTTTGTCGCCATTGTCGATCTACCTCGCCCTGCTTCGTCAATGATATGACAATGGGTGCCAGAAGGGTCGGGCGGATGAGCAGGCATTATGGTTGGGTAATCGTGGCGGTGGAGCGATGATCTCCTGTGTGGCAGCGGGGTCGATATTCGTGCTGCCGGTTTATCTGCAGCTGATTTCTGAAGAGACCGGTTGATCACGGGCCGGAATTTCCGAAGCGATGACGCTGGGCTTTCTGGTCATGGGGATGGCTGGCTTCTTCTGGAGCAGCCTCAGCGACTGGATCGGCGCGCACCCGGTGGTGTTGATGGCCAGCGTGATGCTCGGGCTGGGTCTGCTGCTGGCCAGCCGGGCCACCAGCCTGGTGATATTCCAGCTCAGCTATGGCGTATTGATCGTCGGTCTGGGCGCTCTGGTGCTCGACAAGGCGTGCAGCCAAGCGCTGGCGTGGCTTGATAGCGGTTTTGATTTCCACTGCATCTCGGTTAATATGTCGCTAATGCAGCTCTGGCATCCTGATTTCGTGCATACCGTGCAGAGGTATTGCAGTGTTATGGCCTAGAAGGGCACCATATTTGCCTGGAGGTCACCGAAAGCCTGTTCGTCGATCAGGCCGAGGGCTAGGCGCAATTGATCCTTAATCGGCTGAAAAAGATCAGGGTCTCGATTGCGCTGGACGATTTTGGCGCGGGCTATTCCTCACTAGGCTATCTCAATCACCTCCCGTTCGACCCGCTCAAGATCGACCGCAGTTTTGTGCGGAACGTCCATGCCAGCGAGAGCAAGCGGCAGTTGCTGGCAGGTATGATTTCGATCGGCAAAGGGCTTGGGCTCTTCGTGCTCGCCGAGGGAGCGGAGACCGCCGAGGAGATGGCCAGCGTAGCTACTCTGGACTGCGACAATATCCAGGGTTTCTTCTATGCGCGACCCATGCCTGCTGCCATCGCTCCTCAGGCCGATGGCCTGCTAACCCGCGGCAGGCAAAAGCCGGCCCCGCAAGCGAGCCTAGCGTTCGCCTGCGGGTGCTAGACTGGCGGCATCAGCGTGGTGATTCGCATTACGGTGGCCGTCAGCAGTAGGTCGGGCGATAAGAGGCCGAAGCGCAGAATGAAGCTGCCATCTTCGACCAGCCAGTGGCGGATCTAGGGGCGGAAGAAGGCGAAGGCGCGGGTGTCCAGTCGCAGGGTGACCTGGACACTGGCGCCAGCCTTGAGCCAGACTTTGTCGAAACCCTTGAGTTCCTTGGCCGGACGAGGAACGGACGAGGCGTCGTTGCTGACATGGAGCTAGACCATTGCAGCGCCGTCGCGGGCGCCGGTATTGGCGACCGTGACGCTGACGGCGACCGCGCCATCAGCCTCAAAATCGCTATCGTCATGGCCAGATCGCTGAGGACAAAGCTGGTGTAGCTCAAGCCAAAGCCGAAGAGGAACAAAAGGCGTCAGACCGAGGCGGTCATAATAGCGATAGCCGACGAAGATGTCTTCTTCGTAAGGCACCTTGCCCTTAAATCCGGAATAGACCTCGCGGTCCTGGCTATGAGCGGGATTGTCGATCCAACAGACCGGAAAGATCTGGGGCAGACGGCCGGATGGTTCTGCGGCGCCGATCAGCACGTCGGCAATGGCGTTGCCCGCCTCCTGGCCGGGATACCAGGCCTGGACCAGCGCGGCGACTAAACCGATCTAGTCCATTTTCACCGGTCCGCCGGTCTCTAGCGCGACGATGATGTTGGGGTTGGCCTGGGCTATGGCAGCGACCAGCTCGGCCTGGCAGCTGGACAGCTCGATCGAGGGCAGATCGCTGCTCTCGGTGTCTCACTCGCCGCAACTACCTGATGGGCGCAGCCAGCCTCAAGATCGACCGTGCCAACCACCTCGTCGCAGCCTTCTTCAAAAAAGATGCGGCCCTTGGTCCAGTTGGTCCAGGCGCCGGCGATCAGCTGGCCATCGACAAACACCTTGGCAAAGCCGACGACGTAAATGCTAACGCCGTGGGTACCGCTGGTCTGGGGTGTAAAGCTGCTGGTAAGGAGGGTGGAAAAATTCAGTGCATCGGCTTTGCCCTTGGCGACATGGCCGATCTAGAAGGCCTCGTCCTGGGTGCCAACATGTACCGGATCGCTCGCCAATTGCTGATTGGCGGAATACTCGACGGTGAAGCTACCACTCAGCATGGGTTCGAAGTGGTGATTGGTGCAGCCGGGCGCGTAGCGCGGCCGGTCTTCGCCCAGCGCTGTTGCCAAGCCCTGCCAAGGGGAAATGCGATAATGGGTATTGAGCTGGGCGCTGCCGCTGCCATGGTCTGGGCGGTTTTGGCATTGGGACCAATCACGGCAATGGTACCATCGGCTTTGAGCAGCAGCGCGCCATTGTTCTTGAGCAGCACGTTAGCCTCGGCGCCAGCCTGGCGGATCAGTGCCTGATGCTTGGGACGGTCATTGGCCGCCTCCTGGAATTCGCGATGGTCGTCGAGCGATTCGACCCGTTCCATCAGCTGCAGCACGGTGATGACGCGCTGGCGCAGCGTGTCCCGGCTGATCTCGCCGAGCCGGCATTGACGGCGTCAATCAGTGTCTGGCTGCGATCGCGGCTGGGCCGGGCATTTCCAGATCAAGTCCGGCATTGACGATTGGCGTGGTGGAATGGCTGCCGAACCAGTCCGACATGACGATGCCTTTATAGCCCCATTTGATGCGCAGAACCTGGGTAAGCAGCCAGTTGTGCTCGGAGGTGAACGTGCCGTTGAGGCAATTATAGGAACTCATCACCCCCCAATGCCAGCTTTCTTTTGGGAATCATCTTAAAGGGGGGGATTTCCAGCTGGAAGCTAGCATTGCCGCCCTTGAAGCTCTCGCGGGCCAGTGCATAGATTTCGGTAATACCCTCATTGGTCATGGCGTAGCAGCCGCGCGAGGAGTAGTCGCCGTGCACCATCAGTTGCGAGCTGGTGCGGCTCATGACGCGGTCAAACTTGTTGGGAAAGCCAATATTGAAGGCCAGATAATAGTTCGACCTCTTGGGTTTATCAGGCTAGGCGTAATGGTGTAGAAACCTTCCGGGCTCTGCCGGTCGCCCTCCTTGATCTTGGGGCCAAGATTGCCGGAAAAGAGGCAGATGTCATAGCTCTTGAACAGCTTGAATGGGTCCGCACTGGTGCGCTTCCAGACTTCGAGGGTCTGTTCCTGCTTGAAGATGCGGACGAACATGACTTCGCCCGGCGAAGAGCCCATCGCCTTGAACGCCAAAACCACGCTGCTCTGCAAGAGCTGATTGTGCCGATCACTGGACGACTTGGGCAGGAAGCCGCTACAGGCGGCGAGGCCGAATGTCACCTAGGACAGGATGAATGCGGCGCATAATTTGCGAAAAGTGATGGCGGTCACGAGAGGGCTATCTAATTGCGAGAACAGTCGTTGCTCCATAGGGAGCAGTGGTTACCCAAGCGTGAGAAGTGCTGATCAACGAAGTGTTACCACGGCCAGAAATCCCCAGCTAGATGGGCATGATCACACAGAAGTGTGGTGATTGCTGTATTGCCCGCGGTGAAGCGGCGCAGTTGTTGGTGATGCCTCTAGAGCGTTGAACCGATGGCCATGAATTTTTCGCGGCGGTGTTCGCGGATTTCCAGGCGGCTCTGGCCGACGAAATCGGCGAGGAATTTGGCCAGGGCTTCGCGGGTTGATGCCATCACCGTTTCGGGATGGCGATGAGCGCCGCCAGTTGGCTCCGGGATGATGCCATCAATCACGCCAAAGCCGAGGAGGTCGGCCGCGGTAATCTTCATATTGGTCGCCGCATCTTGCGCACAAGCCGCGTCGCGCCACAAGATAGTGGCGCCACCTTCGGGCGAAATCACCGAATAGATAGCATGCTCAAGCATCAGCACACGATTGGCCGTGGCAATGGCAATGGCGCCCCCCGAACCGCCTTCGCTGATGATGATAGCGATATTGGGCACGCCCAGTTCGAGCGATTTTTCGGTGGAGCGGGCAATCGCCTCCGCCTGGCCGCGCTCTTCAGCGCCGATGCCGGGATAGGCACCGGCCGTGTCGACCAGCGAGATCACCGGAATGTTGAAGCGATCGGCCATTTCCATGATGCGCGCAGCCTTGCGATAGCCTTCGGGGCGGGCCATGCCGAAATTGTGCTTGAGGCGGGTTTCGGTGGAATTGCCCTTCTCCTGGCCGATCACCGCCACGGGTTGACCGTTGAAACGGCCAAAACCGGCCTGGATAGCAGAGTCTTCGGCAAATTTTCGATCGCCGGCCATTGGCCACCATTCGGTGATCAGCGTCTTGATATAGTCGGAAAAGTGTGGGCGCTGGGGATGGCGCGCCACCTGGGTCTTTTGCCAGGGCGTAAGCTTTTTGTAGATTTCAACCAGGGCCTCATCGGCACGGCTGGACAGACGATAGACCTCCTCGTCAATGCTCACGGCCTGATCGATCGCGGCTATGGACTTGAGCTCGGCGATCTTGCCTTCAAGATCGGCAACCGGCTTTTCGAAATCGAGATAGGACTGCATTCCACCTGCCCGTTAGGGGTCTCATTGCTGAACCCGTGCATCAGGCCGCTGCTGTTGCGCCCTAAAGTGGCCGGAAAGTGACGATGGCGCAAGGGCAAGTCAAGAAAAACCGCAGCAAGAGTGCGTTGGTGGGCCTGGATGCTAACAGTCTGTTAACAGAACAGGCGCTCGTCAGGGCTGATTTAGGGGGTGATGGGTCTCCACCAGGGAGCGCAGTTTCTCATCCAGCATATGGGTATAGATCTGCGTGGTCGATATATCGGCATGCCCGAGCAGCATTTGCACCACGCGCAGATCGGCGCCGCCGTCCAGCAGATGGCTGGCAAAGGCATGGCGTAGCACATGAGGCGCGACACGGGCTGCACCGATTCCGGCCCTGCCGGCCAGGCCCTTGAGATCGCGGGCAAATACCTGGCGTGACAGATAGCCGTCGGCGCCGCTGGCGGGAAACAGGAAAGGGCCCGGTTCCAGCGTAGCCAGATAAGCCTTGATGGCGTCGCGGGCGCGGTCGTTGAGCGGGACGACGCGCTCCTTGCTGCCCTTGCCGGTCACAATGATGAAGCTGATGTCGCGCATTACGGCGGCGCGGCGCAGGCTGACCAGCTCGGATACCCGCATGCCGGTGGCATAGAGCAGTTCGAGCAGCACATAAAGCCGCAGGGCGCCGGCCTGTTCGGCGGGCGTGCCGGGCGCGTTGGCGGCGGCTTCGGCGGTGGTCAGAAGTTTGTCCACCTCGGCAACCGAAAGCATCTTGGGCAGAGCGCGACGGCTTTTGGGACTGGCGACGATGCGAGTGGGATCCTCAGCGCGCAGATTGTCGGCGCACAGGAACTGGTGGAACTGACGGATCGCTGATAGATGTCGAGCGCTAGAGGCCGCCGACAGACCCTGAGCATAAAGACCATCGAGATAGCTGGTCACTGCCTCGCGGTCGCAGGTGATCGGGGTTTGGTGCCGGCCGGCCAGAAATCCGGCATAGTCCGTGAGGTCGCGACGATAGGCGTCGATGGTATTTTTGGCCGCACCGCGCTCGGCACTCATCATTTCAAGAAATGCTCCGATTAGATGACTGTCGCTCATTGGCTGACAGGCTCATCAGTGTTCTGGGCCGGCGCTACGCTGCCGGGCAAAGTTGGCGCGCCGTCGCTGAGCAGATCGCGGGTGGGAATGTGGATGACCACCTGTTTGGGGGTCGGCTTGACATAGGCGACCAGCGCAAACATGCTCACATAGACAAGGCCTGCTAGAAACAACAGCGTAACGATGAGTCGGATCAGGGTCGGCATAAGGGTCCACTAAACTGCTTTTGCCTAAAATATGGCATCAAATGGTTTCATTTCCGTAGGGATAAGGCAAGGATGCGCAAGTTCTTGACAGGAACGGCGCGGGCGGGTTGATAGCGGCCAAAGCAGGAGTGCCACGGCTTGACCCGATCCGATCCGGCATTGCGGCAGGCCCGCGCCGAGGACCTTACCGAGCGCCTGGCCGGACGGCCATTGGTGCTTGTCGGGATCATGGGTGCTGGCAAGACCACCGTGGGCCGCCGTCTGGCCGCCCGTCTCAACCGTCAGTTTCGCGACAGCGACGAAGAGATCGAAAAGGCGGCGCAGATGAGCGTGCCAGAGATTTTCGAACAACGCGGCGAGCCCGAATTTCGCGCCGGGGAAACGCGAGTGATTTCCCGGGTTCTCAAGCAGCGGGGCGTGGTGCTGGCTATTGGCGGCGGCGCCTTCGTTAATCCCGAAACCCATATGCTGGTCAAGGCCGAGGCGATTTCGATCTGGCTCAAGGCCGAGATTGATATTCTGTTTGAACGCGTTGCGCGCCGCTCCAATCGCCCTTTGTTGAAGACGGTCAATCCGCGCGCGACGCTGGAAAAGCTGATCGAGGATCAGCTATCCCATCTATGCTGAGGCCGACGTCACGGTGATCAGCCACGACATGCCGCAGGACGCAGTGGCCAGTGATGTGATCGAGGCAGTTCTAGTCCATCTCAAACAACAGGACGCCTGATGGCCGATATTGCGCACCGTGTTCACGTCGCCCTGGGCGGCCGTGCCTATGACATTCTGATTGGTGATCAGTTGCTCGACATGGCCGGTCCCATTCTGGCCGAGCGGTTCCCTGGGCGCCGATACGGCATTATCACCGATGACAATGTGGCCAAGGCACAATTGCCGCGCCTTCTGGCCTCGCTTGATGCGGCCGGGCTGGCCCATAGCGAGATTGTGCTGCCAGCGGGCGAAGCCACCAAGTCCTGGCCGCTGCTTGGGCAGGCGGTTGAGGGTATTCTGACGGCGCGGCTGGAGCGCGGCGATCTGATCATTGCGCTGGGTGGCGGGGTGATCGGCGATCTGGCCGGCTTTGCCGCCGCCATCGTCCGGCGCGGCATGGGTTTTGTGCAGATGCCCGCCTCGTTGTTGGCGCAGGTCGACAGCTCGGTCGGCGGCAAGACCGGGGTCAATTCGCCCTTTGGCAAGAATTTGATCGGGTCGTTTCATCAGCCCCAGCTGGTGTTGGCCGATCTGTCCGCCCTTGATGCGCTCGACGCCCGCCAGTTCGCAGCCGGCTATGCCGAGGTGGTCAAATACGGGTTGATCGACGATGAAGAGTTTTTTTCTGGCTCGAAGCCAATCAGACTGAGATCTTTGCCGGCGGCCCGGCCCGGGGCAAGGCGATTGCTCGCTGCTGTGCCCACAAGGCGCGGGTGGTGATCGAAGACGAAACCGAGCAGGGCGTCAGGGCGCTGCTTAATCTGGGACATACTTTCGGGCATGCGCTGGAAAAGAATACCGGCTATTCTGACCGCCTGTTGCATGGCGAGGGCGTGGCCATCGGTATAGTGTTGGCGCATGGCTTTTCGGTCCAGCTCGGCCTGGCACCCAGTCAGGATACCGGGCGCATCGTGGCGCATCTGCAAAAAGTGGGACTGCCCACCACATTGGCCGATATCCCCGGCACGCTGGGATCAACTGAAACGTTGATGGCGGCCATTGCCCAGGACAAGAAAGTTAACAACGGGGCTCTGACTTTCATCCTGACTCGCGGCATCGGTCAGGCGTTTATCGAGAAAAATGTCGATGCCAATGCCGTGGCATCGTTTTTGAATGATAGGCGCAGTTAGTCTTTGTCTGCTACAGGATATGACCTTGCCGATGGCAGGACCTCAATGGCAAGGGTGTGAACCCGATCCCTGAGTTCGGCATCGAGCGTTTCCATGATGGCGCGGTGTTGCGCGACGCGGCTCATCCCGTCAAAATGGGCGCTCGCGATTCTGACACGAAAATGGGTTTCACCCTCTTCGCGCCAGCCGGCATGGCCATGATGGAGCATCGACTCGTCGATCACATCGAGGAAAGTGGGAGTAAACCTGCTGTTGAGCTTGGTGGTCATGGTGTCTTTAGCGGACATTGGGCGGACATTTTCTGAATGAACTGAAGGCAAGTAATTAGGTGCAATGAAATCGCAATCCAAGCTATTCGATAATATTCGCATCCGGCCACGCCGCGAGGAAAGGCCCGCGCCTATCGAGCATGTCTGCGAGTGGAAAGGCTGCGAGAAAGCCGGCGAATACAAGGCGCCCAAAGGCGCGCGCGGGCAGGGCGAATATCACCGTTTCTGCCTCGAACATGTGCGCCACTATAATACGACGTTCAACTTCTTTGCCGGTATGGAAAAGGATGAGCTGGACGTTGCACTGCGTGCGTCGCCCAAGGCGGAAAGCCGCTCTAGCTTTGCCACCGGCAATCCCGGCGTACGGCCGCGTGCTGCCGCTACTGCCGGTATGCGGCTCGGTGATCGCTATGGCGATCCGTTCGGGGTGTTTGCCAAATATCGTCATCGTCAGGCGCAGAAGCCAGCCGAGGAGCGGGTTAAACCGCTCAACGAGAATGACCGGCGGGCGCTGGAAACCCTTGGTATTATCGGGCCAGCCAAGACCGAGCAGATCAAGAGTGCCTACAAGGCGCTGGTCAAGATTCATCATCCCGATGCCAATGGGGGCGACAAATCGTCCGAAGAGCGGTTGCGCGCCATTATCGCGGCCTATAGCCATCTCAAGAAGGTGGGCTTTGTTGGCCACTAGGCTTGCCGGAGCGGTGGCTACCGCGCTCATTACAATGCTGCTATAGAGTGGCCACGTTGTCTGCTCTTTCTACCTCGTTTTTTGCCAAGAGCTTTGCCATGACTGACTACACCAATCTGCCCGACACCGAATTTTCGGCGCGGGAGCTGTTCGGCATCGACACCGACATGCAGGTGATGGGTTACAGGGAGGCCAATAGCCATGTGCCGCCGATCGATCCGGACTACCGATTCGACCGCAGCACCACTTTGGCGATTCTGGCTGGTTTTACCTATAACCGTCGCGTCATGGTGCAGGGCTCTCACGGCACCGGTAAATCGACGCATATCGAGCAGGTCGCTGCCCGGCTGAACTGGCCCTTGGTGCGCGTCAATCTTGATAGCCATGTGTCGCGTATCGATCTAGTGGGCAAGGACGTCATCGTCCTCAAGGATGGTAAGCAGATCACTGAATTTCGTGATGGCATCCTTCCCTGGGCCGTTCAGAACAATGTGGCGCTGGTGTTTGATGAGTATGATGCGGGGCGTCCCGACGTGATGTTCGTGATCCAGCGCGTGCTCGAAGTGGCTGGTCGTCTGACCCTGCTCGACCAGAACCGCGTGATCGTGCCGCATCCGGCATTCCGGCTGTTTTCGACCGCCAATACCATTGGCCTAGGCGATACATCTGGCCTTTATCACGGCACTCAGCAGATCAACCAGGGTCAGATGGATCGCTGGAGCCTGGTGACGACGCTGAACTATCTGCCCCACGACAAGGAAGTCGGCATCGTTCTGGCCAAGAACAAAGCCTATGCCGAAACCGAAAAGGGCAAGAAGCTGGTCAGCAATATGGTGCGATTGGCCGATTTGACGCGTTCGGCCTTCATCAATGGCGACCTGTCGACCGTGATGAGTCCGCGCACGGTGATCACCTGGGCGGAAAATGCCGTGATCTTTGGTGGCGATGTCGGCTTTGCCTTCCGCCTAACCTTCCTGAACAAGTGTGACGAGCTTGAGCGCCCCGTAGTGGCCGAGTTATATCAGCGCGTATTCGGCGAAGATCTGCCCGAGTCATCGGCTAACCTGGTTGTCACGGTTTAGGACTAGAGAGTCTCCCCATCCGGCCCGCTCAGGGCAACCTCTCCCCCAACCGACGAGCAATTTCACGGCACAACCACCGCGCAGCAAAGCTAACAAGCCCGATCAGACCCAGGTTTTAAAATCGGCCGTGGGGGCAACGGTGCGCGCGATTGGCGCTAAGCCTGATCTAGAGGTCACCTTCACTTCGGACTGGCCGCTGTTGACCAGCGGCAAGGCCCGGTTGGCCAATCTGCCCCGGCTGCCGACGCGGCGCGATATTGCCATTGCTCGCGGACAGAGCGACGCCATGGCGATGCGGCTGGCCAGCCATGATCCGGAGGCGCATCGCAAGCGCGCGCCAATGCACCCAATTGCCCGCGCTGCCTTTGATGCGCTCGAGCAGGCCCGCGTGGAAGCGCTGGGCTGCGTGCGCATGCCTGGCATGGCTGGCAATATCGGGGAAATGCTGGAAGACCGGCTGTTCCGCGCCAATCTTGCCGAGATCGATGACAAGGGCGATGCCCCGATCGCCGAGGCTTTGGGGCTTTTGTTGCGGGAAAAGCTGGCTGGCATGGCCGCGCCTCCCTCGGGCCATGCGCTGGTTAATCTGTGGCGCACGGAAATCGAGGAGAAGGGTGGCAAGTCGCTAGAAACCCTGCTGACCCGCTATGAAAATCAGGATAAGTTTTCCAAGGCGGCCAAGGTGCTGCTATGCGACCTCAATCTAATGCCTGAAAGCGAACTGAACGATCCCGAAGACGACGAAGACACAGGTGACGGTTCTGAACCCGATCAGGGCGAGAATTCGGACCAGGCGTCAGAACAGGGTGAAGGCGAGAACGACAGCCAGGACAGCGAACAGGATGAGCAGACCGGCGACAGCGAAGAAGTCGGCGACGTCGACGGCATGGAATCGGACACGGCTGATACCGATGAGGATGCCGGTGAAGACGCGCCGATGCCGCCGTTGGGCAAGGACGGCGGCATCGGGCTCTCCAACCAGTTCAACTACAAGATGTTCACCACCAAGTTCGACGAGATCGTCAAGGCGGCCGAACTATGCCCACCCGATGAGCTTGATCAGTTGCGGGCCCTGCTCGACAAGCAGTTGGAAAGTCTGGCGGGCGCCGTGACGCGGCTGGCCAACAAGCTGCAGCGCCGGCTGATGGCTAAGCAGAATCGCAGCTGGCAGTTCGACCTCGAAGAAGGCCTGCTCGATACGGCGCGGCTGACCCGCGTGGTTACCGACCCGATGCAGGCACTCAGCTTCAAGGTTGAGAGCGACACCGATTTCCGTGACACCGTGGTGACGCTGCTGATCGACAATTCCGGCTCGATGCGCGGCCGGCCGATCACCATTGCGGCGATCTGCGGGGATATTCTAGCCCGCACGCTGGAGCGCTGTGGCGTCAAGGTAGAAATTCTGGGCTTTACCACGCGCGCTTGGAAGGGCGGCAAGAGCCGTGAAGCCTGGCTTGAAGCCGGCCGGCCGGCAAATCCGGGTCGCGTCAATGACGTGCGCCACATCATCTACAAGGCCGCCGATGAGCCGTGGCGCCACGCTCGACGCAATCTCGGGCTGATGATGCGTGAGGGTCTTCTCAAGGAGAACCTCGATGGCGAGGCGCTCGAATGGGCGCGCAAGCGTTTGATGGCGCGATCTGAATCCCGGCGCATCATGATGGTGATTTCCGATGGCGCGCCGGTCGATGATGGCACGCAGTCGGTCAATGCCGGCAATTATCTGGAGGTCCATTTGCGCCAAGTGATCGATGACATCGAAACCCGCTCGCCTATTCAGTTGGTGGCGGTAGGCATCGGCCATGACGTGACGCGCTATTATCGCCGCGCTGTGACGCTGCTTGACGCTGAGGAGCTGGCCGGCGTTCTGACCGATGAGCTGGCGGCATTGTTTGATGAGGAATTGCCGAACCAGTCGCGCCGACGCGGGCGGCGATGATTTCCATCCGCGTCGGTCTGGTCCTAGCCCTGCTGGTAGATCTGTAGCCGCTAGCCGCCACCGAGGTGGCGGTCAATGCCATTCAGATCAGCAAATTCGGCGAGACCGGCTTGGACCAACAGGTCGGCAAGCTGATCTTCCGTGGTGGTCTGGCGCTGCTGGCGCAAGACGATACCTTTGACGGGCTGTCGAGCCTGGCACCAACAGGGCCGAATCAGCAGGTCAGTTATGTCAATGATCGCGGCAGTTTCGTTGCCGGTCAGTTGACCTATGATGATACCGGGCGGCTGTTCGGCCTGATCGGCGTGACAGTCGAGCCGATCCGGAATTCCAAGGGCGCGCCGCTACTGCGGCAACATGCCAAGGATGCCGAAGGCGTTGATACGCTCTACCGCAATGGCAAGCCGATGGCCATGCGGGTGTCGTTTGAACATCTCACCCGGATTGCTGATTTTGATCTGACGGATGAGGTGCCGGGCGGCGCGGCTCGCGAGGTCAGCATTCCCCAATGGTTGATCGGTCTGCGCACTAATGAATCGCTGGAATCGATCTGTGTGGCGCCGGCAAATTTGCCCATTGTCAGCTCGACCTTGCTGCTGACCGAGGACCATGACGATGGCGCTGGCAATCACAGTGGCTGGTTGCTGGGCTAGAATAACAAAGAGCCGATCAGCTATGCTGCCAGCCCTAGTGTCTATCCGACCGCTTGCGCGTTTCTGCCCACTGGCGATTTGCTGGTGCTTAAGCGCGGCGTTTCGATGCTGACCCTTTCGATGGCATTGCGGCGGGTGGTGGAGGCCGATGTCCGCCCGAGCACGGTGATGAGCGGGTCGCTTTACTGTCGGCCAACGGCAGCGCAATCGATAATACGGAGGCGCTGGCGGTGTATGCCGCATCCAGTGGTGAGTGGTGGATATTGTTCGGTTCGGACAATAATTTCAACGATTGACAGAGCAGCCTGCTGCTCGAATTCGCGCTGGCCGAGTAAGTGGCCGGGTAAATTGAAGTGGCTCCAGCAGAGCCACATTGAATCGGGATGTCAATAGTGACGGATGATTCATTGATTCGTAGCTTTTGATTCTGCTGAATTTTTATGCTATGTTGATGAGATATGCAGTTAAGCCCGTCATCCAGACCGTGCCTTAAGGCGCGATTTTTTTGACAACATCGTAGGATGCATGCGCGCCGGGGAAAGCGGATCCAATGCACGTGGGGCTTGTCTGCGCGCGGCGTTCTGTTCGAACGCCAATAAAGTAGGGATGGACGGTCCTATCCGCCAGGAATTGTCCATTTTTGGCGTCAACAAGGAGTTCCATGAATATGGTAGTCAAGAAGTCACAGCAGCGGCTTGGGTTCAAGACGGGCGAATATGTCGTCTATCCGGCGCATGGCGTCGGCGTCATCGTCTCCATTGAAGAACAGGAAGTTGCCGGACTGGTGCTTGAGTTGTTCGTCATCAGCTTTGAGCAAGACAAGCTGACTCTTCGCGTTCCCGTCGCCAAGATCAAGTCCGTCGGCATGCGTAAGCTGGCCGAAGAGGACATGGTTGCCCAGGCGCTGACCACTGTGACCGGCCGTGCTCGTGTCAAGCGCACCATGTGGTCGCGTCGGGCCCAGGAATATGAAGCCAAGATCAATTCCGGCGATCTGATCGCCATCTCCGAAGTTGTGCGAGACCTGTATCGCTCCGATGAGCAGCCTGAGCGGTCCTATTCGGAACGCCAGCTGTTCGAGCAGGCCATGGACCGCATGAGCCGCGAAATCGGTGTGGTCAACAAGTTGACGCTGACCGAAACGGTGCAGTTGATCGAAAAGAATTTGGCCAAGTCGTCCAAGCGCAGCAAAGACGCTTCTGCCGAAAGCGACGAGGAAGCTGCCGCCTAAGCGCGCCAGACAGCGGAATAGACTTGAAAGGCCGGTGGAGACATCGGCCTTTTTTAGCAATTTGGGTGCCGGGCTAGCTGATAGTGTGGATCGTTGCCGGGATCGGGCCGCCCAATCAAGATGCCGCTCAGTCTTTCAAGAATGCCGCAAGCAGCGTAGTTGCGCAGCCACCGGCGAACAAGATCGACCTGCGGCGATTTCTCAGAAGTCTCATAGAACAGGATGGAGCCATCCCAGCTGTTGAGTGGGGGCCACCAGGGAGTCGCCTGGATCGCTTCGAGCACCTCGGCGCAACCGCATCATCAGGTGCCCAATTGCATTGCTCTGTTCTTGGACAATGCGCGGCGCCTCAGCGGGCTGCAGTTTGCAACACTGCGATTGCAGTTCGGCGCTGCCCCAGTCCAGACGCTCTACTGTCCAGCCTTTAGTATTGGTTGCGATGCGCCCAATCGGCGCGATTTCGAACAGTGCCTTACGCAGGCCATCAATGGTGTATTGGTGCATACCCCATTTTTGGCAATCTCCGCCATCAGGCTGGGGCCATAGAATGATCCCAGCCCCGCCTTCAGGCAGGCGAAGTGCAGCGCAGAGGTATCGGAGAAGCCGGGAAAAACTTCCGGTTTGCGGCAATAGGCGCGTTAGGTCGAACGAGGTGAGACACCTCGGATGGCTCCAGGGCCAGACAGCAGCAGCACGTTTTCCTGCTCATTGGGATCGGTCCGGGCGATCAGATCACGGGCGATGCAAGCAGCGCGTCCGCTTCAGCGGTCGCTGTTTTGCCCAAGCACATCGCCCAGCCTCGTGGTGGCACTGCCCGGTTTGAGTGGCTTCTGCTGGCTTTCATGCGGGGCCCAGCCGGAAAGCCAGACAAATTCAAGTGTTACCCGGATCCGTCCATCTGGATCGGCGTCACGCGCGGCATAGGCGGCGACCGCGGCCGCGAGCAGGGTTCGCGTGGCCGGACGACGCGGGCGTGCGACCAGGGGGTTGGCGGCTCCCAGCGCCTTGAGTTCGGCCATCAGCGCGAAGGGCGACGAATAGCGCGCGATATGGGTTTCGACATCGGCGACCGGCAGGGCCAGCCCGGCGCGTTGCAGCAGGGCGCCGCCATCGCGCACCTGCAGCATGGGGGCGACGCGAGCTGATGCCCCGCCCAATACCAGGGCGTCGGCGACCAGAAAGGCCTCGCGCAGTTCGGTCAGGGTCTCGCCACCCAGGGCAGCGATCATCAGCAGACCATCCGGCTTTAGGCGTGCGCGCAGGCGGGCAAGATAGCCGGGTACATCATTGATGGCCTGCAGGTGCAGAAGCGAGACAATCAAATTGTAGTCGTCCCCTTCCAGCGCTGGCACGTCGTCTTCGCCGTCAAAGGCGGCATGGCGTTCGAAAGCAAATCCGGCGCTGGCAGTCTGGCCGGAGACCGGCAGTTTTTCGATATCCGGGCCGATGATTGCGGCGCGGGGAAAATCGCGGATCAGGGCGGCAAGGCGGTCTTCAAGGTCGGCAAGCACCAGATCGGTAACAAAGTCACCGGTCCCATCGCGCCGGGTCAGATGCTGGCCGATCAGAGCGGTGTCGAAAATCGAAGGTGGCTGGCTCATGATGACTTGCGGTCGTTCGCGGAGATGGCACTATGCTGGCCTTATGCAGAGCGCTGATGAACTTGTCAAAAGCGGGGAATGGCGTCGCGGCCTAGCAGCAGGTGCGCGATGGCTTGGACATGGTCTGCTCGATCTGGTGTACCCGCCGGTTTGTCTGCATTGCGATGCGCCGACAGTCACGCCCGATACGTTATGTCCTGCATGCTTTGCCCGACTGCGCCCGATCACGGCGCCGCTCTGCCCGCGTTTGGGCCTGCTGTTTGCCGTTTCGCTACGCGCCGAGGCACTCTCGGCAGAAACCCTAGCCGATCCGCCGTCGTTCGGACAGGCCCGTGCCGCTGTAATTTACAATGATATGGCCGGCACGATCGTGTCGCGGCTCAAATATGGTGATTGACTCGAGCTGGCGCGCTTCTGTGCGCGGTTGATGGCCGGTGTCGGTCACGAATTATGGGCCGACAAGCCTATTTTGGCGCCGGTGCCCTGCATCGAGCACGGCAGCGGACTAGATGCTATAATCAGTCTGGCGAGCTGGCCAGATTGTTGGGGAGTTCACCGATCTGACCGTTGATGCCAACCTGGTGCAGCGTACTCGCAAGACCCACCAACAGGTGGGGCTAAGCGGCGAAAGCCTCCACTGCAATGTGGCCGGGGCGTTTGCAATTCGCCCGGACGCGGCGATCCGGGCAGCCGGCAAGCGGGTAGTGCTGGTTGATGACGTTTATACAACCGGTGCAATTACCAAGGCGGTGACTCGCGCCCTACTCAAGGCCGGTGTGGCGGTCGTCGACGTCGTGACGTTCGCCCGCGTTGTCATTGGCGCGGACTTACCCCATATAAGAGAACAAATACCCGTATTCATGGGAGGATTTCGAATTGGCTACGATCGAAATCTATACGACCCCGACCTGCCCATATTGCCACGCTGCCAAGGCGCTGTTAGAGGAAAAGGGCGCCGCCTTCACCGAGATCGCGGTGTTCGACCCGGCGCTGCGCCAAACCATGACGCAGCGCGCCAATGGCCGCCGCACGATACCGCAGATATTTATCGGTAGCGCCCATATTGGCGGCTATAACGATATGGCCGCGCTCGACCGCAGTAGTGGTCTTGATCCACTAGTGGCGCCTTAAGTCGGCCAGTGAAAATAGCTGCTATCCAGATATGCTCGGGTCCCGAGCCGGTCGCCAACCTCCCCGCGCTTGAGCTCCTGCTGGCTGAGGCGGCGGCTAGCGCGCTATGTGTTGACGCCCAAAGTGACAATGGTTTTTGCCGAGAACCGCACCTGGTTGGCGCAGGTGGCGGCGCCGTTTGAAAACCATCCCCAACTGCAGCGCGTGGCGGAGGCTGGCCCGGCAATACGGCATTCATATCCATATCGGTTCACTGGCAGTACCGCCTGCCGATAGCCGCTTCGCCAATCGCTAGGTTCTGTTCGGTCTGGGTGGGGTAATGTTCGCCAGCTATGACAAGATTCATCTGTTTGACGCTACGATCGACGGACTCGATGCCTATCGAGAAAGCGATACCTATGGTGCCTGCTGCCTTCAGCGTACCAACGAGACAGGCCCATTGGCATGTGCTGCTGCGCACCCGGGCGATCGAAACCGGCTCTTATGTGATCGCCGCAGCGCAGGGTGGCCAGCATGCCAATGGAAGCGCAATCTATGGCTATTCCATTATCATCGATCCGTGGGGGCATATCGTGGCCAAACTGGACCATGAGGAGCCGGGAGTGCTGGTAGCCGAGATTGCCGTCGATCAGGTTGCCAATGCGCGCGAGCGCATTCCCGCTCTAGCAAATGCATGCAACTTTGCCGCGCCCGAGTCGTTACTGTCCTAAGCAATCGCCCTATATTGTTGCCTCAACGAGCCATTGAGCTCAAGAAATGTCTTATCATGATCCAGTATTCGCTCCATTGCCCAAAAGGTCATCAATATGACGCCTGGTTCAGGAACGCCGCGGCGTTCGATGAGCAGCAGGCGTGCGGCCTTGTGACCTGCGCCGTGTGTGGCGACGGCGCGGTGGAAAAGGCGATGATGGCCCCTGCCGTGGCGCGCCGTGACGGCGACAAGCTTGCCGTCAGCGCCGAGCATTCTGATGCAGAGCAAATTCGCAGCATGCTGCGGGCCTATCGGCAGAAGATGATCAGCGAGGCCGATTATGTCGGTGACAAATTCGCTGAAGAGGCGCGCAAGATTCACTTTGAAGAGGTCGAAGCGCGCGGCATTTACGGCGAGGCGACACGCGACGAAATCATCGAGCTGGCGGAAGACGGTATCGACTTCTTGCCGCTGCCTGACCTGCCCGAAGAGCACAACTAGTTTCGGAGCGTCACTCCCGGCGCATTCTGACCGAGCAATCAATATCACCACTCTCGATGCGGCCCTTTCGGACACGTTTTCCATTGGCGGCGACCTCAAGATCAACCGTCTTGGTTTTGGGGCGATGCGCATTACCGGCAAGAGGATCTGGGGCGCGCCCGCAGATCCGGAGGAGGCCAAGGCCACGTTGCGGCGCCTGCCCGAACTCAATGTCAATTTGTTGATACGGCTGAAAGTTACAGCCCTTATGTCAGCGAAGAATTGATCGGGGGGGAGCTGGTGCCCTATAGCTAAGGGCACCGTCGTGGCCACGAAAAGCGGTCTGACGCGTACCAGGCCCGACGAATGACACCAGCTGACGCGCCCCTAGTTCCTGCGTCAGCGCGTGGCGATGAGCCTGCGTCGGCTCAAGCTCGACGTGATCGATCTCTGGCAGTTACACCGGATTGACGCCAAGGTGCCCCGAGCTGACCAGTTCGGCACCTTCGCCGACATGCAGAAGGTCGGCTTGATCCGCCATGTTGGGCTCAGCGCAGTCAGTGTCGATGACATTCGCAAGGCCGAAACCGTTCTAGAACTCTGCGAGGCCAATGGCATCGGCTTTATTCCCTGGCGCCCGATCGACGGTGACAATCTTGAATCTACCAGTGTCGAATTCAAGGTCGTCATGGACAAGTATGAGGCTTCCGCTAGCCAGATCGTCCTGGCCTAGATGCTGAAGTGCTCGCCGGTTATTCTGCCCATTCCAGGCACAGGCAAGATCAAGCATGTCGAAGACAATGTGGCGGCAGCCGCCATCAAGCTCAACGATGCCAATTTCGCGACACTGGACAAAATTGGCAAAGCTGGCCGGGGGTTTAGGTCGGCCCGATAGGGAGGGTGGAATCCCCGCTATCAAACCTAACCAGCAGGCAATCTTGGCAGATCGCCTTCGGCTGAGCGTGCGTGTAGAATGGCGCCAAGGGTGTGTCACGAAAATGTCGTAGGGGCTCGCAGATTGATCCACGGGCCCCTTTGCAGTTTCTAGAAATCGAGCTTGCTGAGATCGCGCACGGCGCCGCGGGCGGTTGAAGTAGAAAAGGCGGCATAGGCGCGCAGTGCTTGGGAAACGTTGCGCTTGCGCGGGTGTGCAGGCTTCCAGCCGAGCTGATCCTGGTCGTGGCGGCGCTGGGTCAGTTCATCGTCGGTCACGAGCAGGGTAATGGAGCGATTGGGGATGTCGATCTTGATGATGTCGCCTTCGCGCACGAGGCTCATCATGCCGCCTTCGGCCGCTTCGGGCGACGCGTGGCCGATCGAGAGGCCCGAGGTGCCGCCCGAAAAGAGACCGTCGGTGAGTAGGGCGCAGGCTTTGCCTATGCCCTTGGATTTTGAGATAGCTCGTGGGATAGAGCATTTCCTGCATGCCGGGGCCGCCGCGCGGGCCTTCATAGCGGGTGACGAGCACGTCGCCTTGCTTGATCTGATTGGTCAGGATCACCTTGACGGTGTCGTCTTGGCTCTCGAAAACGCGGGCTGAGCCGGAGAATTTGAGGATGGATTCGTCTACACTGGCTGTTTTGATGATGCAGCCATCGATGGCGATATTGCCCTTGAGCACAGCCAGACCGCCATCTTTGGAGAAGGCGTGGTCGGCGGAGCGGATGGTGCCGTCCTTGCGGTCAAGGTCAAGCTTAGTCCGGCGGTTGGACTGGCTAAAGACCTGAGTAGTGCGCACGTCGCCGGGAGCAGCCATGTAGAACTGGGGCACGCTTTCCGAATTGATGCGCGAAATATCCCACTTGTCGATGGCATCGACCAGTGTGGCGGCATGAACCGTGGGTTCGGCTCGGTTGATCAGTCCTGCCCTGTCGAGCTGTCCGAAGAATGGACATGATGCCGCTCGCGCGATGGACGTCTTCCATGTGCACGTCGGCCTTGGCTGGCGCGACCTTCGACAGGACGGGTACGCGGCGGCTGAACAGAGCCGCAATGGTGTGGGGGGGGTGAGCAGGATATCAAAATTGTCGCCCAGATCCTGGGGTTCGAGGATGTCGAAGGTTTCGCCATTAGCATTGACGGTCAGGGGGTAAGACGCCAAGATTGGCAATGGTGGTGGGGTCACCGAACAGGAAGGCATCCTGCACTTGGTCAAAGGTCTCGCCGAATTTTAAGGGATTTGCCGTGCAGATTTTCGATCTGGGCCATGATATCCTCCCCGCCTTGGGCCAGGGTAGGGCCGGTCAAGGCGATGATTGCAAACAGGGCGGTGGCAAGGACTGTGTGGCGCGTATTGGCTCCGGTACGGTCGGGCCGCAGATATAGCGCATCGGTGGCAAAGCCATAGCTTATTCGGTGACAGTCTCAACCCATTGCGATCGCCCCGAAAGATTAATTTTGGCTCGACACTGGAGTCGGCATTGTCGCAGCAGGGAGGGCGGAAAATCCGAGAGCGTGTCCGAGACAAGACGACGCTGGTGCCTAGATGTTAGTGGTCAGGCGATTGCGCCTGCCGCTTTTTGACCGGTAGAGGGCTCCGTCGGTCCGGCCGAGCATTGAATGGACAGTATCACTGGGTACCATAACTGCCAGCCCAACGCTGATGATAACAGCCAGTCCGTCCTGCCAGGGATGATCCGCAATCGTGGCGATCAGAGCATTGCACAGCGCAATCGCCTGAGCTGCGGTGCTGGAAACGGCCAGCAGAAACTCTTCGCTGCCAAGGCGTGCCGCTAGATTGTCGGGGCCAATGCCGACTTGCAACAACTGGGCCAAGGTCTGCAGAACTTGATCGCCGACCGAGTGGCCGAATTGGTCGTTGATCGCCTTGAAGGTGGTCAGCATCGACAATAGCGACAAACACGCGTTGGCCGAGCGGACAATTCTGGACGCGTTCGGCCAGCGCATCCAGGGCAAAGCGTCTATTTTTAGGCCGGTCAGATCGTCCTCATGAGCCTTGCGGTCCAACTCGTCGGTGCGCAGCAGCAGGTCGCGGCGTTCGTTTTCCATTTCAGCAAGGCGCATCTGGTGAAGGTCGGCCTTCAGCCGTGCGCGTTCTGCTTCGAGCAGGGCCGCTCAATTCGGTTATGCTGGCGACCATGCGGCTGCGGGTTTCCGCGACGCTGCTGCGCATGGCCCTTTCGAGCGCATGGTGGGATTTGTAGTGATCCAGAGCGCGCTCCGGTTGATTGGCTTGCTGACAAAATTCTGATAGCAGGCGGTAGGTCTCGATGACCATAGGTTTTCATTATTGGCGATGAGGTCGGGAGAGCCGCTCGAAGTGGTCGATGGCGATCTGAGTTTAGCCGAACAGCATGGCGAGATGAGCCAGGCAGAATCAGGCATCTAGAACCAGGGAGGTGTAGCCGTGTTGACTGGCAATGGCGCGAGAGCGGGTAAATCCTGATTGTCCCCGGCCTGGTGGCCACTGAAGCCCAACAGTGTAGCAAAATTGCCAAGGCAGATGGCCTCCCGATAGGGAGGTGCAGCGGCCCAGGCCAATTCGATGGCATCGCGGGCGTAGCGCAGGCCGAAATCGACTGCGCGCCCAGGCCTGCAGAAAGTGGCAGGCCCGACGCAGAAAGTCTCGCGACTGCATGTGTTTGCCAAGATAGCCTTGGGCCGTGCCGATGCGATTATAGGTCTAGAACAACAGATCGGGATCGCGCAGGCGTTGCGCACTCTCCAGGCTGACGATGAGGGCCTCAAAGGCCTCCTCGGGCAAACCGAGTTCAAGATAGGCATGGGCCTGCACAATTAGGGCGCTGGCATGTGTGGATTGGCTGCCGTCACTGGCCGTCAGCCGAGCGGCGTACCCAGCGGCGCGCGCGGCCTCTTCCATATTGCCCAGGCGGATCGCCTTATTGGCCAGCAAGAAAAGCATATCGGCTTGGGCATCCAAGCGCCCGGTGGACGCCGCGAGTTCGGCGGCCGCGCGGGCTAGCCGCACGCCATCTGCGTAGTTACCCTTCAGGCGCGCCGCTTCGCTCGCTGCGGCGAGACGCTCAAACGACTGGTCTTGGCAATCTGAGTGCAGCATGTCTTCATTCTCACCAACGAGGATGGATAGCGGGGATTAAGCTTGCCCTCACCAATATGATCAATTTTATGAAGATTGCTTCAAATCGCCGTCAGGCTGCAGGGCGCTCGGCCATCACCATGTAGTTGATCGCCATGTTGCGAGATTTGCGCCACTCGTCGGCCAGCGGGTGGAACACTACGCCGGTCTCGCCCGTGACCATCAGGCCATTGCGGGTGATCAACGTCTTGACCTCTTCAGGCGTGAGAAATTTGTTCCAGTCATGAGTGCCCACAGGCAGCCAGCGCAGCACGCGTTCGGCACCGAATATGGCTAGGGCATAGGCGCGAGCCGTGCGGTTAAGCGTTGCGGTCAGCATCAGTCCGCCCGGTTTGACCAGATCGGCGCAGCTCTTCATGTAGAGCAGGACATTGTCAACGTGCTCGACCACTTCCATGTTGATGACCATGTCAAAGCTTTTGCCCTGGGCTGCTAGGGCCTCGCTGGTGGTGGCCTGGTAGTCGATCTCCAGGCCAGATTTATCGGCGTGCAGCCTGGCGATGGCGATATTGCGCTCGGCTGCGTCGATACCGGTGACGGTGGCGCCCAGACGGGCCAGGGGCTCGCAGAGCAGGCCGCCGCCGCAACCAACATCGAGAATGCTTAGCCCCGCAAAGGGTCGCATAGTGGTGCCGTCGAGACCAAAATGGGTCAGCAGATGCTCGCGGATATAGCTCATGCGCACCGGATTGAATTTGTGCAGCGGCTTGAACTTGCCCTTCCGATCCCACCATTCCTCGGCCATCGCGGTGAATTTGGCGATCTCGGCATCATTGATGGTAGTGGCGGTCATGGCGAGCTCCTTTGTGCCTTTATATGAACCGCGCGGCATGAGGTAGGCAAGGGACGCGGCGTCGCGGACAATGCTTCCAGTTGATTGCGCGCCGCCTTTGTGGCATTGCAGCGCCCAACAATGAGCGTACCGGCGGGTTCGGCCGGAAGAACGGGATGGAGTCTTGGCCCGGATAGTCGTCAAGTTCGGTGGCACGTCAGTAGCCACCGTTGAGCGTATTCGTCAGGCCGCGCGACATGTGAAGCGCGAGGTCGACGCCGGCCATGAAGTGGCCGTGGTGGTTTCGGCCATGTCGGGCAAGACCAATGAGCTGGTCGACTGGGTCAATGAAGCCAGTCCGCTGCACGATGCGCGCGAGTACGACGCGGTTGTGGCATCGGGCGAGCAGGTGACGGCCGGCCTGATGGCCATCGTGCTGAGCGAAATGGGCATCCAGTCGCGCTCATTTGCCGGCTGGCAGGTGCCCATTCAAACCAATGACGCGCATGGCGCAGCGCGGATCACCGAGATCGATCCCACCGAACTCGACAAGCGCCTGAGCGATGGCTGGGTGCCGGTGATTACTGGGTTTCAGGGCATTTCTCCGCATGGCCGGATTACCACGCTTGGGCGCGGTGGCTCGGACACCTCGGCCGTCGCGGTGGCGGCCGCGGTCAAGGCGGACCGCTGCGATATCTATACCGATGTTGACGGCGTCTATACCACCGATCCCCGCATCGTCTCCAAGGCACAGCGGCTGACCAAGATTTCCTTTGAGGAAATGCTGGAAATGGCATCTCTGGGTGCCAAGGTGCTAATGATCCGCTCGGTCGAGATGGCTATGGCCTATAAGGTGCGGCTGTTGGTGCGGTCCAGTTTTGATGATCCGGATGCGCCGCAGGTGGCGCCCGATGGTTCGCCAGGGGTTCCCGGTACGCTCGTATGCGATGAGGATGAGATCATGGAAAAGCAGATCGTTTCGGGTGTGACGCTCGCCAAGGCCGAGGCTAAGATTACCCTGCGCGACGTCAAGGACAATCCGGGCGTGGCTGCAGAAATATTTGGTACCCTTGCTGATCAAGGCATTATCGTGGATATGATCGTGCAGAACGTCGCTGACGACGGAGCGACGACTGATATCACCCTCACGGTCCCCGACCGTGAATATGACAAGGCGATCAAGACCATCAAGGACGCTGGTGATCGCATCGAATATGCCCGGATTTCGGGGTCCAAAGGTGGAGCCAAGGTGTCGGTTGTGGGCGTCGGCATGCGCAGCCATGCCGGCGTCGCGTCCTCGATGTTCAAGGCGCTAGCCGACAAGGGGATCAACATCCAGCTGATCACCACTTCGGAAATCAAAACCTCGGTACTGATCGATGAGCAATATGCTGAGCTTGCGGTTCGAGCTCTGCATACTTATTACGGGTTGGATAAGAAGGGTGTATAAGCTTGGTCGAGAGGGCTGAGCCGCGTCCGCTATAAGGGGGGGGCGGCTTTGCGGGTCGCCTAAGGGTTTATGGTCACGACCACAGGCGGTCCACGAGTGCTGCTTTGCCAATTGCGCGAGACGATGGCGGAGCAGTTGGCTTCGCAAGAGCGGCTCGACAAGATTGTCGGCTTGATCGCCGACAATATGCACGCCGATGTCTGCTCCTTCTATGTGCTGCGCGACGACGGCGCTCTTGAACTGTTTGCCTCAAAGGGTCTGGCGGCCGAGTCGGTTCACATGACCACGCTGCCTCTGGGTGAGGGCCTTGTAGGCCTAATTGCGGCTGAAGCCGAGCCGCTCAATCTGGATGACGCGACCAGCCATCCCGCCTTTGCCTATCGCCCAGAAACGGGCGAAGAGCGTTACAATGCCTTCCTGGGGGTGCCGGTATTGCGAGCCGGGCAGACACTGGGCGTTCTGGTCGTCCAGAATGTCGAGCGCCGCCGCTATGGTGAAGATGAAACCGAGGCGATGCTGACCACGGCCACAATTCTGGCTGAGATGGTCGCCACCTCCGATTTTGACAATCTGATTAAGCCGGGGTCCGATATCGATCTTAGGCGGCCTCGCATGTTCACCGGCGTCAGCTTTACCGATGGCGTTGCTCTGGGCACTGTGGTGCTGCATGACCCGCGCGTGGTGGTCACCAATTTCATTGCCGAAGATACCGAGGCCGAAAAGGTCAGGCTGGAAGCGGCGTTGGAAAAGATGCGCGTGTCGATCGACGCCATGCTGGACCATGGCGACATGGCCGGCTCGACCGACCATCGTGAAATACTTGAAACCTACCGCATGTTCGCCAATGACCGGGGCTGGGTGCACCGGCTAACTGAAGCGATCGAAAATGGTCTGTCGGCGGAAGCAGCCGTTGAGCGGGTGCAGAACGACACTCGCGCTCGCATGTTGCGCCAGACCGATCCCTATATTCGCGACCGGCTGCATGATCTGGATGATCTGGCCAACCGGCTGTTGCGGGTGTTGACCGATGATGGTCATGCCCTCTCGCGCAAAGCGCTGCCGGATAATGCAATTCTGGTGGCGCGCAATATGGGCCCCGCCGAACTGCTTGAGTATGATCGCACCAAGCTTCGGGGCATCGTGCTGGAAGAAGGCGGCACCACTGCGCACGTCGCCATCGTGGTGCGTTCGCTCGGCATGGTGGCGGTGGGGCAGGCGCAGTCGATTGTCTCGATGTGCGAGAGCGGCGACGACATCATTTTGGACAGCACTGCGGGCATCGTGCATTTGCGGCCAACGCCAGATATCGAACAGGCCTATGTTGACAAGGTCAAGGTAACGGCCAAGCGCAGGGCCCACTACGCCGCGCTCAAGGACAAGCCGTCGATTACTAAGGATGGTGTGGCCATTACGCTGCTGCATAATTCAGGACTGGTGGCTGATCTGCCCATGCTCGACGATACTGGCGCGGCTGGGGTTGGGCTATTCCGCACTGAATTACAGTTCATGATTGCCAGTAAGCTGCCAAAGTTGAGCGAGCAGACAGAACTCTATGCCGAAGCCATGGCGATCGCTGGGGAACGGCCAGTGGTGTTTCGGCTGCTCGACATTGGTGGCGACAAGGTGTTGCCCTACCAGCGTTCAATGGCCGAGGAAAATCCTGCTATGGGGTTCCGCTCGATCCGGTTGGGACTGGAACGGCCGGGCCTATTGCGCACTCAGATTCGAGCGCTGCTGCTGGCGGCCAATGGACGCCCGCTCAAAATTCTGGTGCCGATGGTCACTGAAACGTTCGAATTCGTGCAGACCAGGCAGGTAGTAGACAAGGAAGTCGACCGGCTGCGCCGGGCCGACACGCCGGTGCCGAGCCGGCTCGATCTGGGGGTGATGGTCGAGGTGCCATCACTGTTGTTCGAGCTCGACCAATTGTTGCCATTGGCTGATTTCGTCTCGATCGGATCGAACGATCTGGTGCAGTTCCTAACGGCTTCGGATCGTGCCAATCCGCGCGTTGCCAAAGCCTACGATCCTATCGGCATGCCGCGCTTGCGGGCCATTCGTCTGGTGGTCGATGCAGCACGGCGCTACAATATTCCGATCACCATGTGCGGTGAACTGGCCGGCAAGCCGCTTGAGGCATTGGCGCTGATGGCGGTGGGCATGACGCGGCTGTCGATGGGCCCGGCCTCGATTGGCCCGATCAAGGAACTGGTGCTCAATCTTGATCTTGGCCCGATCCAGCAGTCGGTGAGCGCTGCCCTCAGTGACGGCGCTGACGGGGTTACCATTCGCCAGTTGCTGGAAGAATGGATCGAGACGCAGAACCTGCCGGTTTAGGGTTAGGGCGGGTGGCAACGGCGATCCTGATCGTTGCCCCGCGGGCGACCCTGGCGTGGCGCGCAGCGGGCTGGATTGGATCAAGTCTTGCAGTTGACCCGTCTTGTCCCTAAAGCGTGTCTGCTCAAGTCTTGAAAGACATCACCCATGTCGTCTCTTCCCCAGGACAAGCTCGACGCCCTCGAGACCCGGTTTCAATATGTTGAAGCGGCGCTTTCGGGTGGGGCCGGTCTGGACGAATTCGTCAAGTTCAGCAAAGAGCATGCCGAACTGGCGCCAATCGTTGAAAAGATCCGGGCCTATTCCAAGGCGTTGAAAGATCGTAAGGATGCCGAGGCGCTGCTCAAGGGTGGCGACAAGGAAATGGCCGAAATGGCCCAGGCCGAGATCGAGGAACTCGACGAGACGATCGAGGAACTGTTCCAGGCGGTGCGCGTCCTGTTGCTGCCCAAGGATGAGGCCGACGAGAAGTCGATCATTCTGGAAATACGTGGTGGTACCGGTGGCGACGAGGCAGCTCTGTTCGCTGGTGATCTGTTCCGCATGTATGAGCGCTATGCGACCAATCACGGCTGGAAAGTCACAGTGATGGACGAGAGTCCTGGTGAGAAGGGGGGCTTCAAGGAGATCATCGCCAATGTTGCGGGAAAGGGTGTCTATGCCCGCCTGAAATATGAGAGTGGCGTACATCGGGTGCAACGCGTGCCGGCAACCGAAGGTTCGGGGCGCATCCACACTTCTGCTGCCACAGTGGCCGTGTTGCCCGAAGTCGAAGACATCGATATCGATATCCGGCTTGAAGACATCCGGATCGACACTATGCGCGCTTCAGGCGCGGGTGGACAACACGTCAACACCACCGATTCCGCCGTGCGTCTGACACACATTCCGACCGGCCTAGTTGTCATCTCGGCGATGAAGAGCCAGCATCAGAACCGGGCGCAGGCCATGGTGGTGCTGCGATCGAGGCTCTATCAAATGCAACGCGAAGAGCGCGACAGCGCGCGTTCGGCCGAGCGCAAGGGGCAGATTGGCTCGGGAGATCGTTCCGAACGCATTCGCACCTATAACTTCCCGCAGGGTCGGGTCACCGACCATCGGATCAATCTGACGCTGTACAAGCTCGACAAGGTGATTACTGGCGAGGCACTCGACGAGTTGATCGAGGCGTTAATCACTGAAAGCCAGACGGCGCAGTTGTCGGCCATGGAGCAGTCGAACTGAACCAGACGCCCACCATTGGCGCGCTTTGGCGCGATTGGCGCGATGTGCTGGCTCGGCTGGATTTCGCTACAGCGGCGCTGGATGCCAAGCTGTTGACCCAGCACGGACTGGGCCTGACTGCGCTTGATCTGGCAACGCGCGAAAACCAGCCCGTCGATCTGGCAGGGGCCGAGCGAGTTGCTAACCTTCTGCAGCGACGCCTGAAAGGGGAATCGGTGGCGCGGATTATTGGCGAGCGCGAATTTTACGGGCTGGTATTTGGCCTGAATGCGGCAACGTTGGAGCCGCGTCCGGATACAGAACTACTGGTTGATCTGGCTTTGGGCGCCATGCCAGCGGGTGGCTGCCTGCTGGAACTGGGCACCGGCACTGGCTGCATTCCAATCTCAATCTTGGTCAATATGGACGAGATCAGCGCCGTGGCGGTTGATCTGAGCCCGCTGGCGCTCGAAGCGGCGCGGACCAATGCGGTGCTGCACGGCGTGGCGCAGCGGTTGACCTTGCTGGAAGGCAGTTGGTTCGAACCGGTGCCGCCCCAGCGTTTCGATCTGATCGTCTCCAATCCGCCCTATATCGCCTCGGCAGTGCTGCAGACGCTAGCGGAGGAGGTGCGCGATTTTGATCCGCTTCTAGCGCTGGATAGCGGGCCCGACGGGTTGGCGCCGTATCGCATCATTGCCCGGCAGGCCGTGGGCCAGCTGACAGAAAATGGTCAGGTGCTGGTCGAAATCGGGCACGACCAGGCTGCCGCGGTGAGTACCATGTTTCTCGAATCCGGGTTTGACGATATCAGCGTGCATCAGGATCTGGCAGGGCTTGATCGTGTGGTCTGGGCACGCCACCTCTAGAGCCCGTTAAGCGTGGTTGTGACAGGTGCACAATTAATGCTGGCAAAGCCGACGCGAACACTATAAGTTTATTCCTGCTGTCAACGGCACTTCATGAGCGCCGCGGCGACATGCCACCCGACACTTCCGGATGCTGCAGCGGCAGCGCGGTTCCAGCAGAGCTAGGAACTACGCAGGACAAGTTAGGAGCGCCGTCAGACGGTTCCGGTCTTCATGAAGACAATTAGAGCCCTATGACTGAAGATCTCGGTCTTCGCGGGGAGCTGTCCGATCAGGCATGATGCCGATCCGCCAGCAGTGTGACGCTTATTTTCTAGAGTTAGATAAAGCGACCAGATGAGATCCAATAATCAGAATAACAAGAACCGGCAGCGCGGTCGGAATGGCGGGCGCAAGCACGTCAACCCATTGTCACGCAATTTCGAGAGCAATGGTCCGGATGTGAAGGTGCGCGGCAATGCTGCCCATGTCGCCGAGAAATATCTGCAACTCGCGCGCGACGCGCAGTCGAGCGGCGATTCGGTGATGGCGGAGAACTATCTCCAACATGCCGAGCATTATTTCCGCATTGTCTCGAGCGCCCAGCCGGCCCAGAATGGCGTGCGGCTCGATGGCCAGGACGACGGCGATTTCGACGACGACATGCCCGAGATGAACTCGCGTTTTGCCTCGACACAGCCGCAACCGCAGCCACAGTCGCACCAGGATGGTGATGAACAGGGCGAGGGTGAGAAACGCGCTCAGCATCAGCAGGACGAACAACGCCCGCCGCGCAATGAGCGCAGCCATCAGCGTCTCGATCGCGAGCGGCTCGACCGTGAGCGCCCAGCAGCGGTTGCTGCTGGTGGCGAAGGCGAAATGCCGGTCGAGCAGAATATTGCTACAAGCAACGTTACGCCGGCTGTTGACACCGGCGCTGCTGAGGCTGGCGAGGCCCGCAAGCCGCGTGAGCGGCGTCCCCGTCGCCTCCGTTCAGCCGGTGGAGACGCCGGCGCCGATCCGGCCAATGCTGAGCAGCCCGAAATTGGCGAATTGCCAGCGTTTCTGACGGCAGGTTCCAATATCGCCGCCGAATAAGGCGGTCACAGAATTGAAAAAAGGCCGGGCGTTAATGCCCAGCCTTTTTTGTTTATCCCGTGCCACCCTATGTCGGCAATGCATGCAACTTCGCGCGGCTCTCTTTTCCTTTGCAAATTTTGACCTACATCATGAGCAGACAGTCTCGTGCTGATATTGATCGGGCGGGAATTGGGAACACTTTCGGCCTGAGTAGCGTGCTTTAGAAGGCGGCCTCGCGCGCGGCTTATTAAGGATAGTTGCATGAATATCGAAAAGTACACAGAACGGGCCCGCGGGTTCATCCAGAGTGCCCAGACTATTGCCTTGGGCAAAGGGCATCAGCAATTTGCGCCGATCCATCTGCTCAAGGCGCTGCTCGACGATGATCAGGGCATGGCTAATGGCTTGATTGAACGCGCTGGCGGTGACGCCAAGAGTTTGCGTGCGGCGGTCGAGGCCGGCTTTGCCAAAATCCCTAGTGTTTCTGGTGATGGCTCGCAGCTTTACCTCAGCCGCGAACTAGCCCGCGTTTTTGACACAGCGGAAAGTGCGGCCCAGAAGGCCGGTGACAGTTATGTCACGATCGAACGGCTGCTGCTCGCGCTGGTGGTCGAAAAAGATACCGATGCCGGCAAGATCCTGGCGTCAGTCGGGGTGACCCCGCAGGGGCTAAATACGGCGATCGAGGGAATTCGCAAAGGTCGCACAGCTGACTCTACCTCGGCCGAGAATAGTTATGACGCGCTTAAGAAATATGCGCGCGACCTGACCGAAGACGTGCGCGAAGGCAAGCTCGATCCGGTGATTGGCCGCGACGAGGAAATTCGCCGCACCATTCAGGTGCTGAGCCGCCGGACCAAGAACAACCCAGTGCTGATCGGTGAACCCGGTGTTGGCAAGACGGCCATTGCCGAAGGCCTGGCGATCCGCATCGTCAACGGCGATGTGCCGGAATCGTTGAAGAATAAGTCACTGCTCTCGCTCGACATGGGCGCGCTGATTGCTGGCGCGAAATATCGCGGCGAGTTCGAGGAGCGACTCAAGGCTGTGCTCAGTGAAGTGACCTCTTCGGAGGGCAAGATCATTCTGTTCATCGACGAAATGCACACGCTGGTTGGCGCGGGCAAGAGCGATGGTGCCATGGATGCGTCCAATCTGCTCAAGCCGGCTCTGGCGCGCGGGGAACTGCACTGCGTCGGCGCCACTACGTTGGATGAGTATCGCAGACATGTGGAAAAGGACCCGGCGCTGGCCCGGCGCTTCCAGCCGGTGTTCGTCGATGAGTCAGCGGTGGAAGACACGATCTCGATCCTGCGCGGACTGAAGGAAAAGTATGAGCTGCATCACGGCATCCGGATTTCCGATTCGGCGCTGGTGAGCGCAGCGACGCTGAGCAACCGCTATATCGCTGACCGCTTCCTGCCCGACAAGGCAATCGATCTGATGGACGAGGCGGCGGCGCGTCTGCGCATGGCCGTGGACAGCAAGCCCGAGGCGCTGGACGAGCTTGATCGCCGCATCATGCAGCTCAAGATCGAGCGTGAGGCTTTGCGCAAGGAAGCCGATGACGGCTCGCGCCTGCGGCTTGAGCGATTGGAAAGTGAACTGGCGGGGCTGGAAGAGCAGGCACAGGGTTTATCGGCCAAGTGGCTGGCGGAAAAGGAACGCCTGCAGAGCAGCCAAAAGCTCAAGGAAGAGCTCGATAGTGCGCGCAGCCAGTTGGAGATCGCGCAGCGGCAAGGTGATCTGGCCAAGGCTGGTGAGTTGGCCTATGGGATAATTCCGGATCTGGAAAAACGCATTGCGGTGGCCGAAGACAGTAATGGCGACGGCAAGCCCGATCCCTTGATGGCGGCCGAAGTGGTGACCCCTAGCGACATTGCCCAGGTGGTTAGTCGCTGGACCGGCATTCCGGTTGACCGGATGCTAGAAGGCGAGCGCGAAAAGCTGCTGCATATGGAATATTCGCTGGGTGCCCGGGTGATCGGTCAGGCTGAGGCTGTGGCCGCGGTGGCCCGGGCGGTGCGGCGGTCGCGCGCCGGACTGCAGGATCCTAATCGGCCGATTGGCTCGTTCATGTTCCTCGGGCCCACCGGCGTGGGCAAGACCGAATTGACCAAAAGCCTAGCCCAGTTTCTGTTCGACGATGAGACTGCCATGGTGCGCCTCGACATGAGCGAGTTCATGGAGAAGCACTCGGTGGCGCGGCTGATTGGTGCTCCTCCAGGCTATGTCGGCTATGAGGAAGGCGGCATGCTGACCGAAGCCGTGCGGCGCCGCCCCTATCAGGTGGTGCTGTTTGACGAAATCGAGAAAGCCCATCCGGACGTGTTCAATATGCTGCTGCAGGTGCTCGACGACGGGCGACTGACAGACGGGCAGGGGCGCACCGTCGATTTTCGCAATACCGTGATCATCCTGACCTCTAATCTGGGGGCGGAGTATCTGGTCGATCTCAAGGATGGGGAATCAGTGGAGCTGGTACACGGTAGGGTGCTCGACATGGTCAAGACTGCATTCCGGCCCGAGTTTCTCAACCGCGTCGACGAGATCCTGCTGTTCCACCGGCTGCGCCGCGAACATATGGGCGCCATTGTCGATATCCAGTTCAGCCGTCTACAGGAACTGCTGAAAGAGCGCGGCATCAGCCTGGAGCTGATGCCCCCTGCCCGCGCCTGGTTGGTTAATGAAGGCTATGATCCAGCCTATGGCGCTCGCCCGCTCAAGCGCGTGATACAGCGCGCAGTGCAGGATAGGTTGGCCGAGGAGATCCTGGCCGGTCGAGTCAGCGACGGGAGCAGGGTGGTGGTCGATGCCAATGATGATGGCATCGTGTTACACCCCAGCGAACTGGCGGATGCCGCAGCCTGATGGTATGATGAGGAGCCGGTCGAGAGACCGGCCCTTTTTTGTTGTGCGTGGCAAAATTGCATACTAGAACAAAAATAGAACAAGACGGAGTGCGATGATGGCTGAGCAAGTCGACTATGTGGAATCCCCCCCAGTGATCGCGCCGCAACCAGTGCTTTCTTTGCGGCAGCGTTTGGCTGGGGAGCACCAGTTATGGTCCGGATTACGATGGAGTGGAGAGCTCCGGCATTGATGGCGGGGTCGACCAGAGCCAGGCCAGGGCGACTGTGACCATGGCGGTGTTGCGCACTACCGACCTTGATGACGCTGAACGACGGGTGTGGGCAGCCGGTGGAGTGATTACGCGCGAGCAGTTTGATTTTCCGGGCGGTCAGCGATTTCATTTCCGTGAACCGGGCACCAATGAGATGGTGGTCTGGATCGCACACGACTAAGCTGCCGCCCGACTATCAGGAGGTGGTAGTATGGTCGAGAGTGATCGCGGGGCGCCAATAGCGAAGCCGACATTCTGCCCACACGCGCAACGGCGTTTTGTGTTAATCGCGGCCATTCTGGCCTCGAGTATGGCCTTCATCGATGGCTCTGTACTGTCAATTGCCATCCCCTCACTGCACGCTGACCTCAATGCTACTTTGGTCGATGCGCAATTGGTATCCAAAGGCTATCTGCTGCTTTTGGGGTCCATGCTATTGCTGGGCGGCGAGGCGGGGGATCGCTTCTACCTGCGCCGGGTCTTTGGCCTTGGTGTCGGATTGTTTGTTAGTGCGTCGCTGATCTGCGACTTGGCGCCTCACGTTGGGGTGCTAATTGTTTTCCGCGTCATTTAGAGGCTAAGCGCCGCCCTGATGATGCCCAGAAGTCTGGCCATTATCGCCAAGGCCTATCCCAGGGCCGAACGCGGCAAGGCGATTGGTATTTGGGCGGCGGCGTCCTCGCTGACCACTATCTTGGGACCGGTGTTGGGCGGCTTCGTGCTGATCGTGCTTGGGGACTGGAGCTGGCGGCTGATCTTTGCGATCAATCTGCCATTGGGCGCATCGCCCTGGCGCTGCTGCTTCTGCGTGTGCCGGCGGATCGAGCTAGCGCCCGTCGCCGGCTCGACATTGTTGGAGCCGGTCTGGCCGGTCTCGGGTTGATGCTGGTGGCTTTTGGTCTAACCGGGAACAGTAGCAAAAGCCTGCCGCCAGTATCGCACATTCTGACCTATTGTTGTGGCGGGACGCTGCTGCTGGCCGGGTTCTTCTGGTGGGAGTAGCGCACCAGTGAGCCCGTGCTGCCCTTGCGACTGTTCGCCATCCGGCAATTTGCTGGCGCCAATTTGTTGACCGTCACCCTGTATTTCGCGCTGACCGGTGTCACCTTCTATCTGCCCATGACGCTGATGGCCGGCTGGGATGCTGCGCTAGCCCAGGTATCTGCAGTCATGCTGCCATTTACTGTGGCAATCTCGCTGCTCTCGCCGTTCACGGGACAACTGACGGACCGGTATGGTGTCGGTCCGCTGATCACGCTGGGATCCTTGCTGGTGGATCTGGCCTTTGTTGGGTTGGCCTTTACCGCGCCGTTGCAGCAGATCTGGCTCGCAGTGTTGTCGTTGATGAGTGTGGCCAGGGCGGCATGGCGCTGGTGGTCTCGCCCTTATCAACGGCCGTGATGACGGCAGTTGAGAATGAAGATACCGGCATGCCTCGGGCATCAGTAATGCTGTGTCGCGCATGGCCGGTCTGGTCGCGGTGGCAGCCATGGGTGCGGTGGCCTCGCTAGTATTTGAGCGGATCCTTGGCGGCGCAGCGGAGCTGACGATCTTTTTTGGCCTGGTGACCGGCGGGTTGAGTGCCAGCGAAGAGGCCATCCGGCAGGCGGCGACCGACACCGCTTTTGTCGCCATTGCCTATTGCAATGCTGGGCTGTGCCTGGTTTCGGCGCTGGTTGCCTGGCTGACCCTGAAGTGCAGGACCTAATTGGCCTAGACTGGGGTGACTGGTGCCGCCTTGCGTTCCATCAGATCGTTGATCTGCGCCATGGTCTGGGCAAAATCGCCTTGATATTGTTGGGTCAGGATGTTGTCCTTGGGTAGCTTGACGCTGAGAGGGTCAACAAAATTGCCGTTGATCTTTATCTCAAAGTGCAGATGCGGCCCGGTCGACTGGCCGGTCGAACCGACATAGCCAATGAGCTGTCCCTGGCGCACCCTGCTGCCGACCTCAAGACCATCCACATAGCGCGACATGTGGCCATAACCTGTCTCATAGCCATTGACGTGCTGGATCTCGACCTTGTTGCCGTAGCCGGATTCCCATTTGTAATATTTGATGATGCCGTCGCCAGCGGCATGGATTGGAGTCCCGCTTGGGGCCGCCAGGTCGATGCCGGTGTGCAGCTTGCGCGTGTGGAAGATGGGATGGATGCGATAGCCAAAGCGTGATCGCAGCGTGCCGCCACCCTCGACGGGCCGGCGAGTTAGGAACCGTTTGCCGGTCTCGCCGTCGGGATCATAGAAATCCACCACGCCGCCTTCGGTGCCAAAACGGTAGAGCTTGCGGGTGGTGTTGCCCAGGGTAAGCGAGACATAGAGTAACTCGGCGCGGCCGCCGGCATCGGGTGCCGTCTCAAGAATTTCGATGCCGTCGCCGGCACGGATCCTTTTGGTCATGTCCACATCATAGGCATACATGCCGATAATGCGCTCAATGGTGGCATCGTCCAGGTCGTGTTTGCGACCGGTTTCCCAGATCGAGCGATAGACCGTGGGCAGATTGGCGACATTGATTTCTTCAGTGTCTTCCTCGGGGAACTTGATAAAATCGGGCTCGATCCCCAGCACATATTGGCCAGTGTCGGTCAATGCCA
>JALBVE010000001.1:40000-87638 GCA_025050575.1 Candidatus Devosia symbiotica
CCGAGTGATCTAGGTATGAGCAGGCTAAAGGTAAGGTAACACTTACTGGAGGGCCGAACCTACGTCTGTTGAAAAAGACGGGGATGACTTGTTCCTAGGGGTGAAAGGCCAATCAAACTCGGAAATAGCTGGTTCTCCGCGAAAGATATTTAGGTATCGCCTCGAGCGAATACTCTGGGGGGTAGAGCACTGGATGGGCTAGGGGGTTTCACCGACTTACCAAACCTTACCAAACTCCGAATACCCAGAAGTACTACTCGGGAGACAGACGGCGGGTGCTAAGGTCCGTCGTCAAAAGGGAAACAGCCCTAATCTACAGCTAAGGTCCCCAAGTCATAGTTAAGTGGGAAAGCGCGTTGGATTGCTTAGACAACCAGGAGGTTGGCTTAGAAGCAGCCATCCTTTAAAGATAGCGTAACAGCTCACTGGTCAAGCGATCCTGCGGCGAAGATGTACCGGGTCTAAAACTATGCACCGAAGCTTAGGGTTTACAACTTTGTTGTAAACGGTAGCGGAGCGCTCCGTAAGCCTGTGAAGGGATACCTGTGAGGGGTCCTGGAGGTATCGGAAGTGCGAATGATGACATGAGTAGCGATAAAAAGTGTGAGAGACACTTTCGCCGAAAGTCCAAGGGTTCCTGCGCAATGCTAATCAGCGCAGGGTTAGTCGGCCCCTAAGTCGAGGCAGAAATGCGTAGACGATGGGAATCACGTTAATATTCGTGAACCAGGTGGTAGTGACGGATCGCGCAGGTTTGTATCCCCTTGATTGGATTAGGGATGCGATGAGCCGGTTCCAGGAAATAGCTCCACCAATATTGACCGTACCCTAAACCGACACAGGTGGACTGGTAGAGTATACCAAGGCGCTTGAGAGAACTATACTGAAGGAACTCGGCAAATTGCATGCGTAACTTCGGGATAAGCATGACTCATGCGAGGGCAACCTTGTATGAGTGGCACAAAAGAGGGGGTGGCGACTGTTTACTAAAAACACAGGGCTCTGCGAAGATGCAAATCGACGTATAGGGTCTGACGCCTGCCCGGTGCCGGAAGGTTAAAAGGAGAGGTGTGAGCTTTGAATTGAAGCCCCGGTAAACGGCGGCCGTAACTATAACGGTCCTAAGGTAGCGAAATTCCTTGTCGGGTAAGTTCCGACCTGCACGAATGGCGTAACGACTTCCCCACTGTCTCCAGTATAGACTCAGCGAAATTGAATTCCCCGTGAAGATGCGGGGTTCCTGCGGTCAGACGGAAAGACCCCATGCACCTTTACTATAGCTTTACGCTGGCATTTGTGTCGGCATGTGCAGGATAGGTGGTAGGCTTTGAAGCTTGGACGCTAGTTTGAGTGGAGCCAAAAGATGAGATACCACCCTTATCGTCATAGACGTCTAACCGCGGCATAACAGTGTCCGGGACAGCGTATGGTGGGTAGTTTGACTGGGGCGGTCGCCTCCCAAAGAGTAACGGAGGCGCGCGATGGTAGGCTCAGGCCGGTCGGAAATCGGCTGCTGAGTGCAATGGCATAAGCCTGCCTGACTGCGAGACTGACAAGTCGAGCAGAGACGAAAGTCGGTCATAGTGATCCGGTGGTCCCGCGTGGAAGGGCCATCGCTCAACGAATAAAAGGTACGCTGGGGATAACAGGCTGATAATGCCCAAGAGTCCATATCGACGGCATTGTTTGGCACCTCGATGTCGGCTCATCACATCCTGGGGCTGGAGCAGGTCCCAAGGGTATGGCTGTTCGCCATTTAAAGTGGTACGTGAGCTGGGTTTAGAACGTCGTGAGACAGTTCGGTCCCTATCTGCCGTGGGTGTAGGAATATTGAGAAGAGCTGACCCTAGTACGAGAGGACCGGGTTGGACGAATCTCTGGTGGACCTGTTGTGGCGCCAGCCGCATTGCAGGGTAGCTAAATTCGGACGGGATAACTGCTGAAAGCATCTAAGCAGGAAGCCTCCTTCAAAACTAGTATTCCCTTGAGAGCCGTGGGAGACCACCACGTCGATAGGCCGGGTGTGGAAGCGCAGTAATGTGTGAAGCTTACCGGTACTAATAGCTCGATTGGCTTGATTGTTCTCATTAATCTATGTCCGCATAGATTGCGGAATGATCGGCTCAGATCATACACCAGACCAACACTTCATTGCATGGGAGTATTGTTGGTCTTTAAAAGACCAGAAACCAGAATTCACTCATACGTTTTTTGCTGACCTTGTGGTTCTTGCGAGGAGCCTAAGACCCGATCCCATCCCGAACTCGACTGTCAAATTCCTCCGCGCCAATGGTACTAAGTCTTAAGGCTTGGGAGAGTAGGTCGCTGCAAGGTCTGCCAAAAACGCATGATCTCATTACAATCTCGAAACAGAACGCAAGAAGCTAGCACTATTTCCAGTGCTAGATTCTTGCGTTCAAATATATCCAAAATCAACAATAGAATCCGCCACCCTGCTAGCTTCCCTATAAACCCAAAACGGCTTCACTTCACTGGAAGCTCGCGTTACAATTGGCATGATGCTCAGCCCGATTACCCTTGACCGGTTCGGTGATGTCCCGAACAGACTGAAATAGCATGACAACGGTTGAAACAGCCGACGGCAGCGGCGCAGAGGCGGGGACAACTGACACCAGCATCGAGATGCTGGTCCGCATCATTAAAAATGATCAGAGCCGGGCAGCATTGATCGCGCGGTTGCAACAGGTTGATGCCGGTAAGCCCGTGACGGTGGAGGCCGCGCCGATCGATCTGAGCATTATGCGGCAGCTGGCCAAATATACCCGCACGGCGGCAGAAGGCCGTCTGCTACTATCCATTCGCTGGGCCAAGTGTTTGCCGCTCTTTAGAGCCGCATTAGCAGCATTAGCGGAACGCGTAGCGCGGATCTGTCCGCCTTCATGAAGGCGGCCGGTGGCGTGGTTCTAGCCGGCATTGGCCTGATTATTTCCGCGAAGAACTGCTGACCGCATTGCGCATCATCAGTGATGGGCATGTGGGTGTCGATGACATGGTCGGTTCATGGGCCGGAGCGATGGGGCATACCCAGTTCATGCCGTCCAGCTTCATGCGTTTTGCCGTCGACTACAATGGCGACGGGCGCAAGGATATCTGGAACTCGGTGCAAGATGCGCTGGGTTCGACGGCCAATTATCTAAACCATTTCAAATGGCGGCCAGGCGAGACTTGGGGTTATGAAGTCAAGTTGCCCAGCGGGTTTGATTTCGCGGGTGATCGCCTATCAAAAAGGGGTCCGTTTGCCTGCTGACGGACATGTGTCCGGGCTCTTGTTGCAACGCCTCAAACGCTAGCGTTGCGTTAACCAATCGGTAACTGTTTGGGAACAATCTGAGTTTGCTTAAGTAGAGGGCAGGATCTTGTGAGCGGGACCTGAACTAGAGAAGATAATGACTGAAGCACATTTATCGCGCCTTCGCGCGAAGGCTCTGGCAATATCGGATGCAGGCCACAATATTTGGAAGAACTGGCTGGGGCGCTAGGATTCGAACCTAGGAATGCCGATACCAAAAACCGGTGCCTTACCACTTGGCGACGCCCCAACTGGGGCGGTTCGTACACGGTTTGCCAATGCTTCGCAACATGGTATGAGCGGCTATAAAAAGCCCATTACATCCGCTTGAACAGCAAAGCAAGCGCGGCTATAATGTCGGGCATCGCGATTGGCGGCAATGGCCAAAGGGGCGATCCGTTCCGCCAACTCATTCCAGATCGCGACCTCTGACGGAGTATAGCGCAGCCTGGTAGCGCACCTGCTTCGGGAGCAGGGGGTCGAGTGTTCGAATCACTCTACTCCGACCAATCAAACCCGGCTTCTGCGGAGGTCGGGTTTTTTCGTTCCAACACTGTTGCAGTCCAGCTGAGTATTTTGGAAACTGATCCCGCCACCTTGGCGTGGTATAACTAAGGCTTGGCCTCCACGCATTTCCGGGCGGCTAAATGTGGCAGATTCCGACACAGACCCGCTATGGCTATGGCTATGTCTATTCCGATGCATTTTATTCCCCCGAGCAGGCCAAGGCGGACGTTGAACGCGTGCTGGGGCACGAGATCGAGGTACGCAGCGACATTTGCTTCGAGATCGGACGGCTGGAGAATGCCTGGGCGGGTAATGTGCTGGCGATAGGGCTGAGTTCGAGCTTTCTTAAGCCACTGGAATCGATCTCCATCCAGGGTACCATTGTGCAGATGGTGCTGTTTGCCGACCAGCACCTCAAATAGCCGAGGGACACGACCCCCGCGGAACGGACCGACTACAATACCCGGGTCGGACGGCAGATTGATGACTTCCGTACCTTCGTAAACACCCACTACCTCGTGGAGCGTGACGATACGCCGTTCTGACGCGAGGTGAGGGCCAAAACCGCATCCACCTCGAGACAAGGGCGGAACTGGCGCGCTAGCAAACCAAAGTGCCGCGCCACGAGCAATTTGCCGATGGGCTGTTCGGGCTGCCGCATATTCAGACCCAACTCTATTATCCGGTACTAGCCAGGGTGGGGCTGCTTAGCCAGGATCTGGCGCGCTGGGAAATGGACAAGGATCCCAAGCTGCGCCAGTTTGGCTGCGCGGCAGCGGGGCAGGCGCTGGGGCATGCAGAGTTTTTGGAGATTATGCAGGGGATGGGGTGAGGCTTGAGCCCGGCGCAAGCCACTGCCAGCATGAGGGGGAGAACCATGCAGGATATAGAGCTGTCGCGCCCTTTCTATGAAGAGATAGCGCGCCCCTGGCTAAGCAGGGCCGCACCCGGCCTACCTCATGCCGCGGCGTTGATCGGCTATGGCTCGGAATTGCTGGGTTTTGATGACGAGATCGTGCGTGACCACAATTGGGGGCCGCGCGTGCATATCATTGTTACCCGCGAGCAGTTTGATGCTCATGCCCGCGATCTCGTAGCGGTGTTTGACAGCGTGGTCCCCGCGCACTTTGCCGGCGAGCCTATTGGCTAGCGCAGCCGGCCGCACCCGCTTGCTAGTGGGGCGGAGGCCGCTGGTTCTGCTCAGCACGGCCTTGAGCTCCACACGCTCGAAGCCAGCCTTGAGCGCCATTTGGCCGTGGGCTCGCTTGCGGGCTTGCCCGATGTGCGCTGGCTGAGCTTTGCCGAGTAGCGGTCGCTCGCCTTCACCGCCGGCGCCGTCTTTCACGATGATGATGGCCGATTGACCCAGACACGCTCAGCGCCAGCCTATTTCCCCGATGATATCTGGCTCTACAAGATCGCCTGCCAGTGGCGCCGCGTTGCCGATGCGCAGGCCTTTGTCGGCCGCGCCGGCATCGTGGGCGATGATCTGGGCTCGCGCATCATCGCCGCAAGACTGGCGCATGACCTGATAGGCATGGGCTTTCTGCTCGAGCGGTGCTACGCCCCCCCTACGCTAAATAATTCGGCAGCGGCTTCGCGCGGCTACCCATCGCGCCCAAGCGCACCCCGTTGCTCGACACTGCGCTTCGCGTCAGTGATTGGAAGCTGCGTAGCGAAGCGCTAGGGGGGGCTATCTGGCGCTGGTGCAGCGGCAGAACGATCTGGGCTTCGGCCCGTTCACGCCCGTCGTCCGGCTCTACCGCGAGCGACCCTTTGTTACCATCAACACCGATGATGCCTGCGCCGCAGGCCAAGCGGGGATCGTCAATCCGCAGATCAGGGTGTTATCGGTGGTCGGCGCGCTCGATCAGGTCAGCGATCTGACGCCGCTGATCGAAGACCCGATGCTCTCGCACGCCATGATATAGTATCTGACCAGCTGATCGATCCTAGTCGGCCGCCACTATCCTAAGCCGCATCGCTGAGCATTTCCTCGGCGAGGCCGTATTCGTGCAGTTTGCGGTAGAGGGTGGAGCGGCCGATCTTGAGGGCGCGGGCGACGCGGGACATGCGACCGCCATGGTGCTCGATGGCAAAGACGATCGCTGCGCGTTCGATTTTGGCCAGGGCGACAACTTCGCCGTTGAGATCGAGGAAGCGATCGGGCGCGGTGGGCAGGCTGATGTCGACGCGCTGGCGGGCAGTGGCGGAATCGATATGAGTGGGCCCTGCAGCGACAGGGGCCGCCTGGATTTCCTTGATGGCGCGATCGCGGCCATTGGCCTGGGCGATGATCTGCGGGAAATCGATGGTTTCGAGAAACGCGCCCTCGCTGAGGATGACGGCGCGGTAAACCGCATTTTCGAGCTGGCGCACATTGCCCGGCCAGTCATAGTCGGCCAGTAATTGCAGCGCGGCCGGGGAAATCCCCAGAATGCGCTTGCCGGTTTCGGCGGCAAAACGGGCCATGAACATGGCGACCATGGTGGGCATGTCTTCCATGCGCTCGCGCAGTGGCGGAGTGTAAATGGGGAAGACATTGAGTCGGTAATAGAGTTCCTCGCGGAACTCGCCGGATTTGGCCAGATTGAGCAGGCGCCGATTGGTGGCCGAGATAAGGCGTACATTGACGCGCTCGGTGCGCACTGAGCCGACCGGCTCGATCTCACCCTCCTGCAGTACGCGCAGCAGCTTGACCTGGATGTCGAGCGGCAATTCGCCGATCTCGTCGAGGAACAGGGTGCCATTATGGGCTTCGGCAAATTTGCCGGGCTGATCCGCAATGGCGCCAGTAAAGGCGCCCTTCTTGTAGCCGAACAGCACTGATTCAACCAGATTGGGCGGGATGGCGCCGCAATTGACGGTGATGAAGGGCTTGCCGGCCCGATCACCCGAGCCCTGAATAATGCGGGCGATCAATTCTTTGCCAACCCCGGTTTCACCCTCAATCAATACGGGAATCGTCGATTTGGCGGCCTTGGTGCAGAGGCTGATGACGCGGGCCATGGACGGGGCCTTGGCGATCATGTCGCTGGTGCTGAAGGTGCCAGACTTGCGGGCGCGTTCGGCGCGAATAGTGGCCTCAAGCGCGTCAAGCTTCATGGCATTGCGCAGAGAGATGATTAAGCGCTCGGGGGCAACAGGCTTGACGAAATAATCGGCGGCGCCGTTGCGCATGGCCGAAATCACGGTTTCGAGCGAGGCATTGGCGATCTGGATGATGACAGGGGTGATCAGGCCTTCGCGACGCATGGCGTCCATGACGCCCATGCCGTCAAGATCGGGCATAATTAGATCCAGAATCATGGCGCCGATATTGCGGTTGTCGCGCAGAATAGCCAGGGCCTGTTCACCGCCAGTTGCGATGAGCGGCCTGAATCCAGCCCTATTAGCGATATCCGCGGTCAGGCGCAATTGAACTGAATCATCATCGACTACCAGAATACGCGTCATTCAAACTCCGGCCTGTTCATAACGGCATCAAAATCGTGTACCGTTTTAGGAACAAAATAAGCGGATGGGGTTAAGGGGCGATTAATCATAGATATTCTGGCTGACGAACCGACTGTTGTCTGCCGCCTCTTGGTGCGGCAGGATCAGGGATGGAGGCGGTTCGGCAGGATCGTTGTACCTCTACATTCCCGCTCTGATTGCTTCCCCGCAGTGATTGGGCGGCGCAGACTAAGACCTTTGATGCACATTGTGAGCAGGCTCTTCACAGCTCCTGCCCCTCAACCCCGCCCCTTTGGCGTGGTATAACTAAGGCTTGGCCATCACGCATTTCCCGCTTGGCTGGGCTAGTCAGCGTGCAGGGACTGCCGACAAGCTGATGAGGGGATCATCAGCTCAATGGAGCGACGGATTCCAGCGTCATGGTATCTGACGCGCTAGGACGGCCCATTCATCGTTGTGTTCGAGCACGATGGTGCTCACGAGCCGGACGATGGCGTCCTTGGTTGGGAAAGATGCTCAAGGCCAATGGACGGCTGTTTACCCACATCACCAATGTGCTGGCCAAGGACAAGGAAATTTCCGATCGCTGGCGCGGTCACACCGATATTGCCGATAGCCGCCACATCGGCAATTCGGTGGAGCGTGAAGTTGTCGATGCACTGCAAACGGCGGTCGAGAATGTCTATCCGCGGCTCAGCCATCGCTATTACAAGATGAAGGCCAAGTAGTTCGGCAAGGACAAGCTCAATGCCTGGGATCGCAATGCGCCGCTGCCGACCAGCGATGAGCGGTTATGGGACTGGGATTTGGCGGTGGTCACGGTGATGGAGGCCTATGGCCAGTTTTCACCCGAACTGGCTGAGTGTGCGGCGCCGTTCTTCAATTCGGGCTGGATCGATGCGCCCAGCGGCGACAGCAAGCTGTCGGGTGCATTTGCTCACCCGACCGTGCCCAGCGCCCATCCTTTTCTGATGCTCAATTATATGGGTCCTTCACGCGATATCATGACGCTGGCCCATGAGCTGGGGCATAGCGTGCATCAGCGTCTGGCGGCGGCGCAGGGGGGGCTATCCTGGTCAATATGCCACTGTTTCTGGCCGAGACAGCGTGAGTATTTGGCGAAATGCTGACCTGTCGCTCGCTGCTTAAAAAGACTGCAGATGCCAAGAAGTGGTTCTTCCTGCTGTCAAGAAAGTTTAAAGATATACTCAATACTGTGGTGCGGCAGATTACTTTCTGCACTTTTGAGCAGCGAATTCATACAGCGCGGCGCTGAGGAGAACTCAAGACTAAACAGATTAATCAAATCTGGCTCGATATGCAGAAGTAATCTCTGGGCGAGGCGATCATCGCCAATGATGGCTATTGAGAGCTTCTGGGGCTACATTCCACACTTCATCCACTCCCCGCTCTATGCCTATGCCTTTGGTAACTGCCTTGTGAACTTGCTCTACGCGCAGTATGAGAAGTCAAGTCAGGGCTTTGCCGAGCGCTATTTTGAGCTGCTCAAGGCGGGAGAAGCAAGCACCATACCGAACGGCTCGCGCCGTTCGGACTGGATGCCAAGAATCCCCAACTCTGATCGCTGGGCCTCTCGATGATCGAGAGGGCTGGTCGACGAGCTGGAAGCGACAGCGCCCTGAGTGCTAATTTGCGCACCTGCGACAGGGCGCATAGACTATTTGATCACTGGACTTACGAGGACGAAATGGCCACCAAACACCGCCCCGAACATCACGCCGAATTGCAGCTTGAATCGCCCATGGATTACGCCCAGCACGAGGCGACTTATAGCGCGTTTCTCACCGGGGCCAAGTGGACCGTGATTGGCTTGGCGGCAACGCTGGTCATCCTCTACTTCCTGATCCAGCCCTGATTTTCAGAGCAGATACAGGCATTTCATTGGAGCCTGTCCGTCGGACAGGCGGGCAGGAGACTTTCATGAAAATTGCCATCGTACGCGAACGTGTCGAGGGAGAAAACCGCGTTGCGGCCACTCCCGAAACGATCGGCAAGCTCATCGCGCTGGGTGCCAGCGTTCAGGTCGAGAAAGGCGCCGGGCTTGGCTCGCGCATTCTGGACGCCGATTATGAAGCGGCAGGCGCGGCAATCGCTGCAACGGCTGCGGCGGCGCTGAAAGGCGCCGATATTGTGTTGACCGTGCGCCGGCCTGAAGCGGCCGCCCTGGCCGGGGTCAATAAGGGTGCACTGGTTATTGGCGCGCTTGATCCCTATGGCAATGATAAGGAAGTGGTGGCACTGGCCAAGGCCGGCGTCACCGCCGTGTCGATGGAATTCATGCCGCGCATTACCCGCGCGCAGGTGATGGATATTCTGTCCAGTCAGGCCAATCTGGCCGGCTATCAGGGTGTGATCGAAGCGGCCGCCGCGTTTGACCGCGCCTTCCCGATGATGATGACGGCAGCCGGCACGATGCGACCGGCCAAGGTCTTTGTGATGGGGGCAGGTGTTGCCGGTCTGCAGGCCATTGCCACGGCCAAGCGGCTGGGTGCGGTGGTTTCGGCTACTGATGTGCGTCCCTCCGCCAAGGAGCAGGTGGAGAGCCTGGGCGGCAAGTTCGTTGCCGTTGAGGATGAAGAATTCAAGCAGGCTGAAACGGCTGGCGGCTATGCCAAGCAGATGAGCCAAGAATATCAGGCCAAGCAGGCCGAGTTGACCGCCCAGCATATTGCCAAACAGGACATCGTGATCACCACGGCGCTGATCCCGGGGCGCCCTGCGCCACGGCTGATCAGCAAGGCTATGGTGGAATCGATGCTGCCTGGGTCGGTGATCGTGGATTTGGCAGCCGAGCGCGGCGGCAATGTTGAGCTGACCGTGCCCAGCAAGGTCATCGAGCACAAGGGTGTGACGATCATCGGCTACACTAATGTGCAGGGTCGCATTCCAACTACGGCTAGCCAGCTTTATGCCTGTAATCTGCTGGCTTTCCTGACCACGCTGATCGATGCGAAGGAAAAGGTCCTGGCCATTGATTGGGATGACGAGCTGATCAAGGCGACGGTACTGACGCGCGATGGCGCTGTGGTGCATCCGAGTTTTGCGACTGCAGATGCGACAACCAAGGCCGTGATGGATGCGGCCGCCGCGCCAAAACAGACAAGTGCTAAGCCCATCATGGCAAAGTCGACTGCGGCCAAGACGGTGGACAAGTCGAAAGCCACCAAGATAGCAGCCGCATCTAAGGCGCCGGCAACATCCAAGAAACCAAAGGGAGCTCAGTAAATGGAAGCCACGGGAGAACAGACCGCCGATGTGGTGGCCGCCGCCGCTCATGCGGCAATGGGGAGCGTTATCGACCCTTTCACCTTCCGTCTGGCGATTTTCGTCTTGGCGATCTTTGTCGGCTATTTCGTCGTGTGGGCAGTGACGCCGGCGTTGCACACGCCACTGATGAGCGTGACCAATGCTATTTCATCGGTGATCGTGGTGGGTGCCCTGCTGGCTATCGGTGTGCATCTTGCAGCCGATGCGAGCTGGATTTCAAAGGTCTTCGGCTTCATCGCCCTGGTGTTTGCTAGCGTGAATATCTTTGGCGGCTTCCTCGTCACCCAGCGCATGCTAGCCATGTACAAGAAGAAGGGTTGAGCTAATGATCTCTGCAGATATTGCGGCCATCCTGTATCTCGTCTCCGGCGTACTGTTCATCATGGCGCTGCGTGGCTTGTCAAGCCCGCGCACGGCTCGTCAGGGTAACACCTACGGCATGGTGGGCATGGGCATCGCCATTGTCACCACGCTCGCCGTGGCAGCGCCAAGCGATCTGCTTAGCTGGGTGCTGATCATTGCCGGCATTGGTCTGGGCGGCGGTATCGGTGCCTATATGGCCCGCACCGTCAAAATAACCGACATGCCCCAATTGGTTGCGGCGTTCCACTCGCTGGTGGGTCTGGCAGCCGTGTTTGTGGCGGCGGCGGCGCTGTATGTCCCCGAAGCCTTCGGCATTGGTACGCCCGGCGCGATCCATGCCCAGGCGTTGGTGGAAATGAGCATTGGCGTGGCCATTGGTGCCTTCACCTTCACCGGCTCGGTGATCGCCTTTGCCAAGCTGAACGGCAATATGAGCGGCAAGCCGATCATTCTGCCGATGCGCCACCTTATTCAGATCGTGATGGCCGTTGTGCTGCTATTGTTAGTGTGGAGCTTCACCAGTTCGGCCAATCCCATGCTGTTCTGGCTACTCACCATCGTTGCCCTAGTACTGGGCGGGCTGATAATCATCCCGATCGGCGGCGCGGACATGCCTGTGGTGGTCTCGATGCTCAATTCCTATTCGGGATGGGCGGCAGCCGGTATTGGTTTCACCCTGGGCAATACGGCGTTGATCATCACTGGTGCGCTGGTGGGTTCCTCGGGTGCAATCCTGAGCTACATCATGTGCAAGGCGATGAACCGGAGCTTTATTTCGGTGATCCTAGGCGGCTTTGGTGGCGATAGCGGCGCTGCCGCCGACGCGGCTGAAGAGATCCGTCCGGTCAAGCAAGGCGCTGCCGCCGACGCGGCCTTTCTGATGAAGAATGCTAGCAAGGTAATCATCGTGCCGGGTTATGGCATGGCCGTGGCCCAGGCTCAGCACGCGCTGCGTGAAATGGCCGATTTGCTCAAGGCCGAAGGCGTGACCGTCAAATACGCCATTCATCCGGTGGCCGGTCGCATGCCCGGACACATGAACGTGCTGCTGGCCGAAGCCAATGTGCTCTATGACGAAGTGTTCGAACTCGAAGATATCAACTCCGAGTTTGCCCAGTCCGATGTAGCCTTCGTAATCGGCGCCAATGACGTGACCAATCCATCGGCCAAGACCGACAAGACCTCGTCTATCTACGGCATGCCGGTGCTCAACGTCGAAGACGCCAGTACTGTGCTGTTCATCAAGCGCAGTATGGCAGCCGGTTATGCGGGGGTGCAGAACGAGCTGTTCTTCCGCGACAACACCATGATGCTGTTCGGCGATGCCAAAAAGATAACCGAGGAGATTGTAAAGGCTCTCGGGCACTAGCTGGATTGTTGTTGATCGCGGATTAATATAGGGCCGCTTCATGGCGGCCCTTTACTTTGTTGTTTCAGTTATTCTTCGGGGGTCTGGGGAGGATGATATGGTACGTACAGTGACGACGGCTGTCAAGCTGCGGTCGCGACGGGCACAAGCAGCCAAGCCGAGTACTGAACCTCGCGCCGATCCGCCATCGCAGTCGCTATCGAAGACGGCGGTGGTGGTCATTCACGGCATCGGCGAATAGCGTCCGTTAGAGCCACTGCGCGAGTTCGTTGAGACCGTCTATCTGCATGATTCATCGATCGCTAGCATGGCTGCGGCGCCATATGGCTTGCTCAACATATCGGTGGTGCCCGATGACGTGATGGGTTCGGCCGAACTGTGCCGCATCACTACCCATAGCGATGGTCCGCAGAAACGCACCGATTTCTTTGAATTCTGCTGGGCCGATATCATGGACGGCACGCCGCTCGGCATGGTGACGGGGTGGATCAGGACGCTGCTGCTGCGCTCGCCGTTTCGATTGCTGCGCGCGCCCAAAGTGCGCTGGGCCTGGGTAATCTTGTGGCTAGTTACGCTCATCGTGTTGGGCGCTGGTGCTATTACGGTCTATCCAGATTCACTGCAGGTGATCGAATCCTAGAGCGCTATGCAGACGCTCGGCGCTGCTTTAGCGGCAGCCTGGCCTGTCGTTGCTGCCGTGATCATCGGCCTGGCCATCGTGCTGAGGATGACAGGGGTCATGAAGGTGCGGGACTTTGTGGTCCTGGCGGTAATCGGCGTTGCGTTGGCTCTCGTGCCGGCGGCGGCCGATTCATTGCGTTTTTGGGCCGGGGCTCACGGTGCTGGTGGGCTGGAGTATGCACACAGTGATTACCCCCTATGCAGACGATGTCGTGTGTTATGTGCGGGCCACGCCGGGCACGGTCGAACGTCGTCGGCTTATGCGCGAACGGGGTCTGGCGCTGCTAGAGGCCCTGCACAAGAAACGCCTGTATGGTCGGTCGCTGAAGGCGTTCGCCCAGGCACTGGAGAGCGATCCGTCGCTTTATGATCGCATTGTTATCGTTGGGCACAGTCTGGGCACTATCATTGGCTACGACGTCTTGCAGCTGTTCTGGGAAAAACACGGCCCGACGCATCATCAGGATTGGGGCCCCGATGTGCCGGGCGTGCAGGATGCCCTCAAGGCCTGCGATGGGTACGTGAAGGCCGCGTGAACGAGCCGGGCTTCGAGCAGGCGGCGCAGGAGCGGTTGTTCGCCACGGCGCCGCCGCATCTAGAGTCCTTTCTGGAGAATACCATGCTGTTCACGCGCACCGGTTTGGCGCTTCGGCAGGACGGCAAGACGAAACCGCTATTTCCCATTTCGCCGCCCATTTTGCGGCGGTGAAGTAAATCAATATTTATGACGAGTCGACCAATCCGCTGTTCGGCGATCTAATTTCAAGCCGTATTTCGGGCAATTTTAGACCCAGTATCGACGAGCGCAGGGTCGCAATAGAGCGTTGGCGGCTCTTCTACTCACAGGCAATATTGGCACTGGGCATCCAAGTTATGAACCTAGTGCTGGCAATGTTGCGGCTGCTGCACTGGCCATGGCGAAGCCGGATGAGGCAGAGCGCCGCAAGCAGCTGCGGCAGAATGTGCCCGATTATATCCGTCAATATGAGAATGGCGCTTCGCCTGGGGAGCTGAGCCGATCAGTAATGCGGTGGTGGCAGCTCGCTTGACGGGTCGGCGATATGGACGCCAGAGCGGACTTGCTGCTCGATGGTATCGAGCTTGCGGATCAGCAGGTCAATCTGCCGCCATTGAGCCGCGATGGTGGTATTGAGCTCATCGATGGTTTGATCCTGATGCGCGATGCGGACTTCGAGAGCGTCCAGTCGGTCAGCAATTTCGGTCATTGGCACTCTGTGGAGGGGGCTGCTAGCATCGCAGCGCGCCTGCGGGCAGTTCAGCTTGTGCTTGGCTCGAGGCGGCTGCATGGTGGTGGCGCAATGCGCAAAATCAGGAATATCATATGAGCCGGCTACATATCCACGACGAAAACCATGCCGTCTCGCGCATTGGCTGGCTGCGGGCGGCAGTGCTTGGCGCCAATGACGGTATTGTCTCTACCGCCAGTCTGATTGTCGGGGTGGCTGCGGCCTCGGCCGACAGGCCCGCGATCATTGTTGCCGGCGTCGCCGGACTGGTGGCAGGCGCGATGTCGATGGCGGCTGGGGAATATGTTTCGGTCAGTTCGCAATCGGATACCGAGCGGGCCGATCTGGCGCGCGAAACCGCTGAACTGCGTGATCAGCCCGAATTGGAGCGGCACGAACTGGCCGGTATCTACGAAAAGCGCGGTCTGGATCCGGCGCTGGCATTGCAGGTGGCCGATCAGTTGACCGCGCATGACGCGCTTGCGGCTCATGCCCGCGACGAGCTGGGCATTTCCGAGTTCACCACGGCGCACCCGATCCAGGCAGCTATCACTTCGGCGGCGACCTTTGCTGTTGGCGCAGGTCTGCCGCTGGCTTTGGCCAGCCTGATGCCGCAGGACTGGGTTATAGCCTCTGTTTCGAGCGGAAGCCTAGTGTTTCTGGCCGTGCTGGGGGCGTTGGGCGCTCAGGTTGGTGGCGCGCCAGTCGGGCGTGCGACGCTGCGCGTGGTGTTCTGGGGGGGCTTGTCCCTTGCCTTGACGGCCGGCATCGGTCATCTGTTTGGTGCGGTAGCCTAGCCTTAGGGCATGGTGCGCACCCAGCGTACGGCGCTTCGCGTTGACGTAAGCGGAACCCTTTTGCCGTGTGCGCCATGACCTCTGTCAGACAAGGCAAAGGCAGGCGCCGACCATGGCAAGTAATAGCGCGATTTATCTGCTCGTAGGGGCGGGACTTGATGTCAACCGGCGCGACGGACTTGGTATGGCGCTCAATGCGGCGCTGCCGTTGTTGGCCTTCGTGATTGCCAATGGAATTGCCGAGCTCAATGGCGCGTTTCCGGTGTTATTCGCACCTTTTGGCCTGCTAAGCTGGCTTGGCGCGGCGTTGCATATTGGCAGTCTGCCGCTGTTTGGACTGGCGCGCTGGATGGTGATGACTAGAGGACGGGACGGCCGCAGCGTTAGCTGCTGGCTAGAGGCACTAATGGCCGCGTGCGTTGTCTTCCCCTTTGTGGTGGCGCCGCTGGATTCCTTGCTGCTGAACTTGGCGACGATGACGTTGCTGTTGCTCGGGTTGGCTGTGGCGCTGCGGGTGACCAATGTGTCGCCGCAAGCGGATTTGCTCATGCTGCCGGGTCTGGTCTGGATGAGGCTGAGCGCCTTTGTCGGGCTAAGCCTTGACGCTGTTTGGTCATCGTCATTCGGGCTGATCAATAGCCAGGGACACGGGGGCGCATTAGATAAGTTACATCGGGGTGCGTTTTTGCAATTGCTCGCCATCCGCGCCATGTGAGGAGCAAATAGGATTTGCCATGACCAAGATGCTTAAGATCGACGTATTCACCGATGTTGTCTGCCCCTGGTGCGCCGTTGGCTCGGCGCGTCTGGATGCGGCGATTGTCGCACTGCCCGATGACGTCAAAGTCGTCGTGGAGAATCCCCTCCCTTCTATCTCGATCCCAATACGCCCGCCGAAGGCGTGATGATGGCCGATATGCTGCGCGAAAAATACGGCCTGGAGCCCGCAGAAATGTGGGAGCGGGTTGAGAGCGAGGCCGGAAAGGCGGGGGTTAAACTCGATCTGAGCCAGCAGCCGCGGATGTTCCTACAAAAAAGACGCATACATCACCCGACTCGCCAAACCGCTAGGGATCTAGCACGAGCCGGCCAATGCCATCGCCAATGCCTGTTGTCTGGAACATCGTCAGATCAATGACGTCAATGTGCTGACCAATATTGCGGTCGAATTCGGCTTTGATCGCGGCGACGCACTCGACGGCATGAATGACGACAATGAGCTGGTGATCACCGAGCAATTAGCCACGGACGCGGCGGCGCAGGGCATTCGCAGCGTGCCGTTTTTCGTGTTTGGCGAGAAATATGCCTTGTCGGGCGCGCAGCCGGCCGAAGTGTTTGAGCGGGCGCTGGCTCAGACGATCGATGAGCTCTGAAGCCTTGAGTAAATGGAGGTAGATGCAGGTGGCGAGACGGTGAAAATGCTGTAGTCTCGGCGCCAAATTGTTGCCGAGGTCACGCCGTGAAGCTGTTCGTCCGTATTGTGCTGGTTGCCGTCATAGCGCTGGTGATCGCCTATGCCGGCGTGGTTGGCTATATGTATGTCAATCAGCGGGCCCTGCAATATGACGTAGAGGGGCCGATCACCGCGCTGGCCGAAACGCCGTTGAGCGGGGCAATGGCGGTGTCAATTCCGTCGGGCGATGGGGTGATCAATGGCTGGTATCAGGCGCCCAGCGCCGGCAAGCCGGTAATCATCTACTACAAGGGCAATTCAGGCAGCTTTAGCGAAGAGTATAAGCGGTTCGTCCAGTTTGTAGCCGACGGTTTTGGCTTTTTGTCCTTTGACTATCGTGGCTTTCCGATGTCACCGGGCGAGATCAGTCAGGCAGGCATTCTCGAGGACGCCACTAATGGATTTGATTGGGCCAACCAGCAGGGCTTTCCCATCGTGATCTGGGGGCGTTCGCTTGGCTCGGGGCCGGCGACCTATGTTGCCAGCGTGCGCGATGCTACGGCCCTGCTGCTGGAAACGCCGTTTCTGTCCGCCGCCACCGTAGGCGCCGAACGCTACCCCTATCTGCCAGTTGCCCTAGTCATGCAAGATCAGTATCCGGTCAATCAATGGATCGTGAATGTGAGCGAACCGGTGTTGGTGGCGCATGGCACGGGTGATGTCACCATCGATGTCAACAATGGCGAACGGGTTTACGAGCTGGTCCCGAACAAGGAAGCGTTGTGGATCGAGCCGGGGGCCGGGCATAGCGATCTGTGGGATCGCGGCATCTGGACCCATGCCCAGCCCTTTTTTGAGCGGACGTTGGCCGGCAAGTGAGTTCGGTGTCCACGATGAAGACCCCCATGCCGCCCCGGCGAACGGCGCTGGTCGGCGGCCTGTTGATGGCCGCCGGGCCACTGTCTATTGCGCTATACGGGTCAGCCTTGCCGACCATTGTCAGCGAGCTGGGGACCAGTGACGCGATGGGCAAGCTGTTGCTGGCGGTCTATTTTGCGGCCTTTGCCCTGGCCCAATTGGTGTGTGGACCGCTGTCGGACAGCTGAGGACGACGCAAGGTCACCGCGCTGTTTCTGAGGCTCTATGTGCTGGGCAGTCTGGTGGCAGACTTGGCGCTAGTGTCGAACTGTTGCTGATTAGCCGGGTGTTGCATGGCATTGGCGTATCGGTTGGTGTGGCCTTGTCGCGCGCCATGATGCGTGACCAATTCGCCGGGGCCGAATCGATCCGCATTCTGACGCTGATCAATCTCATACTGACGGTTGCGCCAGCGATTGCGCCGACGTTGAGCAGCATCATCTTGCTATTTGGCAGCTAGCATCTGCTGTTTCTGGTGATGGGGGCCTACAGACTGGCCATGATCGCGCTGACATATTGGGCAATGCGCGAAACCCATCCGCTGGCAGCGCGGGTACCGCCCCATCTGGGTAGCGTCATGCGGAATTGCTTAGTGCTGCTCAGATCGTTCACGTTCATGATTCCGGGACTGGTGCTAGCGCTGTCATTTGGTGGATTTTATGGCTTTGCGGCCTTGTTGCCGTTCGTGCTGATCGACGAAATTGGGTTGAGCACATTTGGCTTTGCCATGGTGATGCCTGATCCAGGCCGGCGCGTTTATCAGCGGCAATATGCTAGCGGGATTTGCGGCCTCGCGATTCTCGGAGTGGCGCTATTGCGGCGGATTGCGATCCGCCCCAAGGCCGTGGCGCCGCCACCAATCTGAAGCAGAGGAGCCAGACGTAGAAAAACGCCGCTCCGAAGAGCGGCGTTTCAAATTCCTGCTAAAGCAGGCGCTAGTTGCGCGGCGTTGCCGATGCGCTTGGACGCACGGGCTGACCCGGACGTGCAGCTGGAGCGGGCAGACCGCCTTCGCGCTGAAGGCGCTTGCGTGCCATCTTACGGGCGCGGCGAATAGCCTCAGCCTTCTGGCGAGCCTTCTTCTCAGAGGGCTTTTCGTAGTAGTTACGAAGCTTCATCTCACGGAAGACGCCTTCGCGCTGCAGTTTCTTTTTAAGCGCGCGAAGCGCCTGATCAACATTATTATCGCGAACGACTACTTGCAAAGGTCAATCGCCCTTTCGAAGCTTGGACATGTGGGTTTGGATCGTGACACCGCGGCAAGATACCCCGTCGCCGACCAGCAGGGCTGATCACCGTGGGCCGCTCTATAGCCCAGCCTTCTCGCCTTGTCCACCGACTCGTGGAGAAAAACCGCGAAAGTATTGCTGCCGGGCTTGTCCGAATTGGCGACGAACGAAACAGTCCGGGTGATGATTTGTCCGGGAGGCGAGATATGACCAACACATAGATGCTGTTGCCGGGTTTGAACTATGATGTGCGGCTGTGGCGCGACGTCATGGTCGGTGTGGCAGGCCTTGCCCGACCTGTGGTGGTTGATCTCGGTGCCGAGGATTCCATCGCTGGCATGGCACGCGCAGTTCGATGGGGGAGGGCTATGTGGCGCTTGAGGTAATGCGGCAGGCGCCTGAACGGGTGCTGCGGCTGGCCTTGCTCGATACCTCGGCGCGGCTAGATGACGATACCTCGGCGCGAGACCCGACAGGCTGGCATGGCTGTCGCAGCGCAGGGCAAGTTCGGCTTGGTGATTCGGGCGATGCAGGCAGGGTTGCTGGCGCCGGCGCATCTGAACATGTCGATGGCGGCTGATGTGGTGGCGATGGCCGAGCGCTGTGGCGCCGAGGCTTATTCCCGGCATCAGCAGGCCATCATCGATCGAATCAATTCGCGGTCGTCGCTGGGTGCGATTGGCGCGCCGACGCTGGTGGGCGTGAGAGAGCTCGACGCATTGACGCCGCTTGCATTGGCGCAGGAGATGGCTGCGGCCATTGCAGGCGTAGAGCTGGCGATCTTTGAGAGGGCAGGGCATATATCAACCATGGAGCCCCCCCTGACGCCGTTGTGGCGGCCATGCGAGCCTGGCTGGGACGCCTAGACTAATTCACAGGGGGCGCCTGATGATGTTCACATGGCCCATCTTGCGGCCGGGGCGGGCTTCGGTCTTGCCGTAGAGGTGGAGCTGGGTATTGCCATCAATGCCGCCGGGCACGATGAAGATCTCGTCGCCAATCAGATTTTGCATCATTACATCGGCCATGCGCGCCGGATCGCCCAGCGGCCAGCTCAGCACGGCGCGGATATGCTGCTCGAACTGGTCGGTCAGGCAGACTGCCTCGGTCCAGTGACCCGAATTGTGCACCCGGGGGGCAATTTCGTTGACGATCAGGCTGGGGCGTTCATCGCCCAGCACGACGAAGAATTCGACGCCGAGAACCCCGACATAGTCCAGCGCGACCACAATGACTTTGGCTAGCATGGCGGCATGCTTTTCGATCTCCGGCGGAATATCGGCCGGCACCGTGCTGGTGTGCAGAATATGGTTGGTGTGGAAGTTTTCGGCGGCGTCGAAGCTGCGCACTTTGCCACTGGCATTGCGCGCCACCACGACCGAGATTTCCTTGTCGAACGGCACAAAGGCTTCAAGCACCAGGGGCTTGGGTTCAAGTGCCGCGAAGGCTGCAGCAGCGTCTTCGGGCGCGCGCAAAACACGCTGGCCCTTGCCGTCATAGCCCAGCCTTGTAGTCTTGAGTATGGCGGGCAGGCCAAGCGCGGCGATGGCGGCTTCTAGATCGGCCGGGGTTTCGACCGTGCGGTAACCGGCGACGGGGATGTTCTTGCCGGCCAGGAAGCTCTTTTCGGCTAGGCGATCCTGGGAAATGGCCAGCGCATTGGCGTCGGGCCGCAGGGGTTTGCGAGCCGCCAGAAATTCGGCGGTCGCGGCAGGGACGTTTTCGAATTCATAGGTGATGACATCGACGGCGTCGGCGAAGGCGGCCAGCGCGACCTCGTTATCATAGGCGGCCACAGTCTTGTGCGGGGTGACCTCAAAGGCCGGGCTATTGGCGTCGGGACAGAAGATATGGATACGCATGCCCAGGCGGCTAGCGGCTAGCGAGAGCATGCGGCCAAGCTGGCCGCCGCCTACAATGCCAATCATGCTGCCGGCTGGCAGCGGCGTCGTGTCGTGGGGCAAGAGGTTACTCAGTATCGGCAGGAAACAGAGGGACAGAAGCAGTCTGGCGGGCGCGAAAGGCGTCAAGACGGTCAGCCAGATCATCATCGGAGAGCGCCAGCACGGCGGCTGAAATTAGGGCGGCATTGATCGCGCCGGGCTCGCCAATGGCCAGCGTGCCCACCGGAATGCCGCTAGGCATCTGCGCGATAGAGAGCAGGCTATCCTGTCCGTTGAGGGTCTTGGAGCGGACTGGCACGCCAAAAACCGGCAGCGTGGTCATGGCGGCAATCATGCCCGGGAGATGAGCCGAACCACCGGCGCCGGCAATGATGACCTTGAAACTTTCGGCGCGAGCACTGCTGGCAAATTCGAACATGCGTTCGGGAGTGCGATGGGCCGAGATAATGCGCGCCTCATACTCGATTTCGAGGCTTTCGAGGGTTTCGGCGGCGAGGCGCATGGTGGGCCAATCGGACTGGCTGCCCATGACGATGGCGATCTGTGGTTTGGTGAGCATGGCCGATTCCCCTATCGGTCTTTGCAAGGCGCGGACCTAGCCTAAATGTTGCCACACATCAAGGCTGTGACGCCATCACGCGATGATGTCGGGCAGTAGAATATTCTCCAGCTCGACGATGCGATCCTTGAGGATCAGTTTCCGCTTTTTGAGGCGCTGGATGAGCATGCAATCGGCGACATGCGACTCGGTCAGGGTATCGATTGCAGCATTGAGATCGCTGTGTTCCTGGCGTTTTGTTGCTAGTTCCAGACCGTATTTCGCTTCTTCTTCTTTGGTGAGCGACAGCATCAATTCGAGCGCACTCCAACACCGTAAAACACACCCCTGGCTAACCGATCGAACGGGGATTTGCACCCGAATTTTAATCTAAGCATCAAGACAGTCAACAATGCGTGAATTATTTGTGACGATCAGGCGCCTACAGAGGCTTTTAAGGAGTTGTCATGATGACTGAAGGGCATATTGGAGAGGCCCACAATGAGCACGGCGATCACAGCGATCGTGAAGAAGTAGGGATCAGGCATAGGCGTGGGAAAGTCCGGGAGGGTGCATACTGCTGGGTACGCTTTGTCTCGCCTTTGTCAACAACGTCGGTCGGTGCAGTAGCCGCGGAGATATCGGCCTGCATGACCTTGGTCAGCAGGCCCGTGGAATTGCGCATCACCCCGACATAGGCGGTCTCATCTTCACGGACCGCAAAACTGTCCTGCAGCAACTAATTGTCATGCGCCTCGAAGGCGCGGACCAGGCGTTGGGCGTCGTCGGGTGCGTGGCCGAGACGGACCAGGATCTTAGTGCCCAGATTGACGGCGGAGAGAAAGGTCTTGCGCTCTAAAGACATCGACGCCCATAGCCATCAGATCATGGGCGTGGCCGCGATTAACAGCGCGGGCAGCGATGGCGACATGGGGGAAGTAGCGGCGAATATTGCGGGCCACGGCCAGGATAGAGGCCGCGGCCGCCAATAGCAATGAGCACTACTCTAGGATACTATATGCCAGCGGTGTACAGCAGGTCAAGGCGTGAGGCGTCCCCATAAAAGACTTTGACGCCAAACCGGCGCACCAGGGCAATCTGCATCGGATCGTCGTCGATCAGGATCATTTTAAACCCCTGGACGCGCAGCATGCGGGTAACGATCTGGTTAAAGCGGCCATAACCGAGCACCACGATCTTGCGATGTTCATCGAATGAGTCGGCTGGATAGTGCGCGGCGCGGCCATCCAGGCGCGGGGCAATAACCTTGTCAAACAGCAGCAGGAGCGGCGTTGTGATCATCGAGAGGGCCATGGCCACGCTCATGATGTCGTATTGCGTCGTGGCGATAGCTTTTTCGGTCCGCGCCAGTTGCAACGCCACAAAGGCAAATTCATCGGTCTGGCCGAGCAGGATCGAGAACAGCATGCGGTCGGCAAAATGCATGCGGAAAATGCTAGTTAGTGCAAACAAGATCACCATTTTGACGGCCACCAGACCAATCGTCAGAATGGCGATGCGGACGGGCTCGGTGGCCAGTACGGAAAAGGCGACGGACATGCCCACCGAGATAAAGAATAGCCTCAGCAGCAGGCCCTTAAACGGCTCCAGATTGTTTTCGAGTTCATGGCGGTATTCGCTGTCGGCCAGCAGGACACCGCCGATGAAGCCCCCCAGAGCTGGCGATAGGCCGAGCTATTGGATGATAACAGCGGCGCCGACGACCAGGGCCAGGTCCATGGCGGTAAAGGCTTCACGCACTTCGGTATGGGCAACATAGCCCAGCAATGGTCGCACCAGGTAGCGACCGACTAGCACGACGGCGAGGAAGGCGCCGACCACCGATAGCGGCATCAGCCAGTCGACAGGATTGTCGAGGCTTTACACAGCCTGGTTGATCTCGGCATTGATGGCGGCGGCGCTATAGGCAATGGCGAGCAGGGGAATCGCCGCCAACACTGGAATGATAGCGATATCCTGCACTAGCAGCACCGCCAGGCTGGCGCGACTGGTGTCGGTGATGGTGATATTGCGCTAGTCGACGGTCTGCATGGCAATGGCGGTTGAGGACATGGCCAAGGCTATGCCCATGATCAGTGCGACATGTCAGTGGATGCCGATCAGGATCAGCAGTAGGGTAATGACGGTGGTGGTAGCAATGATCTGGGTAACGCCCAGACGGAGCATCTTGTGGAGCATGCGCCAGATTTCGTGTGGGCTGCAGATCCAGGCCGATCAGGAACAGTATCATGATGATGCCAAATTCGGCGACCTGGCGAGTGATTTCGCTGTCCGATACCAGGTGCAGGCCATAGGGGCCGACAAGTATACCGGCGGCTAGATAGCTCAGACCGGTGCCAAGACCGGTGGTCTTGGCCAGCGATATCAGCGCCACGCTAGCTGCCAGCAGAACGAAAATGGCCAGCAGGATGTTGTTTCCCATTCTGCCGATCAGGTCCTGATTTAGTTGTCGGTGTCGGTCTGAATCGACTTGAGCTTGGAGAAGACCGAGTCGGCATCGAAATCGTCCTGCGCTTCGGCAGGGCGATGATCGTTGCCAGCAAATTCGCCGTCTTCATGGGTGTAGACGCGGCTGCCGGAACGCGCCAGGGCTTCCTCGGCCGTCATCAGCATCGTGCTTTCTTCTGGCTCGTCAATACTCGGACCGCCCTTAGAGGCGCGGCGGACTTCAAGATCGAGATCGATCTGGCTGCACAGGCCCAGGGTCACCGGATCCATAGCCGCCAGATTGGCGGCGTTCCAATGAGTGGATTCGCGTACCGAGTCGATAGTCGACTTGGTGGTGCCGACCAGACGCATGATCTGAGCGTCCTTGAGTTCGGGATGATTGCGCACCAGCCACTTGATGGCGTTGGGGCGCTCATTGCGGCGCGAAATCGGGGTATAGCGCGGACCCTTGCGCTTGGCCGTGGCCACACGCACCTTGGGTTCGCTGAGCTTGAGGCGATAATTGGGATTGCTTTCGGCCTTTTCGATCTCCTCACGGGTCAACTGACCGTTCTGGATCGGGTTGGCACCCATGATGGTGCCGGCCACGTCGCCGTCGGCAATACCCTGGACTTCAAGCGGGTGCAGTGTGCAGAAGGCGGCGATCTGCTCGAATGACAATGCCGTGTTGTCAACAAGCCAGACGGCGGTCGCCTTAGGCATCAACAGTGGCTGGGTCATAATAAATCTCTTCCTGCAGGCGCGGCCGGCTTCCCCCGGACCGCTCCGCCTCTTTGCTTTGTGCTGAGGGGGAACGCGTTCAATATATGGTTTTACAGGCTAATCCGCAATGGCGAATGTGGCATTCGCTCACCTTCCGCTCGGCTATTGTCGAGTGCCGAAGGGTGTCACCAGCACTAGCTTGCCAATGTGGCCGCGTGCTTCCATGTGGCGATGCGCTTCTGCGGCGACGCCGATCGGGAAGCTAGTAATCATGGGTTTGGTGAAGCCGGGCGCCTCGAGGGCCGGTAATAGATGGCTGCGAATATGGCTGGCGATGGCGGCCTTGGTCGCCGCTGTCTGGAGCCGCAATGTCGAACCAGACAGCGTCAACTGCCTGGCCATCATGGTGCGCAGCGAGATCGATGCATTGGCGCCATCCAGGGTCGAGACCTGAACGATATGTCCGGCGCGCGCCGAAGCGACCAGATTGGTCTGGGTCATAGCGCCGCCAATAATGTCGAGCACGCGATCAACACCAGCGCCGTCGGTGAGTTCAAGCGTGCGGGCGGCAATGTCCTCAATTGTCGAATCTATTGTCGCGACCGCGCCCAGGCGAAGCGCATAGGCAGCTTTGGCGGCCGAAGACACGACCGCAATTGCCCTGGCGCCCAAAATGGTGACGATCTGGATAGCCGCACCACCAATGCCACCGGCTGCGCCGTGGACGAGAACACTCATGCCGGGGGCAAGTCCGGCTCGCAGCACCAGGGTCTGAGTCACGGTGAACCATGTTTCAGGCAAGGCGGCGGCCTCGGTCATGGTCCAGCTGACAGGAACCGGCAGCACTTGCCCCGCCGGCACAGCGACGAATTCTGCATAGCCGCCACCATTGGTCAGCGCCATGACATGGTCGCCGCCCCGCCAGCCTTCGACCTGGCTGCCGACGGCGACGATTTCGCCGGCCACTTCCAGCCCGGGTAGAGGCGACGCCCCCGGGGGCGGGTCGTAATGGCCGCGCCGCTGCGCCAGATCGGGCCCATTAATCCCGGCCGCTGCGACGCGGATCAGCACTTCGGCCGCGCCGCATTCGGGTATCGGCCAGGGCTGGCTGACCAGAACTTCAGGGCCGCCGGGAGTTCTGATGGCAATGGCTTGCATGGTGTCGGAATCGGTCATGACCGCATGCTGGGCGATGCTGGCTTGCCCGGCAAGCCCGTCGCGATAAATTGCGCAATTGCAATGCAGGAGGCCGGTATGGACGAAGACATAAGCAACAAGTCTAAGGCGCATGAAGTTGGCATAGTGGTCGATACAATGTCGGTGGAGGAACTAACCGAGCGCATTGCCCTGCTCGAGGGCGAAATCATGCGGCTGCGCGCGGCGATCAATGCGCGGGAAAAAACGCTTCAGGTGGCCGAGTCGATCTTCAAGTTCTGATGCCGGAAGCGCTCGGGCCTTGGCGGCCGGCTGAGTCTGGTGGGCCGGATTCGGCGGCGTTAGCCGGCCCGGCCCGGCGGGAACGGTTTGGCTCGCCCCGTGCCCGGGCAGATTGCGGTCGGCCGATGTTGCCAGAGCTGGCGCCGACGATGGCCATCAGGCCCACGAGCAGGCCAGTGGCGGCTCCTGCAGGCATGGTGATCATCGTTGCTCTCCTAATTGACATCGTGGCGATATTGACATCGTGGCGATACGATCAGCAAAGCAAAGTGCAACTGCAGGCCGTCAGAACGACTCATTCATGTTGTGTTCACTCCAGTTGACTCGCCGTGGTGGCGAAGTGAACATATCGCCAAGTGATATGATCAAGAAATCGAATCTTGTTAACTTGCAATTAATGGTTTGGTGGTAACGTTTCATTATTCAGATTGTTCTGGATTTTTCAGAGTGGTTTCTCCCTCTGTTTGATGCCCCCTGTTAACTTCAAGAGCGGTTCGCGCCGCTCTTTTTCTTTTTTAGGCGTCTATTTCCCGTCCCAGTGTTGTCGCTTAAAGCCCACTTCGATTGTTATGGTGCGTGATAGGCTAATGTCTGGCGTGACGCGTCGATATTGGTGACTGCGTGAGGAGACGGCTGGTTGGCGGACATGAATTGAGACTGGATCGGCAATTGCAATCGGCCCGCGCATCGTGGCTGCGGGCGGCTTTGACGTGCTATATCGCGAAGACATGGTTCTGATCGAGGACGTTGTCATCTATCTCGATGGCGACGGACGCAACGATAGCCACATTCTCAGCCGCGAGGCTTCATTCGTCTATGCAACCAAATCCATGCGACTGATGCAGCTAGCGTCCTCGCTGCTGCTGCAATGCGCGGTCAATGAAGATAAAATCACGAAAGAAAATGCCCGCTCCGAAAAAGGAGAAGGTCAAGTTTTTGGCAACGCCATCGGCGCGTGGCGGTCCCGGCTATGACCAATTGCCGGACCGATTGCGCGATTATATCGACAAAGATGACCGGCTGTTCGACCGCGTGATGCAGTTCGACACGCTGGAACGCGGTCGGATGAGTGAGGTCGATTCTGGCACAGCCAACGGCATTGCCGACTAACTGGCGCGGCTCAAGGCGCTGTTCGGCCGGGCCTGAGCCCGCGCTGCGCAGACCAAGAATACAAAAATCCGGCACAAAGGCCGGGTTTTCAATTCTGTTTAGTGGCTGGATTAGATGCTCAGGCCCTTGAAGCGCTCCTTGAAGCGCGAAACGCGGCCGCCGCGATTCATTAGCTGGCCCGTGCCGCCAGTCCAGGCGGGGTGGGTCTTGGGATCGATGTCGAGCTGCAGCGTGTCGCCTTCTTTGCCGTAGGTCGAACGCGTCACGTATTTGGTGCCGTCGGTCATTATCACATTGATCAAGTGGTAGTCCGGATGGGTGTCAGCCTTCATGGTGTTCGCCTCAAATCAAACGGGCGCCGCAGCGCCCAGAGAGAATCTAAAACTAGTATTGGCCGCTTCATATAGAAAGCCTGTTCAATCTGCAAGGGCGTGGCGCGGCAATTTCACGCCGGACAAAGCGGTTGCCGCTTGCCGAGGCAGTGCCTATATCGGAGTCACAGCGCGGCTCGGAATTTCCGGACCCCAATCTCTGCAAAGTGGCGTAACCGAGCGATGACAGACCAGGCCGTTCCGGTTCAGGCCGATTCCAGCAAGACCCAGAGTGCAGCCGCGGCGACGCCACGCAAGCTACAGCCGCTGCGGCGCTTGCTGCCCTTCATTCTGAAATATCCGGTTCGGTTATCCTTTACCGTGCTGTTCCTACTGATTTCGGCGGTGTCGTCGCTGTCCATTCCGGCGGTACTCGGCGGGGCGATCGACGAGGGGTTTATCGAGCAGAACCTGGAAAATGTAGGTCGCTATGGTTGGTTGATTGTGGGCATTGCCGCCATCATGGCTGTGGCCAGCGGGGCGCGATTCTACTTCATTTCCGTGATTGGCGAACGGGTGCTGGCCGATCTGCGGCAGGCCGCGTTTGTGCATCTGCTGCGGCTTGATGCGCGCTATTTCGATACCAATCGGGTCGGCGAATTGACCAGTCGGCTCAACGGCGACGTGGCGGTGATCCGCAATGCCGTCGGTTCGAGCTTTTCTCTAGCCCTGCGCTCGATGGTCACCATTATCGGCGCGCTGATCATGATGTTCCTGACCAGCCCGGTGTTGACACTGGCTGTGGTTATCGCGGCGCCGGCCCTGCTGCTGCCGCTGATCGCCTATTCGCGCCGGTTGCGCGGCATGTCGCGGCGGACTCAGGATGCGCTGGCCGATCTGTCGGCGATGGCCACCGAGATGCTAGGCGCTACCCGCACTGTCAAATCGTTCACCCAGGAAAACACCCAGGCTGCCATCTACGATGTACGCAGCGAAGACAGCTATCAGGCCGAAGTCCGCCGGCTGGGCGCGCGCTCGATGCTGGTGGGCATGGTGATCTTTCTGGGCGCATCGGCGGTGGTGTTTCTGGTCTGGTGGGGCGCCCGCTCGGTGTTTGCTGGTACGGTGACGGCTGGTCAGCTAACGCAGTTTCTAGTCTATGCGCTGATGGCCTCGGGCGCGCTGACCAATGTCAGCGAAGTACTGGGCATCCTGCAGACCGTGGCGGGGGCGACCGAGCGGCTGACCGAAATTCTTGATACTGAAGCGTCCATTATCGACCCGGTTAATCCGGTGGCGCTGCCGGTGCCGGCGCTAGGAACGGTGGCCTTCGAGCATGTCGATTTCGGCTATCAATCCAGCGGTTTTGAACGTGTGCTGACCGATTTGAGCTTTACCGTGGGACTGGGCGAAACCGTCGCTCTGGTCGGCCCTTCCGGCTCGGGCAAGTCGACCACACTGTCGCTGCTGCAGCGGTTTTACGATGTAGTTGCTGGGACGATCCGCGTCGATGGCATCGATATTCGTGATGTGCGGCTGGAAGAATTGCGCCAGCGCTTCGCCTATGTCGAGCAGGAGCCGACGATCTTTGCCAGTACGATTGCCGACAATATTCGGTTCGGCAAGCCCGAGGCGAGCCAGGCTGAGGTTTGGGCAGCAGCCAAGGCTGCCCTGGTGCATGATTTTGTCATGGAACTGCCGCTCGGCTATGACACGATTGTCGGCGAGCGTGGCGTCATGCTGTCGGGCGGACAGAAGCAGCGGCTGGCGATTGCCCGCGCTATCCTAAAAAATGCGCCGATCCTGTTGCTTGACGAGGCCACCAGCGCATTAGACGCCCAGAGCGAGCGGTTTGTGCAGATCGCGCTGGAGCATCTGATGAAGGGGCGCACCACGCTGGTGATCGCGCATCGACTAGCCACGATCCGCGATGCTGATAAGATCCTGGTGCTCGATGGCGGTCGGATCATCGACCAGGGCACGCACGACCAATTGGTCGCCAAGGGAGGACGTTACGCCGAACTCGCCAAGCTGCAATTCCGGCTGGACGATATGCCGGCGGCTTGAGCCGATCAGCCTTCGGTCAGCTTGAATTCGATGCGACGGTTGCAACAGTAGGCTTCGTCGATATCGGCGAGATCGAGCGGGGTGAACTCGCCAAAACTAGCGGCGATTAGCCTGTTGGGCGAGACGCCCTTGCTGACCAGATATTATGCCACCGAAATCGCCCTGGCTGCCGACAGCCCCCAATTGGAGAGGAAGCGCGCATTGTTGATCGGGCAACGATCGATATGGCCGTCAATGCGCAGCACCCAGTTGATGTCGGTCGGGATCTCGGTTTCGAGCTGCAGGATGGCGTTGGCTAGGGCATCAAGATCGGGCAGACCTGCGGTCTGCACGTCGGCCTAGCCGGCCCAGAACAGCACCTTGGACTGGAACACGAAGCGGTCGCCGACGACCCGCACATCGGCGCAGCCTTCGAGAATCTGCCGCAGGTGACCAAAGAAGTCGGAACGATAGCGGGTGAGGTCCTGCACGCGCTGGGCCAGCGCAACATTAAGGATGCCGGCGAACTGGCTATTAGGCTGACGTTTTCGTCCTGGGCGCTGCCAGGGGTGGCGGTCAGGGTGGCGATTTGGCTGGTCAGATCGTCAAAATTTGCGTGTTCGAGCTGCAATAGATTGGTCAGTTCTGTGATCTGGCTGTTGAGGTAGGTCAAAGCGATGTCGCACCCCTGCAGCTCCTAATCTAGAAAGAACTGGGTTAGTATGAACAGGCTGAGCATAAGATGATCACCAGCAGCAGGCTGGACAGGGCGTCGACAAAATCGGGCCAGCAATTGGCCTCGATGTGCCGACGGGAACGGGCTCCTGGCATGGGCCTAGTTCCGCCGCTCGTTGTCGGCCTGATTTAACACGGCATCGATTAGTTCGCCCAATTTGCGATTGGTTGCATCCTGCTCGTCGAGCTGCTTGCGCAGATCGTTCTGCTCGATGCGAATATGCTTGACTATGCCATCAATGCCGCGTGCCAGCTCGGCCATGGCACGAATGGCGTTCTGGCTGGAATTCTGGTTCTGCATGGAGCTGCCAAGCTTGTCGAACATGGCCTGCATTTCCACCCCCTCCCCTGGCATTAGCCAGCATGGCGCTGACCAGGTGATACAGTTCGGTCATGGACGTCATCCAATCTTCGAGATCGACATAGAAGGCTTTCTGGGCCTGACTGGTCTGGAGATCAAGAAAACCCAGACCAGCGAGCCGGCAAGGCCGAATAGCGAGGACGAGAAGGCGATGCTCATGCCGGCCAGCGGCGCGGTCAGTCCTTCCTTGAGATTGAAAAACAGGGCGGCAGAGTCTCTGGCGGTGACATCAAGCTGGTTGATGACGCCGGCAACTGAAGTCACGGTTTGCAATAGGCCGTAAAAAGTCCTCATCAGGCCCAGAAAGACAAGTAGCCCGGTCAGATAGCGCGAGGTGTCCTTGGCTTCGTCCAGTCGATTGCCAACGCTGTCCAGGATCGAGTGCATTGAGGACGGGGCGATCACTGCCTCGCCGATCCGCTCGCGCAGAATGCCGGCGACCGGGGCCAGCAAGACGGGCGCGCACACATTGATGGAGGTGCCGTCCTGCAGGGAATTGATCTATTTGACTTCGAGGAAGAGCCGCGCAACCTGACGGATACTCAGAAAGATGCCGACGTCTAGGCCGAAGAAGATCATCGCGTTGATGAAGGGATTAGCCCAGAAAAATGTCGTTATCGTACTGAATAGGATGGTGCCAACAAGCGCGACGAGCACCAAGAAAATCATAATCTTGATCAGATAAACAGTGGGACTGGCAAGGTGGTAGGGATCGTAGCCTTGCGTCATATCTGCCTGAACCTTGCCTTATACGCGCAAATCACTGCGTTCCAGACTAGTCAGACCTTAGTTGTGGAGCAATGCAAAAGGTTAACGGCTAGGCTAGATCGACCGGGCGAATTTGCCCGCTTGGAAGGCTATGCCTGATGTTGCGGAACCTGACTTCATGTAATGGGCGCCGGTGCTCGAGCTATTAAGACCGCCTGTAGTTACTGGATGCCCCGGAGTTCCTTGAGCAGGGCTGGCTGCAGAGTCTCGTTGCCGGCCACAATCTGGCCATTCCAAACCGAGCCGGTGCTGCCAGCAAAGTCTGAGACGAAGCCACCGGCTTCCTTGACTATTAGCAAGCCCGGCGCGACCCCCCAGGGGGCCAGGCCGATTTCCCAGAGGGCGTCATAGCGGCCGGCGGCCAGCCACGCCATGTCAATGGCAATCGAGCCGGAGCGGCGAATACCGGCGACGGCCGGGTTGATATGGGCCAGCTGGCGCAATTGCAGGCCATCATTGTTGGTGCCCTGCGTCTTGATGCCGATGCAGACCACGGCGTCAGACAGGCTGCGACGGCCGGCTACGCGCAGGCGCTTGCGATCGTTGAGCCAGGTGCCACCGCCCTTTTCGGCGGTGTAGAGCTCATCGAGCACCGGATTGTAGATCACCGCGGCGACGATCTCATTAGCGCGCTCGAGTGCGACGGCCACACCAAACAGGGGGATAGAATGCAGGAAATTAGTGGTGCCATCAAGCGGATCGACGATCCAGCGGTGCTGGCCATCGGTGCCGGCGACTTCGCCGCTCTCTTCTATCAGAAAGGCATAAGTGGGACGCGCCTTCTGCAGTTCGGTGAAGATGATCTGTTCGGCGCGCAAATCGGCCTTGGAGACGAAGTCGGCCGGGCCCTTGCGGGAGACCTGCAGGTTTTCGATTTCGTTGAAGTCCTTGGTCAGCGATTTGCCGGCCTTGATGGCTGCGCTGACCATGACATTGAGGATTGCAGAACGTGCCATTGTCAGTCCGCCCGACGCAAATAGGTGGTTTCGGTGGTGTCGACGACGATGCGTTCGCCAACTGCGATAAAGGGTGGCACCATGACCTTGAGGCCGTTGCCGACCTTGGCGGGCTTGAACTGGTTGGAGGCCGTCTGACCCTTGGTCACTGGATCGGCCTCGATCACTTCAAGCACAACATTGGGCGGAAAGCGGACGCCAAGCGGGGTGTCCTCGTGCATTTCTAGGGTGATCTTCATGCCGTCCGAGAGGAAGGCAGCGCGTTCGCCGACAAAATCCTTGGCTAGTTCGACCTGCTCGTAGCTCTGCTGATCCATGAAGACCAGGCTGTCGCTCTGCTCGTAGAGATAGGTGAAGTCGCGGAATTCGAGCTCCACCTGCTCGACAGTTTCGGCTGAGCGGAATCGCTCATTGAGCTTTGTGCCGGTCAGGATTGTCTTGAGTTCGACCTGGGCATAGGCGCCGCCCTTACCGGGCTTGACGTGATCGACCTTGACGGCAACCCAGAGGTGGTCCTGGTGGTTGATGACGAAGCCGGGGCGGATTTCATTGCCGTTGATCTTGGCCATGCGGGTGGGTGCTTTCGAGTGGGCAAACTATTGGAGCGGGCCACGCGCGCTGGATGCGGCTTAGCCAAAGGTTGATTGGGCTGATGGGCATAACGGACTTATTGCCCCAGAACGCGGGTCGGTTCAAGGGTTTTGCGGATCTGTCGCTGTGGCCGGGGCTGGAGCCTCGATATCAGACGAGTCAGCAGGCGCCGGGATTTGGCTAGTTAGCATCTGTATGGAAGGGATTTCGAAGATGGTCTGGATGTTGGGCACCGTCTCCGCTGTTGGCACGGTGGAGGGCCAGAAGCGGGCGCGCTCCTCGGCGGCAGCCAGATCCTCCGCGGGGATGGAGATCAACAGCCGGTCCAGGGAGGGATCGTTTAGACCTTGACGCCGCGATAGCGCGCGCCACATTGCTGCTTCCTGGAGATCAAGAGGCGCGCCTTCGCCAACGGCGAGCAGTTTGGCATAGCGATTTTGTGCCACGGCGTTGCCGGCGTCGGCGGCGCGCGCGTACCAGATCACGGCAGCTTCGACATCCTTGTCGATCACTTGACCCAGATAGAGCAGGGTGGCGTAGTCGACCTGGGCGGCAATCAGGTTCTGCGCTGCGGCCATTTTAATATAGCGCGCGCCCTCCTTGGGGTCAGGCGGAATGCCGGCGCCTTCGATCAATATGGTGCCATAATCATATTGGGCTTCGGCCAGGCCAGCATCGGCAGCCTCCAGCATTAGGGCGGCGGCGGTGCTCAGGCTAGGCGCGGCATAGATGCCCTCAACATGGAGCAGTGCCAGATTGTATTTGGCCGAGATATTGCCGGCCTGAGCTGCCTTTTTGAACAGATCAGCGGCGCGGGCCCGGTTCTTAGGTACACCGATACCATCCTGATAGAGCAGGGCTAGTTCGAAACTGGCGAGGATATCGCCATTGTCCGAGGCCAACTGATACCAATTGGCAGCGCGCTGGTCGTTCTCCGCCACGCCCAGCCCCTTGGCATAGATCTCGGCAATCAGGGTCTGAGCGGCCGCGTCGCCCTGACCGGCGCGGGGCAGGGCGAATTCCAGAGCGGTTAGGTAATAACCGCGCTGGAAGGCGCCAAAGGCTATGTCTGTGGGAACACGGGGGCCGAAGATCTGATCGCTGATACGCTTGGCCGGGCCTTCGGGGGGCGTCTCGGTCGCGGCAGTTTCCTGGGCCAGAGCTGGCAGGGGCAGCAACATGGCCAGCAGTGCAAGATAGATGAATCGCTGCTTGATCATTTGGCGTTCAGCGCGGCGTTGATGGCGCTAGCGGCAGCTACTGGATCGGGAGCCGACCAGATGGAGTTGGACAGCGCCAGAAATTCTGCGCCGCGCGGGTCGACTGCCGGGGTGGCGGCGGGGTTGCTGAGGACGGCGGGGATTTCAAAGATCGCCGCCCACCATTCAGCAAGGTCAGCGGCACTGGCGTCGCTGCTGCCAGCGAGCGAGCCGAAGAACACATAGTCGACATCCATTTCGCCGATTGTCATGGCGTCGTGGCGGGTCAGCGCCGAGCTAGCGCCAACAATCATGGCTGGCTTAACCGCGGCGACAGCGGCCTTGACGGCAGCCGGTCCGCCATTCACATGGACCCCATCGGCACCGAGCCGGCTAGCCAGCGCTGCGTCGTCCTCAATCAGCACGGCGCAGCCCGCGCCCTGTCCGGCGGCCACCAGCCTGGTGGCAAAGCCAGCATGGGCGACATCATCGAGATTGCAGCGACGGACTAGCAGGGCGGAAAACTCGACAGCGTTCAATACGGCTAGCAGCGTCTGGGGAAAGCTCTGCGGATCGGCGGCTTCCGGGGTGATCAAATAAAGCTGCGGGGCCATGGTTCTCAATAACTCGACGCTGGTGCCCTCTGCTTGATTAGCCATTTTGGCGACAAAGAGGGAGTCTCTTCAATAGAGGAAGGAAAACAGCGGCGCAAAAAAATGCACGCCCTCGAGATGAGGACGCGCATCAGTGGTGATATGTTGGGACTTCGGATAGAACTCAGGCAGCGTGATCGAGTTCGCCGGTCCAGATGCCCAGCGCAGCCAGCGAATTCATGTGAGCGCGATGGGTGAAGGCGGCCTGGGCAAGCGGGAAGTTTTCACGGCGGCCGGCCCAGGTGCGCAGGGCGACATTCTGCAGCGCGCGGCCATAGGAGAAGGTCAGCGGCCAGGGCTTGCCAGCGATCTGGTTCATGGCCGACAGATGGGCGGTCGCTTCCTCATCAGTCTGGCCGCCAGACAGGAAGGCAATGCCGGGAACGGCAGCAGGAACATGTTCGCGCAGCACGGCCACGGTGCGGCGCGCGACTTCTTCAACCGAGAAGCGGTCGCGGGAATTGACGCCGGGCAGGACCATATTGGGCTTGAGTAGTATGCCGCCGAGATCGACGCCGGCAAGGCGCAGTTCCTTGAAGGTGGCTTCGAGCACTTCGCCGGTCACCGCAGCGCAGCGTTCGAGTGAGTGGTTGCCTGGGTCGCCATCGCCAACCACTTCGGGTTCGACCACCGGCACGATGCCGGCTTCCTGGCAGAGGATGGCGTAACGGGCCAGGACATGGGCATTGGCACGGATATTGTTGCGGGTGGGCGCAACGTCATTGATGGTGATCACAGCGCGCCATTTGGCAAAGCCGGCGCCGTGATCGGCGTAGCGCACCAGGCGCTGGCGCAGACCATCGAGACCTTCGGTAATCTTTTCATTGTGCTCACCGGGCATGGGGAGGGCACCACGATCGACCTTGATGCCCGGGATCACGTCAGCGTCGGCGAGAATAGAGCGGAAGGCGGTGCCGTCCGCGGCAGACTGTTCGAGCGTTTCTTCGGTGAGAATGACGCCGGAAATGTACTTGGTCATCGCTTCGGTGGAGCGGAACAGCATTTCGCGATAATCGCGGCGCAGGTCGAGCGAATTGGGCAAATTGATCTTGGCAAAGCGCTTGGCGATAGTGCCTTCGGATTCGTCGGCGGCAAGGATGCCCTTGCCGGACTCCATCAGTTTTTGAGCAATGGCATTGAGCGACTTCGTCACAGCAGAACCTCGGACGTTGGAGTTGTGCCAATATTAGACTTTCGTTGCCGCCAATACGATTAGACCTAGGGTTATTAGACCAAAGGCGAATCTTATATGGAAGATGCGTCGCCGGGCTTAGTTCTGATCACCTTTTGTCCTAGGGTAGCACCAAATTCCCATAGCAATGGATGATGAAGATGAGCACGAGCCTCTCGTGACCTTATAATGACGGCCGTACGATTTCCCAGATCGGACTGGGCGTGTGGAAGGCAACTGACGAGACTGCCGCTACCACCGTTGCCAGTGCGCTGGCGGCGGGATACCGGCACAGCGATACCGCCGCGATCTACGAGAATGAGGTGGGCGTTGGCCTTGGCATGGCGCAGTCCGATGTTGCGCGCGGCGATATCTTTCTGACCACTAAGCTGTGGAACGAGGCGCAGGGTTTTGATTCCACGCTCCGGGCGATGGACGTGAGTTTGAAACGTTTCAAGATCAACTATGTCGATCTCTATCTGATCCATTGGTCGTCGGCCTAGCGCGGCAAATTCATCGACACCTGGAAAGCGCTGATCCGTCTGCGCGAAGAGGGCAAGGTGCGCTCGATCGGGGTCTCCAATTTTGAAGGCGACTATATTGATCAGCTCATCGCCGAAACCGGGATGACGCTAGCGATCAACCAGATCCAGCTGCACCCGCTGTTCCAGCAGGCTACGATGCGGGCCAAGCACGCAAAGCTTGGCGTAGTCGCCGAGAGCTGGAGCCTGCGGGGTCAGGGCCAGCTTCTCGATAGATCAGTCTTCGGTACGATCGCCGCCTGGCATGACAAAAGCACGGCGGAGGTGATTATTCGCTGGCATATCGAATTGGGGCTGGTGGTGATCCCTTTACCCTCAGCGGCGCCGATATGGCGGCCATTGCCGGGCTCAACAGGGCTAATGGCCGTATTGGTTCGGACCCGGTAATGGCGACGTTCTAGGTCCAGTCCGCAAGGAGCTACCGGTTGGGATGTGGTGGTCTTGTCCGAGACAAGGGTGTTGCCCTAGTTTGCTGCTGATCGGCCAGTTGCGAGCCGAAATTCTGGTGCGTCTGGCCGCTTCGGTCTAAACCATCTATTGGAAGGCCAGACCAGCTTGAGGAGGTTGATCGGCGCCTGTGTCGGAGCAGCAGGCTGCGAAGCGATTTTACACCGACGTGCTTGGCTTCAAGGTTATCCGCGACAATCCCATGGGGCCTGGTCAGCAGTGAATCCAGGTTGGCCCCAAGGACGGATAAGCCTCGTTTACGCTAGTGGCTTGGTTTGGCATCATGCTGCCCGGGTCGCTGACCAGCATCGTCTTGGAAGCCGCCGATATATTTGCCGAGGCCGCGCGGTTCGAGGCGCTTGGGCTGGCGATAAGCGATATCGAGAGCCAACCCTGGGGCAGTTCGCGCTGTTCAAAGACTCTGACTCGACTGAGACAGTCGAGGCGGTCAGCTTACTTCTTCAGCGCGTCGACGCCAGGGAGCGGCTTGCCTTCCATCCATTCCAGAAAGGCGCCGCCGGCGGTCGAGACATAGGTGAAGTCGTCTTTGACGCCGGCATAGGCGAGAGCGGAAACCGTGTCGCCGCCGCCGGCCACTGAGACCAGCATGCCCTCATGGGTGCGCTTGGCTATATGCTTGGCAATGGCCACGGTGCCGGCATTAAATGGGTTCGTTTCAAAGGCGCCCATCGGGCCGTTCCAGATCACGGTGTGGGCGTCGTCGATGGCGCCGATAATGCGCTCGATCGAGGAAGGGCCGATATCGAGCATCATGGCATCATTGTCCATGGCATCCACGCCGTAGAGGCGGGTCGGAGTATCAGCTTTGAAGTGCCAGGCCATAACCGCATCGATGGGCAGGATGATGGCGCAGCCACTGTCGATAGCCTTGTCCATGATGCGCAAGGCGGTTTCCTTGAGGTCTTTTTCGCAGAGTGACTTGCCGACGCCATAGCCCTGGGCATGGAGGAATGTATTGGCCATGCCGCCGCCGATCACCAGGCCATCAACCTTGCTGGCGAGATTTTCCAGCAGGTCGATCTTGGAGGACACTTTTGCTCCACCGACAATAGCAACCACCGGCTTTTTCGGCTTGCCAAGCCCGGCTTCGAGGGCTTCCAGTTCAGCTTGCATAGCCAGACCGACCGCGGCAGGCAGCAGATGGGCCAGGGCTGAGGTCGAGGCATGGGCGCGGTGAGCGGCGGAAAAAGCGTCGTTGACATAGACGTCGCCCAGGCTGGCCATGCGCTTGGCTAGTTCGATGTCGTTGGCTTCCTCGCCGGGATGAAAGCGGGTGTTTTCCATGATTAGGACAGAGCCGACTGGCGCATCATCAATGGCCTTGGCCGCGGCGCTGACATCGGTCCAGTCGGTGGCAACAAAGCCAACCTGGCGACTGGTCTGGTCGGCTACTGCCGAGCATATCTTCTCGAGCGAAAATTCGGGATCGACCTTGCCCTTGGGGCGGCCAAAATGGCTAAGCAGGATGGCCTTTCCGTCATGCCGGACGATTTCGCGGATGGTGGGGATCAGACGCTCGATGCGGGTGGCGTCACTCACCTTGCCGTTGGCCATGGGGGCATTGAGATCGGCCCGGAGCAGAACGCGCTTATTGGTGAGATCAAGCTCATCGAGAGTTTTGAAAGTTGCTCTCATGGGTTGGGCCTCCGGCCATTTATCAACTGTAGTATAGCAGAGCGCTGCCAGAGGGGGAAGGCAAGTTGTGTAAAAAAACTGGCGCGGCTAAGGGGTGATCAGGACCGCGCTCAACCCCGCTAGCGTATCGTGCGCAGTGCATGACCGGAAAAGAACAGCGGCAGTCCCAGCAGGGTCATGCAGAGCAGTTGACCCAGATTGTCGATCAACACATGACGCGCAAAGCTATTGCTGGGCTAGGCGGCCAGGCCGACGTAGCGGTGAATGAGGCGATCGCGGATCAGGACATCAGAGTGCGGTCAGGGCAGATGGCGCGATCAGCATGGCGGGTTGCCCCGTCTCGCCGATCAACAGGGCGGCGACAGGCAGGCTGGCAAGATGCGCGGCATGATGTGGAATGTGGCTGTTTCTCCGACGACATGGGGTCGGCTCAGCCTTTAGCCTGATTTGATGACCTGGTGGTGACAGCGGGGCGCGGGAGATTGGGGCTTGACCTGGCCTTTAGGGCAGGCCCGGTAAGGCAGACGATCAGCCAAAAGAGGTGAGTCGTGACATTTTCAAACCGTAATCTCAAACATGCCGACGCGGCGCGCCTGCTAGGTGTGTCAGGTAAGGCACTGCGTCTTTATGAGAATCGTGGTCTTGTCGTGCCGGACCGCACGGCAGCGGGATGGTGGGTCTACGGGCCAGCCGTGCTGGCCCGCGCGGCAAAGATAGTGGCGTTGCGCGGACTGAGGCTGAGCCTAGCCGAAATCGAGTGGGTATTAGCTGGCGATGGGCGCGGTCTGCAGTTTGCCATCGAAACGAATCAATGTGTGCTTGAGGCGCGGCTACAGGCTCTGATCGCGGCCAAGATACGGGATTTGCCCGGCACGCTGGCGCAAGGCGCAGAACCCGAGCTGCAGGTGCTGCAGCAATTGGTCGGGCAGGCCTCCGAACCTGCCGTCGACTTCAACTTGCTCTGTCCCTGGGGTGACGATCGGTTCACCTTGCGTGATCTGGCGGCGCGGACCTTCATTATCGGACCATTGGGCAGCGGCAAGACCCGGCTGGCAATGCGGTTGGCCGAGACGCTTGATGACACGGCGTTTCTCGATCTGGCGCGGCTGGAGAATGACAGCGCCGCGGCGCAAGCCAGGATAATGTCGGAATCGACATTGCGGGCAAGGGTGGACAAGGCACTGGGCTGGATGGTCGAGGATGGACTTGATCACGCCAGCTAGGAAGCGATTATCACCTATCTGCGTCGGGCGGGTGAATTGCCGCGCCTGTTCCTGATAACACGATCCAGCGTCATTCTCGATCTGGCGGCCGTTCGGGATGATGAGGCCATTGTGTTCTGTCCTGCCAATCACAGTTCGCCGACACTGGTCGCGTCCTATCTCGGTGCGCTAGGCTGTGAGGCGGTGGCCATTTGTCTGGCGACGCCGGAAGTGCGCGAGAGGAGCGTCGGGATCGTGGTGATACGGCAGGCAGTGACGTGATCAGTCGACGCGGGTGAAAAGATTGGGATAGTCGAGCACTAGGCCATCGCTATCGACGTTCAGAATCCATTCAAAGCTGCCGTCGGCGAACTGATAGCGGAAGGTGGTCTCCTCGAGACTGGTGTAGAATTGCTCATGGCGCTGGGCGGTGAGTGTATCGACATTGATCCGGGCCATGGTGAAGTGCTGCGGCAATTCAACGACCTAGTCGCAGCGCCAGAGTGGCAGCGAATTGATCAGCGGCGTTGCCGAAATATCGATATCGATGCAGCCACGCAAATCGGGCAGCGGCTCGGCGCGATCATCGCTCTAATTGCTGGCGTCGTCGCTGAACAGCTTAAACACTCTGCCATCGGTATGCTCGATCCTGACCATGCGGGCGTGGCCGTTCTCGTCCAACTTGAGGCGATAGAACAGGCCGAAATCGGGCGTGATGACCGCGCCACGAACGCGGATGCCACCGGCGGTGGCCGCCACATGGCAGTGTTCTAGACCAGCGGGGTCGGGGGCGCACCAGCGGACGGATCAATCAAGACTTATGACTGATCTGTTGGTTAAGGGCCTGGGCATCATTAGCAAAAAGAGCGCCCGGTTGGGACGCCTCTTGCAGAAGGGTATTGTGAGGAAAGCCTACAGTGTCTTGCCCATCGCAAAGGCCGTATCGGCCATGCGGTTGGAGAAGCCCCATTCATTGTCATACCAGCTCAGGATCGAGGCAAAATTGCCGCCCATCGCCTTGGTCTGATCGAAAGCCAGGGTCGAGGAATGACTGTCGTGGTTGAAGTCGATCGAGACGTTGGGCTGGGTGGTGAAGCCCAGAATGCCCCTGAGCGCGCCTTCGGCGTAGGACTTAATCGCCTGGTTGATTTCTTCGGCAGTCACGTCACGCGACGTGATGAACTTGAAATCGACGCAAGAAACATTCGGGGTCGGGACGCGGATCGAAATGCCGTCCAGCTTACCCTTGAGTTCGGGCATTACCAGGCCGATGGCCTTGGCGGCACCGGTCGAGGTTGGGATCTGGCTGAGCGCAGCAGCGCGGCCGCGATAGAGGTCCTTGTGCACGATGTCGAGCGTCGGCTGGTCGCCAGTATATGAATGGATCGTGGTCATCATGCCACGTTCGATGCCGAATTCCTTGTGCAGCACATAGGCAACGGGCGCCAGGCAGTTGGTGGTGCACGAGGCACTGGAGACCACAATGTGGTCCTTGCTCAGCTGATCGTGGTTGATGCCGTAAACGACCGTCAGATCAGCGCCATCGCCGGGGGCGGAGATCAGTACCTTCTTGGCACCAGCCTTGAGGTGGGCGCTGGCCTGTTCCTTAGAGGTAAAGACGCCGGTGCATTCCAAGGCGATATCGACGCCCACAGCGGCATGCGGCAGCTCGGCCGGATCACGCACGGCGGTTACCTTGATCGGGCCACAACCCACGTCGATGGTATCGCCATCGACGGTGACGGTGCCATTATAGCGGCCGTGCACGCTGTCGAAACGGAACAGATGGGCATTGGTTTCGACCGGGCCGAGATCATTGATGGTCACGACTTCGATATCGGTGCGACCAGATTCCATGATCGCACGGAGAACGTTGCGGCCGATACGACCAAAACCATTGATGGCGACGCGAACTGCCATGAGAAGACGCTCCTTGGGAGGGGTGAGGAGAAGGGAGTCAGGGCTCTCTATTACAACTGTGCCGTGACAGCATCAACAACGGCTTTGGCTGTAATACCAAAGTGTTTATAAAGCTCTTCGATTGGACACGATGCGCCGAAGCCATGCATGCCAACGAAGCGACCCTTATCCCCGAGAAGCTTGTTCCAGCTCATCTCGGTGCCGGCTTCGATGGCAACGCGGGCCTTGGCCTGGCCAAAGATTTCGGCGCGATAAGCGCCGGACTGCTTGGCAAACAATTCCATGGAGGGCACGGAGACAACGCGGGCGCTGATGCCCTGTTCGGCAAGGGCTTTCATGCCGTCTAGCGCGATGGCGACTTCCGAACCGGTGGCAAAGATCACCGCCTGGGCGTCGAGGTCACCGGCAAGGGTATAGGCGCCCTTGGCCGACTTGTTTTCGGTGGTGTGTTCGGTTCGCACGGTGGGCAGGTTCTGGCGCGACAGGGCCAGGATCGACGGCGTGCTGTCGCTTTGCATGGCTAGAGCCCAGCATTCGGCGGTTTCCACCGCATCGGCCGGGCGGAAGACCAGCAGATTGGGAATCGCGCGGAGGGCGGACATGTGCTCTACTGGCTGATGGGTCGGGCCGTCTTCGCCCAGGCCGATCGAATCATGAGTCATCACATAGATGACGCGTAGGCCCATCAGAGCCGACAAGCGGATGGCCGGACGGGCGTAGTCGGTAAAGCACATGAAGGTGCTGCCATAGGGAATCAGGCCGCCATGCAGAGCGATGCCGTTCATGGCGGCAGCCATGCCTTGCTCGCGAATGCCGTACATCATGTAGCGGCCAGAATAATTGTCGGCCTGGAAGGGTAGGGTTTCCTTGGTATTGGTCAGGCTCGAGCCGGTCAGATCGGCCGAGCCGCCCTGGGTCTCTGGCACGACAGCATTGATGACTTCAAGAGCCATCTGGCTGGCTTTGCGGCTGGCGACCTTGGGCTTGTCGGCGCTGAGCTGCTGCTTGTAGGTGTTCATGGCATTGGCGAATCCGGCGGGCAGCTCGCCAGTCATGCGACGCTCGAATTCGGCTTTGTTGGCCGATGCGCCCAGGCGCGATAGCCATTCGCCGCGAACATTCTGCGAGCGAGTGCCGGCGGCACGCCAGGTGTCCAGAATATTGGCTGGGATTTCAAAAGCGGGATAGGTGATGCCGAGCGCTGCCTTGGCGCCAGCCAATTCCTCGGCGCCTAGCGGCGAGCCGTGCACCTTGTTAGTATCGGCCTTTTTGGGTGCGCCAAAACCGATGGTTGTCTTGGCGGCCACCAGCGTTGGCTTGTCTGACTTCTTGGCGGCCAGTAGGGCCGTTTCGATGGCGGCCTGATCGTGGCCGTCGATCTCGATTGTGTGCCAGCCCGACGCCTTGAAGCGGGCGATCTGGTCGGTGCTGTCCGAGTTCGACACGGCACCGTCGATGGTGATGTTGTTATTGTCCCAGATCAGGGTGAGCTTATTAAGCTTGAGGTGACCTGCTAGGGAGATGGCTTCCTGGGAAATGCCTTCCATCAGGCAGCCGTCACCGGCAAGGCACCAGGTGTGATGATCAACCAGGTCAGCGCCGAATTCGGCAGCAAATTTGGCTTCAGCAATAGCCATGCCGACAGCATTGCCGACACCTTGGCCAAGCGGGCCGGTGGTGGTCTCGATGCCCTCGGCATGACCAAATTCGGGGTGACCGGCGGTTTTGGAGCCGAGCTGGCGGAAATTTTTGATCTGCTCAATGGTCATGTCCTGGTAACCGAGCAGATAGAGGGCGGAATAGAGCAGCATCGAGCCATGGCCCGCCGATAGGACGAAGCGATCGCGGTCAGCCCATTTGCTGTCAGCGGGATCGAACTTCATCACCTTGGTAAACAATACGGTGGCGATATCAGCACAGCCCATGGGTAGGCCAGGATGGCCAGAATTGGCTTTTTCCACCGCATCCATCGACAGGGAACGAATCGCATTGGCCAGATCGTTCTGCTGGGCTGTGTTCGTCATCGGGCTTGAGCTTTCCTTGGACTGAAAATCTGGGGAGAGAAATACCGAAAGCCTCCTCCAAAAAGGAGGATTCGAGGCATAACAGGTTCGAATTGTCTGTCAATGATAAGGCAGGCGTGGAAGATGCGCGACTGGTTGCATTGCGATCAGCGCTAGGGCAGGCTGGCGTGGTCGGAATCGTCGCGCATTGAGGACCGTAGCAGCAATGAGTGACACGGAACTTCAAGATGGTTTGACCGCTGCCAATGCGCGGTTTGATCGTGCTTTGGCGCGGCTAGATCAGTCAGTGCAGGATCTGAGCACAAGGATGCGCCAGCACAACCGCATGGAAGTCGATATCCAGCGGCTGGTGCATGAGCGGGCGCGGCTGGCGACCGAACTGGACAAATCAGCAGCCCGGGCCAAGCGTCTCGATGACAGCGCGCACGACGTTTCGTGTCGCTTGGTCGAGGCGATGGAGACGGTGCGCTCAGTGCTGGCCAAGGCGGAGTAGCGGCATGCCCGAAGTCAATGTCGAGATCAATGGCCGTAAATACCGCATGGCCTGCGAAGAAGGCCAGCAACAGCATTTGATCGGTCTGGCCGAACGGTTCGACGCCTATGTCGAACAACTCAAGGGGGTCGTCGGCGAAATTGGCGACAACCGGCTGACGGTGATGGTCGGCATTGCGGTGGTCGATGACCTGGCCGAGGCCGAGCGCCGGATCAAGGCGCTGGAGTCAGAGGTCGTGGTGCTGACCCGGGCCGGCCAGGAAGTGGCCGCCGAGATCGAGGCGTTGGAAGAAAGTTTAGCTAAAAAGCTGGATGATGCCGCCAGAGCCATCGAGGGCGTGGCCGATGTGCTGGACGACATGGCGCCGGTGCCTCAGGGCTAGACTGGACGGGATTCGGTCCGTTCCGGCCGCCGGAATGGTCGGGGCAAAGCGCGTTGATCACGGATGAGTAGAGGCTGCTGATAGGGCTTTGCAGGCAGAGGTGAAGCCCCTATAATCTGCGATGCTGCCCGGTACGTGAGGATACCAATATCCCCGGGGCCTTATCGATCTTAAGGGAGCTGTCCCTGACCGGACCCGTGGGTTCGGATATACGGTGCCCACCTACGTAAAGTAGGTTCCGGGATCGCTTATCCCACGGCCAGGGTGGCACCCAATTCTAGAGCAGGTTACAGCGGCGCGCATGGTTGACAAAAACATTAAAGATGCCAAGGCCGCCCTGCGGCTCCAGGCCCATGCTGCGCGTGCCGGCCTGTCACAGACCAGTCGCGCGGAAGCGGCAGCAGTTGTGGCGCAGCATTTCTTTGATAGTATCGTGCTGCGGCCCGCCGACGTGGTTGCGGCCTATTGGCGGATCCGCGACGAGCTGGATTGCCAACCCATTCTCATTCGGCTGATGGACACCAGCCAGACCGTGGTCCTGCCTGTGGTGCTGGGACCCGAGAAGCCGCTAGAATTGCGAGTCTGGGAGCAGGGCGCATTACTATACGAGGCCGGCTTTAGCATGCTGGCACCCTCCGAACTGGCCCCGCAATCTGAACCCGATGTCGTCATCATGCCGTTGTTGGGTTTTGACAGCCAGGGCACCCGACTGGGCTATGGTGGCGGCTATTATGACCGGACCTTGGCGCATATGACAAAAGTGCCCAAGCTGATTGGCTTGGCCTTCGCCGCTCAGGAGTTCGATAGTATTCCCCGAGACGCACATGATGTGCCGCTTGACGCAATCATCACCGAGGCCGGTGTGCGCCATTTCGGCGCCAACGCATGAGACTATTATTTCTGGGCGATGTGATGGGGCGTTCGGGTCGCGAGGCGATCAATGATCGCCTGCCGGGTCTCATAGAGCAGTACAAGTTCGATTTTGTCATCGTCAATGGCGAGAATGCCAGCCATGGCAAGGGCCTGACCGAGCTACATTTCAATGCGATCCGCTACGCCGGCGCCGATGTGGTCACGCTTGGCGACCACGCCTTCGACCAGCGCGAAACCATCTCGTATATCGAGCGCGAAAACACGTTGATCCGGCCGATCAACATGTCACCCGGCACGCCGGGGCGCGGGGCGATGCTGATCATGGGGCGCAGCGGCCACAGCGTGCTTGTGGTCAATGCGCTGGGCCGGGTGTTTATGGGCCTCGCCGATGATCCGTTCCGGGCCGTCGAAGCGGCCGTGGCGGCCTGTCCGCTGGGCGAACAGGCTGACGCCATCGTGGTGGATTTTCACACTGAAGCGACATCAGAAATCCAGGCCATGGGCCATTTCCTGGATGGCAAAGTCAGTCTGGTGGTGGGGACGCATACCCATATTCCCACGGCCGACCATCGCGTCCTCAAGGGTGGGACCGCGCTGATGGCTGATGCCGGCATGTGCGGGGATTTCGACTCCATTATCGGCACCGATACCAACGAGCCGCTGAACCGATTTCTGACCGGCATTCCCAATGGCCGGTTTTCGCCCTCTGAGGGCGAGGCCACGCTGTGCGGTGTGGCGATTGAGACTAACCCGCGCAGCGGTCTGACCCGCAAGGCAATGCCCTTGCGTCTCGGCGGCACGCTGGCGCAGGCTGAGCCGAAGTTCGACTGACAGCGGCGCACGACGGCCGATTGCAGCGGGTCTGGATCGCGCGAGCTCCGTTTTACAGCCTTTTCTTTTGCAGCACCGGCTTCTATAAAGCGGGCAAAATTTGAATCCGACGATCCAAGGTTTACTGAATGGCCGGCCATTCCCACGCTAAAAACATCATGCATCGCAAGGGTAAGTCCGATGCGGTGCGCTCGAAGGTCTTTTCCAAGCTCGCCCGCGAAATCACCGTTGCGGCGAAAATGGGCATGCCCGATCCGGCGTTCAATTCGCGGCTGCGGCTGGCGGTGGTCAATGCCCGCGCACAGTCTATGCCTAAGGACAATATTGACCGCGCTATCAAGAAAGCGATCGGCGGCGACAGCGAGAATTTCGAAGAGATCCGCTATGAAGGCTATGGCCCCGGCGGGGTGGCCATCATTGTCGAGACGCTGACCGACAATCGCAACCGGACCGCGTCCAATGTGCGCTCATATTTTTCCAAATGCGGCGGCGCCATGGGCGAAACCAATTCGGTCGGCTTCATGTTCGACAAGGTTGGCGAGATCGTCTATCCGGCCAGGGCTGGCAGTGAAGATGTTATCATGGAAGCTGCTATCGAGGCTGGCGCCGATGATGTCGAGAGCAGCGAAGACGGCCACTACATCACTACGACTTTCGAAGCGATGGTCGATGTGGCTGCGGTGCTGGAACAGTCGCTGGGCGAGGCAGAATCGGTCAAGGCCGTGTGGAAGTCACAGACCGAGACGCCCATCGATGCCGACAAGGGCGCCACGCTGATGCGGCTGATCGCTATGCTGGAAGAAGATGATGACGTGCAGAACGTCTATTCAAACTTTGAGATGAGCGACGAAGACGTGGCCAAGCTCGAGGCATAGAATTCAAGGATGGCAGAAATCTGGTGAGGGACGGTGCTGCTGGCGTCGCCCTTTTTGTTAGACACTCTGGCACAGGATAGGCTGGGGCTTATCGGCGGCGCGGTTGCGCCCGGACTTTTCGCCTGAATACAAGTGCCGGTCGGCGATGCGGAACAGTTCGGCGAAACGGGCCGGCGCTTCAAACACGGCCTCGCCAATGCTCACCGAGAGAGTGAGCCGACGACCGTCTGGCGCAAAATTGGCCAGATAGACCGAGTGGCGGATGCCTTCGGCGATAGCGTCAGTCTGCTGACGATCCATATCGGACAGATAGACGGCGAACTCCTCGCCGCCCATACGGCCCACCAGATCGCCGGCCCACAGGACCGAGTGGATGGAGTGCGCGACGATGTCCAGAGCCTCGTACCGCAATCATCGCGGAACAAATCGTTGATCGCCTTGAAATTGTCGGCGTCGATTATCAGTAGAGCGCCGGTGGCGCGGGCATCGCATTTGTCCAGAAGCAGGTTGACCCGAGTGATGAAAGCGCCGAGGTTGAGGCGGGCGGTCAGGCTGTCGATTTGCGCTATCAGACCGAGGCGGACATTGCTCAGCGCCAGTCCGCGCGTCCGCATGCCCAAAAACAGAAATAGCGGCGTGCCCAGCAGGGCCGGCAGGACCGTTACACTCACAATCGAGCGATTGAGGGCCAGCTCGCCGAGATCGCCGAACATCAGCATGTTGAACCCAACCGAGACAGCGATGCAGGACAGCGTTTCGAACAATATCCACCGGCTAACGCTGGACCAGCTCTGCAGGGCAATCAAAGTCTTGGAATGCAACATTGGGCAGACTCAAGCTTGGGGTGGCGCGTGGATGGAGGCGCCGGGAGGATGATGCCCCCC
>JALBVE010000010.1 GCA_025050575.1 Candidatus Devosia symbiotica
CACGCTCAATTTGTCCAAAACTATCGCCAGCGCAACGACGCCCGCCGCCAGCAGCAAATCGGCGGCCACCGCCATTAGGCTGTCCAGCGCTGCCCAGACAGTAAAGGATTTCGCCACTGTTCTGGTCGACGCCAGGGCCAAGCTGGCCAAGTTGCTCACCGAGGTCAACCGCAGCACATCACTTGAGTCGGGCAAGCCGGCGGTGGGTCTGTCAGGCCTGGACTAGCGCGAGCTCTTTGCCAGAGCCAGCGACAACAGCTTCAACGCCGATGAGCAGACCGCCACTGGTATCAAAATGCAGCGCCGGTTCGAAAACGCCATATCGGGTCCCGCCGGCGGTCGCTCAGGTCACCGGCAAGTTCACCGCATTCTACAAGGCTGCCGCCTATCTCGAGAGCCTGAATCCAGAGGAAAAAGCCGGCGTCGACTGGATCGCCGGCCGTGCCGCGATTACCGAGGGACTCAAGCAGCTCCAGAGCGATCCTAAGACAATGCCGAACATCGGCGATTAGGATCCTGTGGCGCTCTGGCGCTGGTCGATGCCAGTCAGGCGCTGCAGCAGCAGCGCATTGCTGACGTCGCCAAGGCAACTCGCAAATCGCTCGATACCCTCTATGGCGATGCCATCGCCAGCGGCGAGGTGCTCACTTTTAATGATAACACTATCATGGGTACCTATATCGACACGTCCGGCTTTGCCAGCCGCACCCCGTCGGCTATCGCACTCAGATACCGATGCCCAGTTCTCCATCGGCAAGGTCGATGCAGCCAAATCAACTCTGCGCACCAAATCAGACGCCGCTCTGCTGGCCGGTTTTCAGGACGCTGCCAAATCTAGCGACCTCACCACCTTCAGCAAGAACATCATTTCGATCTTTTCCTTGATGATCGCCGAGGAGCGTTAGGCTTCCGGCTGGAACAACCGGTTCTACTAGGCCGCCGTCGAGAGCTATCAATCCACCAGCAAGTTGACCAAGATGTTTGCCGAAGCCGGCGGCGACAGCACGGGCCTCATGGGTTGGATGACGAATAGCTCTCATCAGCCGTCGGGCCCGGCGTCAAACAATTGATCCAGCGCCTGCTCAAGCGCTGAGAATGCGTCGGCACCGAGCAGGACCCTGTAGCGGGCTTCGATCGCCAGCTTGATCGCATTGCTGTCGGCTAGCGCCGCTGCCCCCTTACCGGTCAACCGGACGATGCGGGCATGGGCATCGGCGGAATCGGCAACTCTTTCCGCCACCCCGATCGCCACCAGCCCATCCACATGCTGCTGCACCGCCTGCTTGCTGATCCCCAGTAGTGCCGCCAGTTCACTCTGTGGCGCACCGGCATTGCGCAACTGGCCGACAACACCGCCCTGAGTCTGGGTCATCCAGTCATGCCCCTGCGCCACCAATGCCGCATCAAGCGCGGCCTTCCACTGCTGGCTCAACCGCGTCAGTCGCCAGCCGATATGACCGATCAACGTCGGTAAGTCATTTTCGTCAAGTATATTGACCAAACTCATTTTCTCCATTAGTCAATATACTTGACTAGTCGGTGCGCAACAATCCGCCTTGTTCAACTTTCACGAGATAGATCCATGCTCATCACCAAATTAGCCTCAGCACTAGCATTCCAACTTCCCGGCACCACTTTCACCGGTCTGACCTCGCCCAAGCGCGATTCAACCAGCAATGCCGTCTGGCATCTCCGTATCGCCCCCAGGCACCCAGGACATGCCGCACCAACTCACTCACGAGGAGACATTCGTCTGCACCAAAGGCCATAGCGCCGCGCAAATAAGTGAGCACACCCATGAGGTTGAAAAGGGCGATACGCTTATTGTGCTAACCAATACCGATCTGTCTCTGACCAATGCCAGCACCCAGGACTTTTGCGCCATCGTGGTCTTTTCCGTCGGTGGCCAAGCTGTCCTGTCGGGGCAACCAGCATTCACCCCTCCCTGGGCTGAATAGGCTCTAGTGGATGCCGGCACAGAACTGCTGGATGCGTCTGACCGCTTCCTCCAGTTCTGCGGTGCTCGCCGCATAGCTCAGCCGGAAATGTCCCGGCAGGCCGAAGGCCATGCCATGCACCAGCGCCACGCCGGTTTCCTCGAGCAATGCCAAGACGAAATCTTCGTCCGTTTTCAGCGCAGCGCCACCGGCGCTGGTCTTGCCTAACAGGCGCTGGCAGGAGGGGAACACATAGAACGCGCCTGCGGGGGTCAGGCAATCGAGGCCGATATTGGCATTAAGTCCGGTCACCACCAGATCGCGGCGGTCCTGAAATACCTGCCGCCACTCGGCTAGAAAGTCCTGCGGTCCGTTCAGCGCCTCAACAGCGGCCCATTGCGAGATGGAGCTGGGATTGGTCGTCGACTGCCCTTGTAGCTTGGTCATCGCCGCCAGCAGTGGTCGCGGGCCCGTGCAATAGCCAATGCGCCAGCCGGTCATCGCATGCGACTTGGATACGCCGTTCATTGTCAGTATGCGCGGCTGTAATCTAGATTCAACCTGGGCGATGGTGGCGAAAACACCGCCATTATAGACCAGTACTTCATAGATATCATCGGTCAGAATATGCACATGCCGGTGGCGCAGCAGCACCTCAACCAGCCCCTTGAGCTCGGCAACGCTATGGGCCGCGCCGGTCGGATTGGATGGTGTGTTCAGGATCAGCCATTTGGTCCTGGGCGTGATTGCCGCCTCAAGCACCGCAGGCGACAGCTTAAACCCGGTCGAGGCATCAGCCACCGCAAACACCGGCTCGGCGCCGCACAGCCGCACGATTTCGGGGTAGCTCACCCAATAAGGCACCGGCACTACCACTTCGTCGCCCGGGTTTAGCGTCGCCATCATCGCGTTGAAAACGATCTGCTTGCCACCCGAGGACACAAAGCAGTCCGCTGCCGTAACGTCTAGGCCATTGACACGCTTGAACTTGGCCGCCACCGCCTCCTTGAGTTCGATGATGCCGTCAACATTGGTGTAGCGTGTCTTGCCCGCATTCATCGCCGCAGTAGCAGCTTCGCGCACATGCAATGGCGTATCGAAATCGGGTTCGCCGGCCGACAGCGCGATGATATCGCGGCCTTCCTGCACCATGACGCGCGTCTTCTGGCTGATCGCAACCGTCGCTGACGGCGCCACCCGCATCAGCACCTCAGACAAGAACACCATCATCGCCTCCCGACAAACCCGGGCGCAGTGATAGTGGTTGGCACTGTTTCGAGCAAGCCAGCCTGCTAGACTCTGATCCCGTCCCGTTTGCGCAATACCACACCGACTACCCGCCAGCCTTCGCGCGGCTCGTCTTCCAGCTGATACAGCGCCTCATAGAGCTCCTGATCGGGACCCACCAGAAGCATTACCTGGACCACCACCCTGTCGCTGACCATGGCGAATTTACCAAAGCTGTGCGAGCGCGACTGCATCACTGGCCGATAGCCGGTCGCCAGAATGGCTCCATAAAACGCCTCTCCCTGCCCGATAATGCTGATCTGCCATGGTATTACATCGTCCTGCGCCACGCTGGGTAACAGCAATGCCATCACCATAGTCAATGCTAGCAATATCCGCATATCAGCCTCTTCTTGCTGAGATCAGCACCATAGATTGCCACAGTTTCGCCCCCCCAAATGGTACGCTAAGGGCCCAGATCAGCACAAACTCGAACCGCATTCGCGTGGCCTAATAGCGACATTGCTAAGTCAAGAAGCGACGTTATCCCATGCAAGAAAATACGTCTGCTAAGCGCAAACATTTCATTCTCTATGCCGGCGTCTCGGCCGGTCTGGTGACAATCGGTACAATTGCCGCGGTTCTTGGCGGCGCTTTGTCGGCCAATGCGGCGACGCTAGCCACCAATCCCGATACCCAGATCATCGTATTCATGATCCCGTTGACCGTTCTTGTCCTTGCCTTAATGATTGAAGTCGCGCGATTTGCCTTGCGCGGCGCTCTCCTCGCCCAGATCCCTGCCCCAATCGCGGCCCGCTGGCCGCTATTGGTCTCTCGGCCACAACGAGAGCTGACCTCCTGTTTTGTCTAACCATGCCAATTGGGCCAGCTTCATGCTGATCCTTTTTTTCGCGTATGATTCTTCGACCAAACGCCTATTGCTTCCGGCCCTACACAAGTCCAGACTTGCATCATAACAGGAGGACCGAACGATGCTTGTCGACACCATCCTTCAAACCAAGGGCGCGCAGGTTCACACCCTGCCCGAAACCTGCGCGCTGGCCGATGCCGTCGCTCTGCTCAACGCCAACAATATTGGCGCCGTAGTGATCACCGGGACCAACCAGACAATTGCCGGCATCCTCTCTGAACGCGACGTCGTCCGCCGTCTCGGCGTCGATCCGGTCGAGGCCCTAGCCATGCCCATCGCCGATTGCATGACTCGCGACGTCTTCACCTGCGAACGCATCACGCCCATTGCCGAGGTCATGGAGCGCATGATCCGCCACCGCATCCGCCACATGCCAGTGGACGAAAATAGCACACTAGTCGGCATCATCTCGATCGGCGACGTGGTCAAACTCAAGATTGAAGAAGCCGAGCGCGAGGCCGCCGAACTACGCGAATATATCGCCAGCTAGGCCATTCCGCAAAAACGAGCCCCGCACGTGGGACCCGTCATCAATCTTGCAGCACCAATTATGGCTTAGTGGCCGAGCACCTTGGCTATGGCGCTCGGGTGATCGTGCATGGCCAGCTCGTCTATGATCGTGGCGCTCGCGTCATTCATATCCACCAGCTCGACCTCGATACCCTCGCGCCTGAACTTAAATACGGCCGTGTCAACCGCATTGACCCCGGTCAGATCCCAGATATGGGCGCTGATAGCGTCGATCCGCACCCGCTGCAGTTTTTCCTTAAAATCCAGCGAACTGAGGAAATCCTTAGCCGAGGCAAAGAACAATTGATCCTTGATCAGATAGTCACGCTCGCTGCGGTCTGCGGTTAGTGCCGAGGTGACGCGGAAGATCTGCGCTACCTTCGAGGCAAAGAAAATGCCCAAGAGCAGCACGCCCACGTCGACATCCATCGCCAGATTATGTGTGCTTACCACTATGAGCACCGTTGCCACCATCACCATACTCGACCGACCATGATCGCCACCAATGCCGGCATCGGGATCAGCCCGACGATCTCGCCCAGCATCACCAGCAGGAACATGAGGCAGGCGCCGGCGGTGAAGATCGACAGCCGTCCCTTGCCGCCCGACTTCATATTGATCATCGACTGGCCAATAATGGCGCAACCTGCCATGCTGCCGAAAAAGCCGGTTATAAAATTGGCAATGCTTTGGCCCACAGACTCGCGGTTCTTGTCGCTCTTGCTGTCGGTCATCTGATCGACGATCGAGGCGATCAACAGGCTTTCCAGCAGCCCGACAGCGGCCACGCCGATTGAATATGGCAGGATGATCAGCAGCGTTTCCAGCGTGAACGGCACATTGGGGATCAGAAGCTCGGCAGCGTCGTGGGCACTTTGCCCAGATCACCCACCAAACGCACATCGACATGCAACGTCAGCGAAATGATCGACAGCACGATTATGCAGACCAACGATGAGGGAATGGCCTGGGTAAGTCGCGGGAACAGATAGATGATCGCCAACCCGGCCGCAACCATGGCATAGGCCTCCCAGGATCTGCGGTCGGTTTAAGCGTATTTACTGGTGTGTCCGGCGGATTGACGTCCGGAAGAGCCACCTGGGATTGCACCGGGTCCGATCGACTGCGCTCTTTTTGCGCACTCCCAAGCCGCGACGCAAGTCTGCGGCCCGATTGTGCCTTGCTTAACCCATCTGCATGGCGCTCGGGCAACATCTCATGCAGTCACGTCGGTGACGACCATATGGCAGCGCACAAGTTACTAGGCAAGTCTAACACTTCAGCGACACCTAAGGCCGCGCCTGCCCAAACGCACGGAAACCATACGCTTTCGCGACTACGAAACGTAGCCATAAATTATTTTAGCTTTTGATAAATCTAATATGATTATCTGTGGTCTTTTTATAGACCAAAGAGACACAACACACAGACAAAAGACAATTTATATTTCAAAACATATCCGAATTATTTTCTTGAATATTACCTATGTACTTCAAGTAAGTAAAATTTGATAGGCATGTATTGTTTACATACCATAGATTATCTCTTATAATATAGAGATCATCCCATGATATTGAAAATCGGTGGCATTGCCGCCGCGATTGCTGTTGCCCTTATGGCCGCAACTGCTTCGCCTGCCTTTTCCCAGGATGCTGCCGCCTGCGGTACCGACCTCACCATCGACATTGCCGAGATGACCTAGCCCTCTGCGGCTGCCTTGACTTATATTTCACGCCACCATTCTCGAAAATGGCGTCGGCTGCAATGTCGAGATCGTGACTAGCGATACCATCCCGACCTCGCCCTCCATAATAGCGCGTAGCAAGCCTGCCGTTGCACCCAAACTGTGGACCAGTACCATGGCAAAGCCTTGGGTTAAGGGTCAGGATGACGGCGTTGTCGTTGAGCTGGCCAACGCCATTACCGATGGTACGGTCTCAGGCTGGTTCATCCCTGGCTATACGCAGAAAGCTCATCCCGAATTAGTAACCGTGCAGGACGTGGTTGATCACCCTAAATATTTCCCTGACCCAGAGGAAGCCGACAAGGGTCGCCTCTATTCCTGCCCGTCGGGCTGGGCCTGCGAAATCTCTACCGCCGCCCTGTTTGAAGCCTATGACATGGACGCGACCTGGAACCTGTTTTCGCCCAGTTCGGGTGACGCACTCGATGCCTCGATTGCCCGTGTCTTCACTCGTGAAAAGCCCATCCTATTGTACTATTGGGGTCCAACCTCTATCCTGGGCAAATATGACGCTGTGATACTCGACACAGGTCCTGCCGACCAGAATATCTAAGCCTGTAACACCGGTGCCGATTGCGATAAGCCTGCAGGCAAGACGGCCTATCTATTTTGCCTGCCATCATCGGCGCTGCAGCCTAGTTGCCCAAGGAAGCGCCTGTCATTTCGGAGTATTTCTCCAAGACCAGCCTGACCAATGCATAGTTCAGCGAACTGCTGGTCTATAGTGATGAAAAACCAGGCCGACGCTGCAGCCACGGCCGAAAATTTCCTCAAGACCACATAGGACGTGTGGACCAAATGGGTCCCCGACGCGGTCGCCGAGAAGGTCATCGCTAGCTTGAGCTAATTTCTGCATGATACCCGAAAGCGGATCCGCCACCTTCCGGCATCGTGTGTTATTCCTCGACACCAGCGAAGCAAGTCGTGTTTCCAGAAATCATAAATACCAAGCCACTGCACCACTCCATTGATGAAGCCCCTCGGCTGAGTCGTGCGCAATTGGGGCAGTCAGTTCGAAGCCGCCGCCCATCCCCTGCTGATGTTGCTCAAATCCATCGATAACCTGCTGATCGCCACGCCCTGGTGGCTGATCACCCTGATCCTGATCAGCATTGCCTAGCTTTCCACTCGCAACTGGAAACTGCCCGCCATGGGGTTTTTCGCCCTGATGTTCCTCGATATTATGGAATTGTGGGAAGATACCATGACCACTATAGCGCTGATGATTGCCGCCATCCTGACCGCCATTGTCATTGCTATTTCGATCGGCGTCTAGATGAGACGCTCGCTCAATGTGCGCAAGACTATCACTCCACTGCTCGATCTGATGCAGACCCTGCCCAGCTTCGTCTATCTCACCTCCACCGTGATGATCTTTGGCCCCGGCAAGATTCCGGCCCTGATCGCTACCATCGTCTATGCCTTGCCACCTTTGATACGATTGACCGATCTAGGCCTGTGCTCGGTCAACCTCGCCGCGATGGAAGCTAGTCGCGCCTTTCGCACCAATCCGCGCCAGCGCCTGTTTGGCGTGCAGATCCCGCTCGTCCTCCCCACCATTCTGGCCGAGGTCAATCAGACAACCATAATGGCGCTATCCGTGGTGGTGATTGCCCCCATGATCGGCGCCGGCGGCCTCGGCTATCAGGTGCTGCAGGGCATTGGCCGTCTCGAAGTCAGCCGTGGCCTATTCGCAGGTCTGAGCATTGTTACCCTGGCCATCATCTTTGACCAAGTCACCCAGGCATTCGGCAAACAATTGCAGGCCCGCATCGGCTTAGCGAAGGCTAGTTAATGTCTGACGCTCAAACCAAGCCGATAGCTGCCCCAGAGCAACCACGACCACGCCGACCGCCCCGCGCGAACTCGCTATCGCCATGCGCGGCGTCACCAAGATTTTTGGCGATAACCCGCAGACCGTCCTGGCACTGCTGCAGTCTGGCAAGTCCAAGACCGAAGCGCAGGCCCAAACCAACCACGTCGTCGGCCTCAACAATGTTTCGCTCAATATCGCCAAGGGTCAGATCTTTGTGGTTATGGGTCTGTCGGGCTTGGGCAAGTCCATCCTGATCCGCCACGTCAACCGGCTGATCGACTCCACCGCCGGCGAGATCATTGTTAATGGCGCCGACGTTATGAAAATGAAACTGGATCAGTTGCGCACCTTCCGCCGCACCCAGATCGCCATCGCATCGCTCGGTCATCGACAATGTCGCCTATGGACTGAAAGTGCGCGGCGTCGCTAATGCCGAGCGCCTCGAGACGGCTGCCAAGTGGATCAACACTGTTGGCTTGTCCAGCTACGAGCAGAGCCAGCCATGCCAGCCAGGACCCGAGGCTGTGTAAAAATTCCTGATTATGGTATGATGCGGCACTACTTCGGAGGTGCTCTATGGGACGTTTCGTTGAAGTTGCTGACCAACAGCAGGCGGGCTTTCTGCCGGCGTGTCTTGAGGACTATGTGGATGCAGATAACCCCGTTCGCATCATCGATGCTTTTGTCGATAAACTCGATCTGACAGAACTTAGTTTCGCGCGCGTTCAGCTACATCGACCGGAAGACCTGGCTAAGCACCGGGCACCATGTGGCCATCGAGGTCCAGGGCAGAGGCGGCGTAGTAGTAGGTGGGGCCATAGTGCTCGCGCAGGCCCGGAGCGCCCATGTCTTGGCCTCCGTTCGCCAGCGCGGCCGCATGAAACCGATCAATCGCTTCGGTGCTTGGCGCATTGAGGGCCAGGTGAAACTCGTCACCAGGTGGACGCGATCCTGGTCGCTCAAACACATTGAGTCTTTCGCCGCTGCCTAGCTCGCCATAGCCAAGGCTACCCTCCCCGGTCCATAGGCGCACGCAACCGAGCGCATTAAGTGTCGCATCGTAAAATGTGGCAGCTTGAGCAAGATTCTTCGTTCCCAGCGACACGTGCCCCAGCATCAGTGGAACCACACGTCCGTTACGCCGTCCAGCGCCTTGATGCCGCCGGCGACCTCCGCCGTCAGCCTATAAGTCCCCGGCAGTTCAATCTCGTATTCGCGGGCGCCGCCATCGCGAATAACGACGAAATTGACGCCACCCTCTCCGCCCCGCTTGAGTTGGGCGTTGATCGAGCCGAGGGCGGCAGCGCTGGTGGCGAACACCGTCAGCCGCCGGTCGATCTTGTCCTCGATGTCATCGATCGGCTCGGCCGAGAGCAGGCGCAGGCTAACGCCTTCAGCCCGTTCGTCGGCCCCCACCTGCAGGATCACCGATTTGCCCGGCTGCAGGATCGCCCCGAACTGGTTGATCTGCTCGGAAAAGGCGATCACTTCATAGCTGCCGCTCTGATCGGACAGCGTCAGGATTATCATCGGCGTGCCCTTGCGGGTCCGCCGGTCCTGCCGGCCACTGATCGTGCCGGCCAGCCGTCCGGCCGAGGCGCCATCCTTGACGGCACGCTCGAAATCGCCCCAGCGCTGTACCCGCAGCTTGTCGAATATATCAGCATAGGCGTCAAGCGGATGGGCCGAGAGGTGAAAGCCGAAAGCGCTGAGCTCGCGGTCGGCTCGCTCGGTGGTCGACCAGACCGGCACACCCTCCGGCAACTGAACGGTTTCCGATTCGCCGGCATCAAACATATTCCATTGACCCTCATTGCGCTCGGCGGTCAGCGACTGAGCCATGCCCATCACTGCCTCGATGGCGGCAAAAGCCACCTCGCGCCGCGGCACTATGGCGTCAAAAGCGCCAGCATTGGCCAGGGTTTCCAGCGTCCGTTTAGAGAGCACGCGAGGATCGACCCGGCGGGCAAAATCGCCTAGATCCTTGAACGGGGTGTCGCCGCGCACCTCGACAATGTGCTCGGCCACTTGCTGGCCAATGCCCTTGACCGCGCACAGGCCATAAAGAATGTGCTTGTCCTTGACCGAGAACACCACCTGCGAGCTGTTCACACAGGGTGGCATCAGCTCGATGCCGTTACGCTTGGCCTCGCTGCGGAACTCGGCCAGCTTGTCGGTATTGCCCATATCCAGCGTCATCGACGCGGCCAAGAACTCATGCGGATAATGCGCCTTGAGATACGCCGTTTGGTAACTCACCAGGGCATAGGTGGCCGCGTGACTCTTGTTGAAGCCGTAATTGGCGAACTTGGCCAATAGGTCAAAGATCGTATCGGCCTGGCCCTGCTTGAGGCCATGCTTGATAGCGCCTTCGCGGAAACGCTCGCGCTGCGCATCCATCTCGGACTTGATCTTCTTGCCCATGGCGCGGCGCAACATGTCGGCTTCGCCCAGCGAATAGCCGCTCAGCAGCTGGGCGATCTGCATCACCTGCTCCTGATAGACGATGATGCCATAGGTCTCGTCGAGCACTTTGGAGAGGTCCTCGTGCGGATATTCCACATTCTCGCGGCCATGCTTGCGATCGCAGAACATCGGGATATTGTCCATCGGACCGGGACGATAGAGCGCCACAATGGCGATGATGTCCTCAAAACGGTCTGGCTTCATGTCGAGTAGCGCTCGGCGCATGCCAGCGCCCTCAACCTGGAACACGCCAAAGGTATTGCCCCGGGCATAAAGCTCATAGGTGGGCTTGTCGTTCATCGAGATGTCCTCGATCCGGAAGTTGCCACCATCCAGATTGACCATATTGACCGCGTATTGCACCGTGGTCAGCGTTTTGAGGCCCAGAAAGTCGAACTTGACTAGCCCAGCAGCCTCGCTCCACTTCATATTGTACTGGCACACCGGCATCTCCGAGCGCGGATCGCGATAAAGCGGCGCCAGATCATGCAGCGGCCGGTCGCCGATAATGATGCCGGCGGCATGGGTGGAAGCGTGGCGGAACAGACCCTCCAGATTCTTGCCTATGGCCACCAGATCGGCCACCGTCTCATCTTCGTCGGCCATTGCCTTGAACTGAGGCACTTCCTTCATGGTCCGCTCGATCGACCACGGATCGGCCGGATTGGCCGGCACCATCTTGCAGATGCGATCGACCTGCCCATAGGGCATTTGGAGCACGCGACCGACATCGCGAAGCACGGCGCGCGCCTGCAAAGTACCGAACGTGATAATTTGAGACACCTGTTCGGTGCCATATTTGCGCTGCACGTAGCGAATGACTTCTTCGCGCCGGTTCTGGCAGAAGTCGATGTCAAAGTCTGGCATCGAGACGCGTTCGGGATTAAGAAAGCGCTCAAACAGCAGATTATAGGCCAGCGGGTCGAGATCCGTGATGGTGGTGGCGTAGGCCACCAGCGAGCCGGCGCCCGAACCACGGCCCGGCCCCACCGGAATGCCATGCGATTTCGACCAGCGGATAAAATCGGCCACGATCAGGAAATAGCCCGGGAATTTCATCGAAGTGATGATGCCTAGCTCGAACTCCAGCCGTTCCCAATATTCCTGTTCAGTCTTGCCCGGCGCGGGCCCGGTGGTTTCGAGGCGGTTGACCAGCCCCTCCTCGGCCATGGCGCGCAACGCGTCAGCCTCGGCGGCCACAGCTTCATCCTCGCTCAGATCGGGCGCAGCGGCGAATTTGGGCAGGATCGGCTTGCGCGTCAGCGGGCGGTAGGAAATGCGCTGAGCGATTTCGACCGTGGAGTCGAGTGCTTCAGGCAGGTCGGAGAATAGCGCCGCCATTTCGGCGCGGGTCTTGAAATAATACTGGTCGTTTAGCTTGCGTCGTTCGGTCTGAGCCAGCACGGTGCCGCCGGCAATCGCCAGCAGCGCATCATGCGCCTCGAACTCCTTGACCGATTTGAAGAAGGGCTCATTGGTCGCCACCAGCGGAATGCCCTTACGATAGGCATAATCGACAAGCCGCGGCTCGACGGCGGCCTCCTGCACCCGGCCATGGCGCTGCAATTCGATATAGAAGCGCTCACCAAATAATTCCGCCAACCGGTCTAGCCGCTTGATTGCATTGCTGTTCCGCCCCTGAGCGAACGCCATGTCGATAGCCCCCTCCGGCCCACCGCTCAGGCAGATCAGCCCCTCGAGCCGCTCGCGGCTCAGCCAATCGAGCTGAGCGCGCGCCGTGCCGCCATCCCCCTCGATGAATGATTGCGACACCAGGCGCGACAGATTGCCGAAACCGGTCTCGGTCTGGGCCAGTAGCACGACGCTGGACTTGCCCGCCCAGGCCATATGGCCGCGCTCATTGATACGTTCTTCACCGGCGGCGAAATCAATCGCCAGCTCCACCCCGACCAGGGGCTGAATGCCCTTCTTGCTGGCCTTTTCGGAAAATTCCAGCGCCCCGAACAGATTGCCGGTATCGGCAACACCAAGCGCGGGCTGTTCATCCTCGCCCGCCAATTTGAGAATTGTCTCAAGCTGCAGCGCCCCCTCAAGCAGAGAATAGGCAGAGTGAATGTGGAGATGGATGAATCCGGGACCGTGCATGGTAAACCTTTATGACCGGATCGAGACGATGATCATACCGTCTCGCCGCCGCAATCCACAGTCAGCGTCACACGAGTCGGGCCAGCATATCCATCCAGGTGAGCGAGCCGATGCTGAAGGCGCCCAGCGTAATGAATATAGCAAAGTCCTTGATGAAAGTGAGCATCTTCATCTCAATTTGTTGCTATAATGTTCTTATATGTTCGATCTTTATTCTTGTCGAGTGGGCGTAGCGGGGATTCCCCTGTCTTGGTTAGCAAACAGCGCAAGCTCCTTGCCGTCGGCTAGCCAACCATCCAGTTTCAACGCAACCCGCCGCAAGAATCTCATCCCATGACGCCAATCCCACAACTTAGCCTAGACCTGCTGCTGACCCCCGCAGCCGGATTTGCCCATGTGATCGGCTTTATCGAACTGGATGGCCACTACACCTCATTCATGAGCGGCAACACTACCCAGCTGGGCCACGCGCTGGCGCAGAACAACTGGTCCATTGCGCTATTGACCAGTTCGCTGCTGCTGATCTTCAATCATGGGCAGCTTTTTCGGCTCACTACTGGCCCTACTGGTCAGCGCACGCTGGGGTTCCGGCGCCATTACCGCCATGGTGCTGGCAGCTATACGCTGACCATCGGGCTGGCACTGCTGAGCCACCAGCCGACCAAGTTCATGCTCGCTTTGGCCGATGGCGTTGGCGCCCAGAACGCCATCCTGCCCTCCACCGGCTAGGTCCGGCTGGGCACTACCGCTTAGGCGCTCAAACCAAGCTATTGAGACCTTTGTGCCTAGCATCAAGAAAGCCAGAACGCATGACCGGAATATACCAGCCGAAAAAGCTGACATCAACGATGGACAACTGATCGCCGAGAAAGAATGACTTGTCGCCCAACAGGCGCCCAAGCAGGGCGTCGACTATTTCGCCCTTCTCTTTATAGCGCTTGATGCCGTAGGGGACGGTTTCTGGCTCAAACATTGAAAATGGGCGTGCTGGCAAACATTGGCCCCTGCAGCGAGACCTGCAGGAACAGTAATTGCTGCATGACTAGTTCGCCGTTGCGGTCGGTCGGCAACAATTTGCCGGATTTCTTGCCGATATAATTCAGAATGGCGTTCGACTCATTACACCGTCGTGCCATCATCTTCGTCGCAGACGGCCGGAATTTTGCCACCCGGGCTAATGACGAGATATTTCGGCTTCTGACCCTCGCCGATGAAGATGTCGATGATTTCGACTTTGTAGGGCAACTCCATCTCCTCGAGAGCGATGGGAATCTTGACGCTGTTGAGAGGTGTCGTGGACAAAAAGCGTAATCATGGGAAACTCCGGTTTCGTGACGCCACTTAAACTAGCGTTGCGGGCTGAGAGTTTTAATGCTTGAAACCTCCAATCTGTTGATCTTAAATCCCATTGACCTCATGATGCAGAGAGGAAAGGACATGGACATGCTGGCGGATGTCCTAGATGTGACTCAATTGGCCAACTCCATACCTGGGTCAGGCTAAATTACGGGCGCCTTGGGCGATCGAGCGTGACTACACCACCGAGGCAACCGTGCATATGGTCCAGCGTGGGTCGTGCTGATTTTCGTCTCATGGCGAATAGCCTATTATGCTCTCGGAGGGCGACATTATACTGCTGCCGCGCGGGGGGGCGGCACGTGCTCAGTGACAAACTCAGCCATCAAGGCTAACCCCTGGCGGATGTGCTATCCGAGGCAAACTGGTTCGCGGCGTTGCGCGATCCCGGCATCAGCAGAGCGCTGGGACAGATACATCGGCAGCCGGGCAAGGACTGGACGGTGGATGCTTTGGCAGACGCAGCCGGGCAGACTCGCGCAACCTTTGCAGGGCGGTTTTTGACGCTGGTCGGCGAAACGCCGATTGCCTATCCCATCCGATGGCGCATCTGCCTGGCAGCGCGGCAATTGCGCAAACGGCGGCTCAGCATTGAGCAAGCGGCGTTCTCGCGGACATTCAAGCGGCATTATGGGATGGCGCCCTTAGAATTCCGTGCCATTGCGCGCGCCGCATAGCGCCATCGGATGCGACCCGATTAGACCAAGAACGGAGGCAATGTCGCTTGCTCGCGGGTAGGTTAAAGCGAGCATAGCGGCTGATCTGGAGTCCGATACCGTTGCGCGGCATGCTGGGCGGCTTCGGCTACGCCCGGTTTGGCGTCTATGCCCTGCTGATGCCCGGACTTGTCTATCTGGGATTCCTGATCGCCTTCATCGCCTGACGCTCGAGAACGATGCTAGCGTAAGGGGATTAGTGTCGAGGCCGCTAACGACCCTATTGCGATCGCCCGCTTTGCTGATTCTAGAGCTTTACACAGCACACTAGTGCATGCACAAGGCTCGAAATGCCATTTGTGGATGGTGACTTTCGCCTTGGGGCGGTTATGATCTAGATGCGAAGCGCTCGACTAGTTCAATTTCGCCCAGAACGATCAGCAGGTCGTCTTATTACACAACCGTGATGGCCTGAGCATATGTGAAGACTTCATCGGTGCGCTCGATGCCGACATATGATCACACCGTATTGCTGCCAGACCTTGGCTTGCTCCAGCAATTTGCTAACCAGATCAAACGGCGTGCGCGTTTTGACCATGACAAAATCATTGTCCAGGTCGACGAAGTCCATCATTTTGCCGATGAGGATATGGGTCACCATCTGACTCATGCGCGCTTCCGGGTAAATCACGTTCTTCACGCCGATACTCTTGAGTATCTTGCCGTGCCGTTCATTATTAGCCTTGGCCCAGATCGTTGGAACGCCGGCCTCAATGAGGGTGAACGCTGTAAGGATGCTCGCCTCTAGGTCTTCCCTAATTGCAATAAAAACGATCTTAAAAACGATCTTAAAGTCGCCTATGCCGATCTATCGAATCGACTCAGGGTTGGCGCAATCGGCTTGCGCCACATGGGTGAGCAGTCCGGCTGCTTCCTAAACAATTGCGGCATTTCCATCCACGCCAAGGATTTCGTGATCCATGCGTATGAGAGAGCTCACTACCGAGCTTCCGAAACGACCGAGGCCAATAACCAGGACTGTCTCGGCTTTAGTACAATTGGACATTTTAACCAACGATAGGGCGCTCCTCTAGATAATGTAATGCGCTTCGCCCTCTGCCGAGGGCAAGTGCCGTGACTATGGTGATCGCGCTCACTCTGCCGATCAACATCAATACGATCAAAACTAATTCGGCAACGGGCAGTAGTTGGCTGGTAATGCCAGTCGCAAAACTGACCGCGGCGAAAGCTGAAATCGTTTCGAATAGTACGACCACCAGTGGAAAGTCGGTCACCAACAGAATATGTCCATTGGTTCCCAATGACATCAAAGTCAAGGACAGTAGCACCACGGTGACGGCCGTTCCGAAGAGCGTGATTTTGGTATATAGCGCCCAGGGCCGACCTTTTCCTATGGTGGCCCAGCTCTGGAGCTCATGAATCACCAGAAACCCGAGCGAACTGAAGACAATCGCGAGCATGATTGGTGCTAGAAACAACCAGTCGTTCTGAAACCCCATCAAGCTGTCCGAGTAGGTCGAAAAACCCGCGTTGTTGAACGCGGACACGGCATAAAAAACCATGCTATGCAGCAGGCAAGTCTTAGCCATAGGAGAAGTGGAGCCGCAAGGTAAGAGCAAGGGCCAGTGTGGTTTCTACTGTGATAGTCACTAGCAGGATCAGGCGAAGCACGCTGCAAGCGTCTACCATTTCGAAAAAGCTGTGTTCTACCTGAGTTCGCAACCGGTCTTTGAGCCGAAATCTCCGGCCTGCCAACAGGCCAAGCAAGGTGGCGGCTGCCATGATCCCGAAGCCTCCAATCTGGAACAAGGCCAGGATCACAACTTGTCCAAAGGTAGACCACATAGACTGGAGTATCGACAACGATAAGGCCCGTGACACAGACGGCAGAGGTCGCAGTAAACAAAGCTGTCAGAAAGGGCGCATAACCCGGTCTCTCATGCGACAGCGGCAGCATGAGTAAGGCAGTTCCGATCGCAATCGCAGCCATAAAGGCAATCGGCACAAGCCTAGTCGGGTGGGTCATATTGGCAAGCACGCTTTGCTCCGAGCAAGCGGTCCCAACCTCTCAGAGAATTCCCAAGGCGGCAGCCAGAAACGGTGTCTGTATATGCCGAATATGCCGATGCAGCCATAGACACAATAGCGTGCCGAGTATCGCAGGCGGCAAAATATGCGTCCACACGGCACGTCATCGGTTGGCGAGCATCCGCTTTCACCAACGTCTATCGAAAACCCGACAGTCCAAAACCCACTCTCTTGCTGCTGATCCGCGCCGTAGCCGAAAGTTGTGCTGAAGCCCGACACCACACCAAATATTATAGAGGCCCGGATCGCTCCGGGCCTCTTATTTCTGGCTATGCCAGGGGCACTAGCTCTTGCCGACGATTGTCTTGGGCTTTTTCGGCTTGGGCAGGGTCTTGGGCCTGGCGGCGTGCGGGGGAGGGGAGCGCGATCAGCTCGAGCTTGGCATCATTGCCCTCGCCGATCACCGCAATGGTGACCGTGCCGCCATTGACTAGTTCGCCAAACAGCACTTCTTCGGCCAGTGGCTTCTTGATGTACTCCTGGATCACCCGACCCAAGGGCCGTGCACCCATGCGCTCGTCATAGTCGCGTTCGGCCAGCCAGTCGGCCGCTTCAGGCTGTAGCACAATGGTGACATTGCGTTCAGCCAGCTGGCCTTCAAGCTGCAGCACGAATTTCTCAACCACGCGACGCACCACTTCGCGCGGCAGCGGGGCAAACGAGATGATCGCATCCAGACGGTTGCGGAATTCCGGGCTGAACAGGCGGTTGATCGCCTCTTCATCGTCGCCCTGCTCGCGCTTGCGCCCAAAGCCAATCGGGCTCTTGGCCAGCTCCATAGCGCCCACATTGGACGTCATGATTAGGATAACATTGCGGAAATCTACTGATTTGCCGATGTGATCGGTCAGCTTGCCGTGGTCCATCACCTGCAACAGGATGCTGTAGAGATCGGGGTGGGCCTTTTCGATTTCGTCCAGCAGCACCACGCAATTCGGGTTCTTATCGACGCCATCGGTCAGCAGACCGCCCTGGTCAAAGCCGACATAGCCCGGAGGCGCGCCGATCAGGCGGCTGACGGTGTGACGCTCCATGTACTCCGACATGTCGAAGCGCAAAAGCTTCACCCCGAGGGTGTTGGCAAGCTGTTTGGCCGCTTCGGTCTTGCCCACGCCGGTCGGGCCGGTGAAGAGATAAGAGCCGATGGGCTTTTCGGGCTCGCGCAGGCCGGCACGGGCCAGCTTGATCGCCGAGGACAGCGCGGTGATCGCCACATCCTGACCGAACACTACCGTCTTGAGGTTCTGTTCCAGGCTGCCCAGCATTTCCGCATCGGACCTGGAGACCGATTTGGGGGGGATGCGGGCAATCATGGCAATAGTGGCTTCGATGTCTTCGACGTCGATCACCTTCTTACGCTTGTCCGGGGTCAGCAGCATCTGGCTAGCGCCGGTTTCGTCGAGCACGTCGATCGCCTTGTCGGGCAGCTTGCGGTCATTGATGTAGCGCGCGCTCAGCTCTACCGCGGCCTTGAGGGCCTTGTCGGTGTACTTGATCTTGTGGAACTCTTCGAAATAGGGGTGTAACCCCTTGATGATCTCGATCGCTTCGGGAAGCGAAGGTTCGTTGACGTCGATCTTCTGAAAGCGTCGGACCAGGGCCTGGTCCTTTTCGAAGAACTGGCGATATTCCTTGTAGGTGGTCGAGCCGATGCAGCGGATCGCCCCGCTGGCCAGTGCCGGCTTGAGCAAGTTGGACGCATCAAGCGCCCCACCTGAAGTGGCGCCAGCCCCGATCATGGTGTGGATCTCGTCGATGAACATCACTGAATTGGGGAGCTTTTCGAGCTCCTTCATCATCGTCTTGAGGCGTTCCTCGAAATCACCACGATAACGAGTACCCGCCAGCAGCGAGCCCATATCGAGCGAATAGATCACCGCTTCGCGCAGCACCTCGGGCACATCGCCATCAACGATCTTGCGGGCCAGACCTTCGGCAATAGTGGTCTTGCCCACGCCGGCATCGCCGACATAAAGCGGATTGTTCTTCGAGCGGCGACACAACACCTGGATGGTGCGGCGTAGTTCGGCATCGCGCCCAATCAGCGGATCGATCTTGCCCAACCGGGCCTTCTCGTTGAGGTTCAGCGCGAAATCGGCCAGGGCCGAGCTCTTCTTAACCTCGGCACCGCCTTCAGCATGGTTCTCACCATCCTCGACACCGTGCATCTTGCGCTTCTCGCTCGGACCGGATTTGGTGATCCTGTGGCTGATGAAATTAACCGCGTCCAGCCGACTCATATCCTGCTGTTCTAGGAAATAGGCAGCATGACTTTCGCGCTCGGCAAAGATCGCCACCAGCACATTGGCGCCGGTGACTTCTTCGCGGCCTGATGACTGGACGTGAATGACCGCGCGTTGAATCACGCGCTGGAACGCGGCGGTCGGTCGCGCATTCTGACCATTGGACGCGATCAGACTGTCGAGCTCTTCATTGATGAAGTCTTCAAGATCGCTTTTCAGCGCGTCAACATCGACATCGCAGCCGGTCAGAACGGCGATCGTTTCACGGTCGTCGGTCAGGGCTAGCAAGAGGTGCTCGAGTGTAGCGAACTCATGGTTTCGTTCACGCGCCAGGTTCATTGCCTGATGCAGAGCCTTTTCAAGGAGGCGGGAGAATGAGGGCATGTGATGTTCCTATTGCTTTTCCATCACGCATTGCAGCGGATGCTGGTTCTTGCGTGCCATATCCATAACCCGTGTTACCTTGGTCTCGGCGACTTCATATGGATATATGCCGCACTCACCCACCCCCTTTTGGTGAACGTGTAGCATGATCTGCATGGCGTCTTCACGCGATTTGTTGAAGACGTCCTGCAGAACGAGAATGACGAACTCCATCGGCGTGTAGTCGTCATTGAGCAGCAACACCCGATACAGGCTCGGGCGCTTAGTTTTGAGCCGGGTCTTGGTGATGGTCTCGGTATCGGCATCACCTTTTCCCGGGTCCTCATTCTTGGGGCCCGCCATGATGGGCTCAGGAACCAAACTCATAGCGGTTGGCACCTCTTTGTTCATCGTGAGGTCGTCATTGAAGGTCATGGCAAATCATTTGTCGTAGGAAAAACGAAGCAGCTGGCAGGAGCCATTATGTGGGCAAAATCCAGCTGGTGTTAAGAGCTCATCCATCCCGAATTTGTGAAGGGCGCCCGGATTAGCGGCCTGGACCGATGCGCGGCGCCTGAACAGCAGGACCAGTCGGGCGCCACTTGTCGGCAATCGCGCCACTGGCGAATCGCCGGCACGATACAGCCTTGCCACGCCCACAAACAATTCGATGGCATTTTACGGATTCGTAACGTGGGCAGGATAAAACTTAACAATTATTGGACGATCTGGCCGGGTGATGACTCACCAGACTGTCCGCGTGTGTTGCTGTAGTTGCGTACGGGTACAGAAGTGCCCGAGAGTAAGAGTTGGAGTACCGGGTGGCTTCCCAGGCGAAATCCCCATGGCGCGTAGCGTTTGCCCGCGCCCTTGCCACGATCCTGATCGCCTTTGCTGTTAGCGCGCATGCGGTGGCACCGGCCCAAGCCATCGAAAATCTCCGCAAATATGCCGGCATCGTTGTCGACGCCAAATCCGGCAATGTGATGTATGAAGAGGCCGCTGACAGCCGCCGCTATCCTGCCTCCGTCACCAAGGTGATGACGCTCTACATCCTGTTTCAGGAACTGAGCGCGGGCAATATCAAGCTCTCCACCAAAATGACCCTTTCCGCGCATGCCGCCGCCGCAGTGCCCACCAAGCTGGGCCTGCGCGCCGGTTCCACCATTACCGCGGGAGACGCCATCAAATCGATCGTCACCCTGTCGGCCAATGACATGGCGCGCATGATTGCCGAACATATCTCGGGCTCGGAAGAAAAATTTGCCAAGCGAATGACCTCGACCGCTCGCGCCCTGGGGATGCGCAACACCACCTATCGCAACGCCTCGGGCCTGCCTGACGGCGCCCAGCTAACCACGGTGCGCGACCAGGCTATCCTAGGCATCGCCATCTATCAGCACTTCCCCAATTACTATGAGTTCTTCCAGACCCGCAGCTTCAGCTATGGCAGGTCCACCTATGGCAACCACAACCGGCTGCTCGGCTATATGGGCGCCGTCGACGGCATCAAGACCGGCTATATCAATGCCGCCGGGTCTAATCTGCTCACCGCCGCCCGCAAGGATGGCCGCCATATCGTGATCGTCGCCTTCGGCTTCAACTCCTCGGACGCCCGCGACGAAAAGGTCCGCAAGCTGGTCTCCACTTATTTGTCCAAGGGCCGCCGCGGCGACTATCTGCGTACCGCCATGATCCCGGCCCCTGGCCGACAGGGCAATATCCAGGTGGCCGTGGCCCAGTCACCCTCGGCAGCGCCGATCTTTGTCATGCCAATGCCCTCGCCCGGCTTCCGTCTGGCGCAATTGGTGGCCACCAACGGCGCTCAGCCGCAGACCCAGCTCACCCGGGTCGCGCCACAAGTTACACTGGCCAGCGCAGCGCCCGTCCCGCTCCCCATGCCAGCCGATCTAGGCCTGCAGCCGGCCTTGCAGGCTGCCAATACGCTGGCCGCGCCATCCCAGGCGCCCCGGCCTACCTATACCAGCCATAATGTCATCGGCGCCTGGCTCAGCGATACCTACAATCTGGGCGCCCCGCTCGCTGCGCTCGGCCAGACCGCGCCATCGGCGCCGCTCGGCATGCGGCCGCCGGCCCTGGTTCAAACCAGCAACCAGCCAATCGATCTGCTGACCTCGGGCAGCATGCAGACCGCCGATACCCGCACCACGCCAGGCGGCTGGGTCGTACAGATCGGCGCCGGCTCCTCCGAGGACAGTGCCCGGGCCATGCTAGCGGACGCCGCTGGCAAGGCTGGCAAGCTCGGCGATTTCCGCTCCTATGTGGAGCGTTTTGAAAAGAACGGCAGCGTGTTCTATCGCGCTCGTTTCATCGGTTTTGGCGGTCGCGACGAGGCCACAGCCATGTGCAACCAACTCAAACAGCAGAACCTGGCATGCCTGGCCATGCAGAGCTGAGTAGCCCAATGAGCGAACGTACTGCACTGACCGAGTTGGCCAATTTTGTTGGTCGCTCAAGTCTGCTGAAACAAGATATGGCTGCACGCAACCGTGTGCTGGCCGGCATTACTGGCCGCATGCTGCCGCGCAAGCGCAGCGTGGGCGACTTGCTGGGCGTTGTGCTGACCGTATTAACCCGCACCCGCCGCATGCTGCAGGCACCCGTCAGCGTCGATATCGACGTATTTGCACCAGGGGGAGACCGGGCCATCCAGATCAATCTGGGCGAGCGGTAGACCCGCCCGCCGTCCTGTTGCGGCAAACCCGGTCAGCGCCGTCAGATCTCGCTATCCAACATATGAATGAAGCGCTCCTCGACCTCCTGCTTGGAGGTACCGCTCAAGGCTAGGGCCTTGCGGGCCTTGGCCTTATCGCTCATCGGCAAATGCAGTGCCTCGACCAGCCCGCGATATTCCTATCGTCATCGAGCGGATCAAACACCGTCAGGCCATTGGGGAATAGCGAGTGGAAAATCATCCGCTCGGTAATGCCGTCTGCCACCCGACACCCCAACCGCAGCGCGATGCGCTCGAGCATAGTCGAGACCCGCCGCATATTGCGTAAACCCAGCATCGAGATGTGGTTGCGCATAGCACCCAATCAATCGTCCGCTCGTCGATCGATAGCCGTTCCGAGCGCGCCCGCTGCACTAGCCGGGCATAATGGCTCATCTTGCGCGGTTTGCTGGTCACCGGATCGATCTGCGCCACCACATTGAGGTCGATCAGGCTGTTATTGACCGGCGTCACCAGCGTATCGGCCAGCGAATATGCTAGTCGCGTCAGATTGATATCAAAGCCCGGCGTGTCGATAATGACGAAATCGGCGCGATTTTCGACCTCGCCCGCCGCGCGGCGGAAGATGTAGAATTCAGCCTGGTCATTCTCGCGCATCGAGTCGCCCCAGGCCGATGGCAGATGGAAATACTGCGGATTGAGCAGCGAAATGCCCGCTCCTGCGCATAGGCGCAGCGGTTGCGGACATAATGGGCGAAGGTGCACTGCCGGCTGTCGACAGTCGACGCTGGCCACATGCTGGCCGGCATGCAGCAGATAGATTGCCAGATGACAGGCAGTCGTGGACTTGTCCGACCTGCCCTTCTCATTTCCCACCACAATGACATGCGCACCGCTTCGCGCCATCCTTTAAATCAACGTACCCTTCGCATTCTGCTAACAGAGGCTCGCATAGTTAACAGGCCCTTAAGATTGAGCAGGGTTGGCTAGATCAGCCCCAACTTAGCCAGGTCGGCAGCCAGTGCCATGGAGTCGGCATCCTCATTGGCACTCAGGTCGGGCGGCGCGTCGGCTGGATTCAGATAGCGCCAGCCCTGAAACGGCCGCTTGGGATAAGGAATGGTGCGGATCAAGTCGGGCGCCAGAATGATGTCGCAATAGGTCTTGCCCTCGGCGTCGGCATAGGTGGCCAGGCGCAGAATGGGCTGGCGGCATATTATCTGCCCGCTAATCACCCAGTACAACGAGGCCAGGCCCTCCATCTCTCCAGCCCGCTTGGGCATCATGCGGGTGCGATGAACATGCACGTCCTTGCCGTAATCAGCTTCCCACCAATGAGCACGCTCATGGCGGTAGCTCTCGAGCTCCTCAAAACCCGATACCCCGACGCACAGCTTGATCATGTGGATCATCACGGGCCTCCGGCACAAACGCAAAAGAGCGCCCAAGTGGCCCGGACGCCCTTCCAGAATGACTGATAGTGAAAAACTCTAGCGCCTAGACGCCAGCAATCACGGAGAAAACTAATCCCATCGAGAACAGGCAAACCATAGTCCAGCTTGCTGCACGCCACGAAGTAGCTCTCGGTTGACCACGCATATATCGCTCCTTGTGAGCCGTTCACGCCAGGCACCCGACGGATTAATCTATCCCCAACACCCAATATTGTGTCGCTAACGCTATCACAAAAGCTTTGCAAGCGGCGAAGTTGTCACACTCCTCAGCAGCCCACAGCCAAGATCACGCCTATGGAGAAAACGCAGTTGAGACGGCCATGAGAGGACTAAGCGCGAATGTAGAAACCGCCCGCTAGAACAATCCGAACCATAGCCCGGCAATGCCCAAAAAGGAAAAGAATCCAACCATGTCGGTGACGGTCATCACAAAAACTGAGGAGGCAATCGCCGGATCGGCCTTGAATTTGTCGAGCATCAGCGGGATCAGAATCCCGGCCGTGCCCGCTACCGTCATATTGATCACCATAGCCACGCCGATTACGACGCCGAGCATGAGATTGTCAAAGCGCAGCCAGGTCACCAGCCCGATCAGCACGGCAAAAATCACCCCATTGACCAGCCCAACCACCATTTCGCGCGAAATTAGCCGGCGCAGCCGGCGCCTATCTAGCTCGCGCATCGACAGCGCCCGCACTGTCACGGTCATGGTCTGGGTGCCCGCATTGCCGCCCATCGAGGCCACGATCGGCATCAGTACCGCCAGCGCCACCATCTGCTCGATCGTGGTGTTGAAGAGCCAGATTACCATCGATGCTAGCACGGCGGTGGCCAGATTGATTATCAGCCAGGGCGCGCGGCTGCGCACGGTATAGATGATGGAATCGGAAATATCCTCGTCACCCACACCGGCGAGCAGCTTGATGTCCTCGTCGGCCTCTTCGTGAATAACGTCCACGATATCATCAATAGTCAGCACGCCGACCAGCCGCTTGCTCTCATCAATCACGCCGACCTCGATCAGATCGTAGCGCTCGAAATCGCGCGCCGCCTCTTCCTGGTCCTCATTGGCGTCTACTAGCACCAGATTGGTGTTCATCAGCGCTTCGATCTGCGTGGTGCACGGTGCCCGGATGAACTTGTCCAGCGGAATGGTGCCAAGCACCGAATAAGCAGCATCGACCACATAGAGCTGATAGAATTCGTCCGGCAACTCATGCTCGCACCGTAGATAGTCAATGGTCCGCTCCACCGTCCAGAACGGCGGAATGGCAATGAAATCGGTGAGCATCCGCCGCCCGGCGGAATCCTCGGGAAAGTCCAGGCTGCGCTTCAGGCTTAACCGTTCGAAGGTGGACAACTTGGCCAGGACCTCGTCCAGATCCATCTGCTCCAGGTCTTCGAGAATGGCCACGGCATCGTCATTGTCAAGCCCGGCCACACCGCGCGCGATTTCCGCGTTCGGCAGCGCTTCCATCATCTGCATGCGAACCGATTCATCGACCTCGGTCAGCGCCGAGTAATCGAACCGGTCGCCCAGCAGCCGGACCAGCTGCATCCGCTCATCGGCATCGAGCGATTCCAGCACGTCGCCCAGATCGGCCGCGTGCAGCGGCTCGACCATTATGGCGATGTCATCGGCACGCCCGGCGCTCAGAAACGCCCGCAACCGCTCTAGCCAGAGCGAACTGATGCAGTCTTCGTCATCGAGGAAGACATCGAGATCAATACCGGTTTCTATATCGGCGGTGCTGTCGAGATCAGTGCTCAATGGGAGGCCTTTGGTATAGGCATTTTAGGACTCGCAAGCTGTAACTAAACCCGCCCCGATCCGCCAGCGCTACAGCAGCAATTTCGGCGAGTTGCGAAGAATTGTTCCGGGGCAAGAGGACTCAACGGAGGAACCGAAGCTTCCTGTCAAAGCCGTAACCGGCCCCGGCTCCACCCCTCGTCATGGCGTCAACGGCCACCCGGCAGTCAATTGGTCCGGCGGGTCGTTCACCTAGCCCAGTGCATCTGACTGACATGGCCAAATCCCGCCCACACCTCAAATAAACCTTACAAAAAGCTTAAAGTATGGTACCGTATACACTCTCGCCGCGCACTCACCGGACTAATCGAGGTCCCAGAAATGGCGAAAATCGTCAAGAAGTCGCCTGAACAGCAGAAGGCAGAGATCGCAGTCAAGGGCTTCGCCGACGACCTTGGCCTGCTCGTGATCGCGAGCGACGAATCCCGCATGGCCATGGTCTTCGCCGACGCCAGAGAACCCGATAACCCCATCATTTTTACCAATGACAGCTTCCTGACTCTGACCGGTTTTGAGCGGCGTGAAGTTTTGGGACAGAGCTTCAATTTCTTCCTCGCCCAGATCGCTAATAAAGTCTCGCTAGCAAAGATAGAAACCGAACTAGCCAAACCTCCACCGATGGCACCGAAGTCCTCTACCGACGCAGGGATAGCAGCGAATTCTGGGCAGCCGTGTTCATCAGCCCGGTTCGCGATGTTGACGGCAAGATCGTGCAGTACTTCGCCTCCTTCATCGATCTGACCAAACATATGCTGGAGCAAAAACATCTGCGGATGCCGGTCGACGAGCTCAACCATCGCATCAAGAACACGCTCGCCACCGTGCAATTCATTGTCTAGCAGGCGCTGCGCTTCGACCCTGACCTAGTGGCCGCGCGCGAAGCCATCGAAGGTCGCCTGTTCGCCCTGTCGCACCTCCATGATCTGCTGACCACGCAGAACTGAAAAAGCGCCAGCCTATCCGACCTAACGCATCAGGCCATTGCTCTTTTGAGCTCGCTGACCAGCAGACCGAACGCATCATCATCCGTGGCCCCGATATCCAGATATCGCCACAGGCAGCGCTTGCGCTGGGTATTGCGCTCAACAAACTGGCAACCAACGCTGCCAAATATGGCGCGCTATCCAGCGCGACAGGTCATCTCACGGTGCGTTGACGAGTCGAGACTCAGAACGGTCGCCGCCACCTGGAGATCTTTTAGCAGGAGAGTGGCGGACCTGCGGTGGCTCCGCCAAGCCACAAGGGCTTTGGCTTCCATGTATTGCAGCACGGACTGGTTTTGGAATTTGGCGCAGAGATCCACCCCGACTATCTGCCAAACGGCGTCCAATGCACGATCAACATACCATTGACCGGAGACGCAGATGAATAAGCTGATGTCTAGCCGCAACATCCTCATGGTCGAGGACGAAAAGCTGATCCTAATAATGATCCAAATCATGCTCGAAGGGCTTGGCTACGGCACGATTGTGGCTACGGCCAGCGTCGAGGCTGCATTGGAGCAAGTTGCAAAAAACGATTTCGATGTCGCCATATTGGACATAAATCTGGATGGATTTGACAGCCACCAGGTCGCCGAAGCCCTTGACGCCAGTCAAGCGCTCTATTTGTTCTGGACCGGCAATGTACTTGAAGACCGCAGGATGCAGGTTAGCCAGAACCCGATGCTAAAAACTGTTTTAGTTCAACGCCATGGCGGGAGCCCTAACGGCGCTGGTCGAATCAGGCAACGCCCTGCCCACAACTTAGCAACGCAACATCGGCATATTCCGCGCTTGAACGAATGGCCGCCTTTATCGGCAGGCCGTGTTGGGTGGCGTCGGAGCACCGCGTCGTCGTGCCGCATATTGTACCGTTGACTGCCAGGTCCGACGTATCCCCAAAAATCAAAAAGGGCTGCCCCGCGGCGATAGCCCATTTTTATTTGTTATCCAGAGATGATGACTGGTGCGGTCGAGAAGATTCGAACTTCCACGGGAATTATCCCACAGCGACCTCAACGCTGCGCGTCTACCATTCCGCCACGACCGCATACTTTGGCAGAGCCCAACCCACCGGGTTAAGCAACTGCGAATGTAGCAAAGGTTCCTGCCAACCTCAAGCGCTTAAATCGCGAATGACGATTGGTTGTGAAGAGCTTAGAGGCGACGTGAGATTTTACCGATGATTTACACGCGCAAATGCCCGTCTTTGGCGTTGACTTCGCTATGCGCGATCAGCGTGCCATTGGCATAGATGAACAGCGGATCGTTCTCGCCAACATCCAGTTCGATCACCGCACCACGCCCCATGCGCAGCAAATGATGAATCGGCAGATTGGCAGCACCCAGTTCGACGGTGATGTCCACTTCAATATTGTCTAATGTACCCTATAAGATATGTTTTGAGCCCGTCCTGGCACCTGCGCTGGTGTCGCCAATCTCTGCGTGAAGGTATCCTCTGGCACCCGTTAATTATGGAACCATTAACAAATCGTGACGAATGATTGCCAAATCCGTAATAAATTGGCACGACTTGATGCCAGGCCGGTGCAATGGGTGATTTCGACTGAACCAGTACCCTACCCGGCTGCGCTGGCCGCCATGAAAGCGCGGGCCGCCGCCATTGCTACCGGCGAGGCCGAAGAGGCCGTCTGGCTGCTCGAGCATCCCCCGCTCTACACCGCCGGCACCTCGGCAAGGCCTGAAGATCTGCTCTCTGACCGTTTTGAGGTATTCGATGCCGGGCGGGGAGGGCAATATACCTATCATGGCCCCGGCCAGCGGGTGGCCTATCTCATGCTCAACCTAATCCAGCGCGGCCGCGACATCCGCTGCCTGGTGCAGGGCCTAGAGGCCTGGGTGGTCGATACTTTGGCCGCCCACAATATCGCCGCCGAGAGTCGACCAGCGCCGCGCATCGGCATCTGGGTCAAGCGCCCCGACAAGGGCGTACTGGCTGAAGACAAGATCGCCGCTATCGGCGTGCGGGTGTCCAAATGGGTCACCTTTCACGGCATTTCACTCAATATCGCCCCCGATTTGGGCCATTATGACGGCATCGTCCCCTGCGGCATCACCGATGGTGGGGTCACCAGCTTTGAGGATCTAGGGCATTTGGTGTCCATGCCGGAGGTCGATTCGGTGTTGCGGCGGACCTTTGAGGCCCGCTTCGGCCCCACTGTCACCGCTTCCGAACACGGCATGGTCAGAGGTGACGTACCGCATTAACTTGCGTAACAATCGAATCACACTGTTTAACGCCATTGCCAAGGAGCCCGTTATGACGCTAGACAACCTCAAGCGCCTGTTCACCCGCCAGACCCTGTTCCGGATCGACGCTATCCTATCCCCCAAGCTGGTGCCCATTCTCTATGCCCTGGGACTAGCCGGCATCCTGCTCTGGGCGGTCAGCCATTTGTTCCTGAGCTTCAGCTTCGGCTTTGGCATGGGACTGTGGGGCCTACTCGAAATCCTGGTTTTTAATCTACTAGCCTTTGTCGGCCTGCGCATTGCCTGCGAAGCCCTGCTGGTCTGGTTCAAGGCCCATGAGCAGAGCGGCGAAACGGTCAATCGCTCGCGCTACTCGTCCTCGCTGATCAACGAAGTGCGCGACGCTATTCGGGACTTGGCTGAGGAAGGCGAAGACGCCAACTATGCCGAGGCAGACGAATATATCACCCCCGCCACCGAACCAGCGCCACTTGTCAGTGCAAAGCCCAGCCCGACACCGACCACCAAGCAGACTCCGCCGAGCAAGAATATGACCTGACAAAAAAGGTCGCCCAGACAACTCTCTGTGCGGCCTTCATGATTCAGTACCGCAAGTTTACTGCTTGTTGACGCTCCAGACGCCCGGATCGGCAAACACCAGATACAGGAATAAAAAGCAGAACAGGATGGCGGCATCGCCAAAATTGTTGGTGGGATATAGGCTGTTGGATGCGTGCACCATCCAATAGGCGACAGCCATATGCCCGATGCGGGCAATGCCGCCGGACGGGTTAAAGAAGCCAACGTGGCGACATCTCGGTAGCAGGAAAGCCAAGAACCTTCTGGGTGTCATGCAGCACGAACAGCAGGCCAGCAACAATCCGCAGCACAGCTAAGGCCTTGGGCGCATGGGTGGAGAGACGTTCAAACATGCAGTGTTCCTTAGAGAGGATCGATAAACCTTGCCAAAACCATTTGACGCGGTAGCTGGCCTGTCTACACGGCGAGCGCCGTCTCCAAAATATCCTTAAATCGGGATGCTCTGTTCGACGTATCGTGTATGATCGTCGCGCTGTCATCGCACATCAGCCCCGCGCCGGCTCATAGGCGGTCACATTGCGTAACCATCAAATTCTCTGTATGATGCGCCCAATCCTTTCCCATATCGGAACAATGAAGCTCACATGAGCCAAGCGCCCAAAATCGGCCTCGTCAGCCTCGGCTGCCCAAAAGCTCTTGTCGACAGCGAACGCATCATGTCCGCGCTGCGCGCGCAAGGCTATGCCTTCAGCCGCGACTATGCCGGGGCCGACATCGTCCTGGTCAATACCTGCGGTTTCCTCGACAGCGCCAAGCAGGAATCGCTGGAAACAATCGGCGAAGCCCTCAATGAGAACGGCCGCGTCATCGTCACCGGCTGTCTGGGCATTGAGGCAGAGCTGATCCGAAAGACCCATCCGTCCGTGCTGGCCATCTCGGGCCCGCACCAATACGAGAACGTGGTCAATGCCGTGCTTGAGCATCTGCCGCCTGTGCCCAATCGCTTTGTCGACCTGGTACCCGAGCAGGGCCTCAAGCTCACCCCGCGTCACTACGCCTATCTCAAGATTTCCGAAGGCTGCAATAATCGCTGCTCGTTTTGCATCATCCCGCAGATCCGTGGCGATCTGGCCAGCCGGGCGGCTGCCGGCATTCTAGGCGAAGCCGAAGATCTGGTGCGTAATGGCGTCAAGGAACTGCTGGTGATCAGCCAGGACACCAGCGCCTATGGCGTCGACATAAAATATGCCGAGTCCAACTATCGCGGCCGGCCGGTCAAGGCCAAATTCTACGACCTAGCCAAGGAACTGGGGCAGCTGGGCGCCTGGGTACGCCTGCACTATGTCTACCCCTACCCGCATGTGGATTCGATCATGGAGCTGATAGCCGAAGGCCTAGTGTTGCCCTATCTCGATATTCCGTTCCAGCACGCCTCGCCCAAGGTGCTCAAGGCCATGCGCCGGCCGGCCCATCAGGACAGGACACTCAACCGCATTCTCAAGTGGCGCGAGCAGGTTCCGGACCTGACCGTGCGCTCGAACTTTATCGTTGGCTTCCCCGGCGAGACCGAAGAAGATTTCGAGATGATGCTCGATTTCATCGAGGAAGCCGAAATCGACCGCGTCGGCTGCTTCAAATATGAGCCCGTCACCGGCGCCCCTGCCAATGAACTGGAGGGCATCGTGCCCGACGACGTCATGCAGGACCGCTTCGAGCGCCTGATGGAAGTGGCGCAGAACGTCTCCACTGGTCAGCTGGCCAAGAAGGTCGGTCGCACTATTCAGGTATTGGTCGATGCCGTTCAGCCTGAGCAGAGCAAGGCCATTGCGCACTCCAGATGGGACGCGCCCGAGATCGACGGCCAGGTCATCGTTGCCAATGCTACCAATATCAAGCCAGGCGACCTGGTTGACGTACTGGTCACCGACAGCGAAGAATACGACCTCTTTGCCACGCCGGTTGCGACGCTGAACTAGACTCAATTTCAATGCCTTAGCGGCGTCAACTCGGCAGGTTTGGCGTTCTTCTTTTCCCAGTCGCGCGAATCGCCAGGAAAGGCGTCGCGCTGAGGGTGATCAAGCTCGCGCCACAACCGAACACGCTCGTCTCGCTCGGCTGTATTGGCCTCGTCGGCGGGAAACATCGAGATATATTGCGCCATCCGCACTCGGCCATCGGAATGGTTAGGCCGTACGCCATGGGCCAGCAGCGTGTTGAAGATCATCAGATCGCCTGACTCCATCTCGATATTGGTGATGGTCAGTCCAGTTGTGTCCGGGTGCATTGGATCGCGATCGGTCGGCTGGGTCTTCACTCATTCATCGAAATTGTAGAACAGCTCAGCAATGCACTGAAAGCCGCCAACATGGCTATCCTGCCTGATCAGGATAAGCACGCCCTGCACGCCGATCGGCAACGGATCAAGCGAGGTGTCGCTGTCCTAGTAAATGAGGTCATTGGGATTGCCCTTGACCTTTTTGGGTACGTTGAGATTGGCTCGGTCAATGCTGATCCAAAGTTCTTCCATGCGCAAGATGTCGAGGAAGGCGTCATAGATCCTCTGTTCCATCCGGTTACCCCGCAGCAATTGGTGATTGTAGATCTCGACTATGCCGATGCCGTTAAGCTCCTTCATGATGTGGTCGCGGCGCTGCGGCGCGTACCAGGTGCTCGTATCTGCCGGATTCTTTTCTTCAAACTCCCACAGCAATGCCTTGAGCCGCTCGACATTTTCCAACGGAATCGCATTGCGCACAATCATATAGCCCTTGATCACCCAATGCTGCCAGTCCGCTAGGCTAAATACCCGCAGCGGCAGCGTCTTGACGATATCCTTGAGCTGGGTCGTTACTATCTGCGTGGCGGGATGGCTGTCGCGCTTGGTTGTGGCTGCTTACATGTCTGTCTCCCATTGTTCTGTCCCCTTCTGGGTCTGGCTTATGAGACAAGGCTAGCGGCAGCAGGCTCGCCTGGCTTGCCAGGAGTTGGCCAATACTAATACTATTGTAGCCTATTGGAGGCGTGATACGCCATATGAAGCCCTATCTGGAACATATCACTGCCGATGACGGCGCTTCCTGAGCAACACTGAACCGCCGGCTGAATGATGGCACTCCCTTCCAGTAGCACTACCATCCCGAGTTTGAACTGACCTTGACGCTGAACTCGCAGGGCCAGCGCTTTATCGGTGACCATATTGGCCGCTATGACGATAGCGATCTGGTATTGATCGGCCCCCCTATCTGCTGCACACCTGGCATTCACTGACCCGGGCCGATTCCGACTAGCCCTACACCGCCCTAGTCATATGGCTCCTGCCCGAATAGGCTGAGAGGCTGAAGGCCAATACCGAGGTGGCTGGCGTCGCCGCCATGCCGGCCCGCGCCCCGACCGGCCTGCATTTTTCTCCGGCCATTGCCGCACAGGCCCGCCCACTGGTGCAGACCCTGTTCACCCAGCCGGTCGTTGATCGTTTCCTCAACCTAGTTCGGCTGCTCACCTTATTGGCCGAAGATCGCGCGGCCATGCCATTGTCGGCCGCAGCCCCGGAACTGGCGCCCGCCGCCACAGATCGCAGGCAGATCGACCGGGTTCTCAGCCATATTCACGATCATTTCGCGGAATCGGTCACCATTACCCAACTAGCCGACATCGCCACCCTCAGCCCATCGGGTCTGCACTGCACCTTTCTGCGCCACACCTGCCAAACCGTCAGCCAGTATCTGATCTGACTGCGCGTCGGCCACGCCTATGCATTACTGTCGTCCGGTCCCATGCCGGTCAGCCAGGTCCCGGGCGCGGTCGGCTATGACTCGCTGGCCAATTTCAACCAGCAGTTCAAAGCCCTCAAGGGCGCGACGCCGACGGCGTACCAGAGCCGCGTTCCGCTAGATCCGACGTCACGTGGGCGATAACACTCCCTCCCGGCCTCCTTATCAGGAGGGGAAGTGAGGGTCCGGTGAGAATGGCGACATCGCCTCTACCGTACAAAGGCCTCGAACGGATTGATTTCAGTCAGTTGCACGATCGTGGCCTCATCGACCTCGGCCGCGCGCAATTTGGGCAAGATGCTGTCGACCAGATGGGTATAGAGCCTGGGCTCACCACCGCCGGGTTTGGCCGGGTCGAACCAGCCCATGTCATGACTGAGCAGCAATTGGCCGCCTAGCCCCGCTTCGAGCACCCATAGGATCAGCGGCACCATCTCCTCGTCGGGAACCCAGCCGATATTGTCGTATTCAATCCACGCCCCCCGCGCGCCGCCACCGCCTTGTGCATCTCGAAATCTGGCTTGGCCTAGATATGGATGGAAATGAATCTGTTAGCGGCATGGCCTTGGCCTCGATGATATCGAGCTGATCCATCATCACGCGCCCCTTGATGGTATGCGAGCCAATCACCGCATTGCAGCGCCTGGCCGCCCGCAGGATTTTGGTCTTGAGTGGGGAATCCCATCATCGCCGGCGCTGACCTTGATCCAGGCGGCCTTACCCTATATCGCCAATGCCCTCGGTCAGTTAACTGTGTATCCAGGCTTCGAGCGTATCCTAACTGTCGGCGACATCGGCAACGCCATAGCTTGGTTGATCAGGTCTCCGCAGATCCACAAATACGTGCTCGTGCGGCAAGATCTTGCTGAGCTACTCCCTGCGTAGGAGCTCTAGCGTGGTGAAGAGCTGCTTTGCCTGCATTTCGCTTCCATCTCCCAACATGTCGACTGCTGTCCCACCGTTTATAGTATCCGGTGTTGGATTTATTGCTTGTCTAGGCGACCGGTCTGGGTTGAGTTGCAAAGCCTGCGGGCTGCTATGGAACGGCAATGACAGTTCAGCAATCCTTGGCCTTCCTGCTGATTGGCGCTATGATGCGATGGTCCTGCTCGCCGCGATGGCCATGGAAATCGTTTCACCCGCCAAGGCATTTTCCGGCTTCTCCGACGAGATCGTCATCATTGTTGGCAGCGCTCTGGTGATCAGCGCCGCCGTATCGCGATCCGATATCATGGAAGTGGCCGTACGCCGCTTTGCCCCGAATATATCGGGACCGCGGGCTCAATTGATTCTGCTGGTCGCTGTGGTCGCGGTACTGAGCGCCTTCGTCAAGAATATCGGGACGCTAGCCATCATGATCTCCATTGCCTTCCAGATGGCGCACCGATCGGTGCGTTTCCCCCTCGCTGTTCCTGATGCCAATATCCTTCGCCTCACTGCTGAGCGGCCTGATGACGCAGATTAGAACACTCCCCAATATCATCGTGTCGCGCGTCCGTATGAAGCGAACCGGTATGCCTTTTACCATGTTCGACTACGCCCCCGTCGGTCTGGCCCTGACGATGGTCGGGAGATCTTTCTATCTCTGTTCTACAAGCCGCTGCCCGAGCGCAAGCGCGAGGTCCAGGACATGGACAGTGCGATCGAGATCAAGAATTACACCACCGAGGCGCGCGTCACCGACGATTCTTCGGCTATTGGCTGCACGATCGGCGAGATCTAGGCGCTGACCGATGGCCGAGGCATAGTGGCCCGCATTGTCCAGGCGTGCGGACGCCCTTGCCCGATGACAAACTGCGCGCCAGCAATATCCTGTTGATCGCCGGCAAACCTGAAGCGCTCGACAAGATGGTCAACCAGTCCGGCATGATGTTTTCCGAACGTCGTGGCGCCGCCACCAAGGACGCCGCTGACTTTGGTGTCATCGAAGCGGTGATTGGCGAAAGCTCGGGACTGATCGATGCGACGATCCAGGAACTGACCCTGTTCGACCGTACTGAGCTCAATCTACTCGCGGTCAGCCGGCGCAGCCAACGCTTCACCGAGCGCCTGGGCCATATCCGATTCCAGAATGGAATATGATTCTGATTCAAGGCCATATCAAACGTCTCCCCGAACTACTGCGCAAATGAGATTGCCTGCCACTAGTCGAACGCGGCCTGCGCCTGCGCAGCGTAGGCAATGGCCTACTGCCGCTGGCGTTCCTCGCCATCGCCATGGGCGCTATCGCCCTGGGCCTGGTGCCGGTGGCCACGGCCTTTTTTCTGCAGCGGTCGCCATGGTGGTCAGCCGGGCCATTCCGCTGCGCGATGTCTATTCCAAGCTCGACGCGCCCATCCTGATCATGCTAACCCGTCTGACGCCGATCGCGGACTTGCTGCGCACTACCGATGGCACCGAAATCATCGCCAGCTAATTCTCCATAACGGCTAGCATCCAGCTCGGCTGGGGGTACTGGCCCTGATCATGGTGGCCGCTATGGCCGTTACTCCCTTCCTCAACAATGCCGCTACCGTGTTAGTGATGGCCCCGATTGCCGCCAGCTTCGCCACCGGGACGGGGTACCGCCCCGAAGCTTTCTTGCTCGCAGTGACTATCGGCGCCGGCTGCGACTTCCTCACCCTCCCCATCGGCCATCCATTAATGCAACACGCTGGTGATGGGGCCAAGCGGCTATAAATTCGGCAAATATTGGCGCCTAGGTCTGCCGCTGTCGATCATCGTGGTGCTGGTGGCCATGCCCATGCTAATGCTGGTCTGGCCATTCTTTAAGACGGCGCCCATGCATTCCACCCACGCCATTGCCCTGCCGAAACGCACGCCCCTGCATCTAGGCTAGACCGCGTAGCGATGGGCATTCTCAACGTCACTCTCGACAACTTTTCCTACGGCGGGCATCATAACCTGGTCGAAGACACTCTCACCCACGCCCGCCGGATGCTGACCGAAGGCGCCAATATCATAGATATTGGCAACGAAAGCACGCGCCCCGGCGCCGAACTGATGCATGTGCAGGAAGAACTCGACCGGGTGCTTCATCGATGCACTGATTGCCGAGGGCATCACCGCTTCTATCTCGATCGACACCTACAAGCCGCTGGTCGCCGATCAGGCCATTCAGGCCAATGCCTATACATTATCAATGATATGCACGGCTTGCAAGGCGCGTCGGAAATGGCCGAGGTGGCTGCGCTCTATGGTGTGCCGGCCATCGCCATGCATTGGGACAAGGCGCGTGACGGCGCCGCCTCCCCCTGCTGGTGTCCATACACCGCTATTTCGACGCCACCCTGACACGGACCCATCAGGTCGGTATTAGCGACAACCAGCTCACTCTTGATCCAGGCTTCGGTTTTGCCAAATCAATTATCGAAAACTACACTATCCTGCACGATCTGCGCCAAGCCTATTCAGGATCCGATCCTCAGCAAGGCAAATTTCCAATTATGGTGGGCGCGTCGCGCAAATCAATGATTGGCAAACTGCTCGATGTGCCAGCCAGCAAGCGCCTAGCCGGAACCATCGCAACCAATGTTCTGGGCTATCTCAATTGGCGGCCATATCTTCCGAGTACATGATGTCAAAGCCAATCGCGATATTCTTCGCGTCACCCAGGCAACGCTGTATAGTCTGCCCGCAGACTTGGGATAACCGCGAGGGCTGAACCATACACGGACGACCGTATCATCCTGAAAGAGCTAGGCTTTATAGCTATCACGACGTCTTCGCTGAGGAAGAAAAGCTCAGCTAGCGATTCTTCATCGACCTTGGACTCGGTATCGATCTGAGCACGGTCCCAATCTCTGACCAGCTCAGCGCCAGCATTTCCTATGCCAATATCTATGATGCGGTCAAAACCGCCTTCGAGACCTGGCGGATAAAATTTCTTAAGGCCGTCGCACAGAACATAGTCGACGATCTTTTTGCGACATTTCCAAGCGTTAGCTGGATTGTCATCCGCCTGCGCAAGCCCGAAGCCACTATAGCCATGGTGTGCGGCGAAGTTACCATTCAGCTGCATCGCCAGCGGCCAGCTTGCCCAGGCCGTGAAGCGCATTGCCGACCGATCTGCTCGATGTTCTGCTGGGCAGCGAACTGACAATGGGCCGCGTCCGCAAGAAAGTCTGGGGCTTGCGCCTGATCGATATCGACATCATCGCCTATGAACGCATGCAGATGAAAACCGACCGCCTCACTCTGCCCTATCCCCATACCCGCGAGCGCGATTTCGTGACGGTCCCGCTCAATGAAATCGCACTCGAGGCCACCGAGCGAGTAATCATGGGGACCGGGGCAACCTAATCCCGCATCGCCTCCAGCACCGCCACTGCCGTGTCGAACTCGACGCGGCGCATGGCCTGGCGAGCAATGGCCTCTTCGTCCTCGCCCCATTGGGTGATCTGGTAATCCTCATCGACATGGGCGGCCACCCAGACGTCCTCGGCCAGCAGCACCTTATGCCAATAGCCCAGCGTCAGCAGGCCAGAACCGGTCAGTCCGATCATTGAGACCATGGCGGTTAGCGTGATCAGATGTTCAGGCTCCAACGCAGCAGCGAGCCGATCTAGCGTCGCCTGTGGCTGCGGTTGATGCTGAATGGCGAAGGTAGGCTGAAAGCTGACGCCGAAATGCCGGGCGATACCGACCAGTGCTCGGTCCCAATGCTGTTCCTGCGCCGCCACTAATGGCTGCGGGCTCTCGGCGCGATAAAGCAGCAGATCGCCGCTGGCGAATTTGATGATCTCGTCGCGGAACGCCGAAATGTTTGCCTCGCCGCTCTCAACCGCCGAATTGATCAGCCGTACCGTGGGCATCGTGCCCGGATTGATAAACTCACCCTGAGCGGCCCATTCTGCAGCCATTGCCGCGGCAATGGGCTCAGCCGGCACGGTCACCGGAACCTTCAATCCCGGTGTGCGGACCTGACGGCCATCCAGCGTCACCATGAAGCCGCCCTCGACCGGCTCGGCCGCCACGTCCCTATAGAACCGCTTGGGCAATTCAACCCGGTTCAAATGCTGCGCCCGGCTATAGCCGTCATCGAGGTGTTTCTGAATGTCTTCGAGCTGATCACGCATGGGTTTGCTCCACCAGTTGACGGAGCGCGCCGTCGAGTTGATCATAGCGATCGATCATGGCGCTAGCACCCGCCGCAATCAGCTCGCGTGGTTCGTGATAGCCCCAAGTGACACCAATAGTCTTGCAGCCAGCGGCCACGCCCATTTCGATATCGAATGTCGTATCGCCAATCATGATAGTCCGTTCTGGACCAACGCCCGTTTCGCGCATAGCCGTTTTCACCATGCTGGGATGCGGCTTAGATGGGTTGTGATCAGGGGTCTGCAAGGTGGAGAAGTAATTTGCCACACCATGCAGCGCCAGAATGCGGTGGACGCCGGCGAGCCCATTGCCCGTGGCAATGCCCAATAGAACGTCATCACGCTCATTGAGCCGCTGCACGGCCTCCAGCGCTCCCGGGAACGGCCCTTCGCGTGACCCATCGGTTATCAGTCCGGCGCGGTAATGGGCACGATAGGCCTCTACCAGCGCGCCGATCAGAACGTCATCATCAGTCTCAGACAGCTGCGCCATGGCCTCGGGCAGTGACAGGCCGATCACCCGGCGTGACGTCTCCGGCGACGGGACCTCAAGGCCGAGGCCATGAAACGTCATGGCCATGTGCTCGGTAATCAGCGCCTGAGTATCGATCAGGGTCCCGTCCATGTCGAAGATAACCAGGATCATACGCCGTCCTCGGGATCGCCACTGTCGTCATAGCGGTCAGGGTCAAAGCCCAGCGTCTCAAAACTGTGCCGCATATGCGGCGGCAGCGGCGCCGAGATATCCAGGCGATCGCCATTGTGCAGCGGAATGGCAATCCGCCGCGCATGCAGGTGCAGGCCGTAACTCAGGCCTGGCGCACCCTGCCAGTTTTCGATGTTGAAATAGCGCGGATCGCCAATGATTGGGGTCCCCAATTGCGCCATGTGCACCCGCAGCTGATGCGTACGCCCGGTGACCGGCTTCAGCGTCACCCAGGCGAAGCGCCGGCTCGCCGTATCGGTGGTCGAATAATAGCTCATCGAATGCTGCGCGCCTGGCGTGCCGTTCTTGACCACTGCCATCTGCTCGCTATCATCGGTGGACTGCCGCGCCAGAAAGCACGAGATCTTGCCCTGCTGTGGATGTGGATTGCCCGCCACGACAGCCCAATAGATCTTGCGGGCCGAATGCGAGCGGAACACTTCGCCGAAACGGCTCGCTGCGCTCTTGGTCTTGGCCACAATCAGGCAGCCAGAGGTATCGCGGTCGAGGCGATGCACCAGTCGCGGCGGCTCGCCCTTTTTGTTGGGTAGGCTCTTGAGCATACTATCGAGATGGCGCTTCATGCCTGTGCCGCCCTGCACCGCCAGACCGTTTGGCTTGTTGAGCACGTAAAAGTCGTCATCCTCGTACATGATCATGTCACGGATGAACTGAGCATCGTCTTCGCTGACCTTGACCGACTTGACTACGCCCGGATCGTCAATCGGCGGAATGCGGACAGTCTGGCCCGGCGACAGGCGCGTACTGGTGGTCACCTTGGCCTTGTCGACCTTGATTTCACCATTACGGATTAGCTTCTGCAGGCGACTAAAGCCCAGCTGGGGGAAATGCTGGGCAAACCAGCGATCCAGACGCATGCCGTCTTCGTCGCCTTCTACCTGTCGTTGTTGAACGTTACTCACGCCACGCCTCGAGTCATTAAAAGCCCAAAATAGAGCCCTACAAGGCAAACCACAACCGACATCAGCACATACAAGCCAGACTACAGCAGCGCGCCACGTTCAATCAGCACGATGGCATCGAGCGAGAATGAGGAAAAAGTGGTGAAATCGCCAAGCACGCCGACAGCCATAAACAGCCGGAGATCGACCTGCTGCTGCGGCAGATAGCGCGCCATTAACCCGATGAAAACCGCCATAGAAACCGATCCGGCGATGTTGATCAGCAGGGTTCGCAGGGAGAAGGTCATCGGCAAGAGCCGGCCAATTAAAATGCCGCTACCACAGCGGGCTATGGCGCCAATGGCACCGTTGGCACCAACTAAGACAAATCCCTGAACTATTTCACACTCGCCCTCTGTAAGATTTTGAATACACAATTATGCGACCACTTGCTGATCGAGAAAAATCAGAGAAGCTGTGCCCGTGCGAAGCCGCGACACCAACACCCCTGCTGCGCTCCGTTTCGGCCTTGTTGCCATAGCCCTGCTCGTTTTGACAGCCTGTTCGACTCTACCCCCCCCGCAACCCGGCACCACTGCATCTGGCGGACAACGCGACCATTCAGACAGATCAAAGGCTGCGCTATTGGGGCGAGGACGGCGAACTGGCAAAAATCCAGGCCGCTATTGTCCCGGCTCCGATGGCGATATGGACTATCTCGCCCTTTTGAGCGGCGGCAGCAATGGCCCTACGGCGTTGGCTTTCTGGCAGGCTGGAGCGCGCGTGGCAATCGCCCCGAGTTCGAGGTTGTCACCGGCATCAGCGTCGGTGCCATCATCGCGCCACTCGCCTTCCTGGAATCAGCTTATGACGAAAGGCTGCATCAGGCCATGGCCATGCTGGTGAAAACGCCCAAATCGTCGGGTGGTCTGCTGTCAGTGGCCCTCGGCGGATCCTCGATGACCAGCAATGCCAGGCAATCAGCTCCACTCTGCAGCGTCATTGATGACAATGTCCTCTCAGCCATCGGCGAAACCCGCAGGAAGGGCCGACGTGTCTATGACAGCGCCCCGTAATCTAGGACATTGGCGCGATTGCCGTCAGAAACTTGCCACACAAACTTGAACTGGTGCATGAGATCATTCTGGCATCATGCGGCCATGCCGGACATTTTCCAGCCCGTATTGATTGACGTCGACGCAATGGACACCGCTACAGCGAATTGCACGTTGATGGCGGCGTCACCGAATAGGTCATTCTCATGCCCGGCGGCTATGAGGCGTTCGTCAAGAACCGCCGCGGCGTTCAAAAGCTCTACGTGATTTATAACGGCGTCACAGATGCTGGTCCTGCTGCCATCAACCCGTCCGGCTTGTCCTTGCTGGAGAGATCTGCCCCGACGCTACTCAAATTATCTGGGCCGCAGCAATATCGCCGAGATCGCCAGTGCTACACGCAATTATAGGGCTGTTGTTCTGGCTAACATTGATGCCAGTCGGCTTCCCCGAAGCTAACGGATTCTTCGCAGACCCCGCTTGGGTCAGTGCTCTCTATGATCAAGGCTTCAAGGCAGGACGTGCGGGAGACCGGAAGGAGCGCTAGCTAGCGCTCCTTGTCGTCCTTTGCCTCCCGCAGCCGTTCGAAATAATCGAGCCGCTTGCGATAGTCCCGCTCGGCACCGCGCTTGACCGGTTCATAGAATTTCTGCCGGCCAATAGCTTCGGGAAAATATTGCTGCCCGGAAAACCCTTCGGGCGTGTCGTGATCATAGACATAGCCATCGCCATAGCCCGAGCCCTTCATCAGCTTGGTCGGGGCGTTGAGAATGATCGTGGGCGGCATCGGCGAGCCGGTCGACTTGGCCACGGCACTGGCCGCCTTGAAAGCAGTATAGACCGCGTTCGATTTGGGCGCGAGTGCCAGATAGATCACGGTCTGCGCCAGGGCGAGCTCGCCCTCGGGCGATCCGAGCATCTGGAAGGCATCGCGCGCCGCGACCGCCTGCAGCAGGGCCTGCGGATCAGCCAGTCCGATATCCTCCACGGCCATGCGGATCAGCCGCCGTGCCAGAAACAGCGGATCCTCGCCGGCGTCGAGCATATGGGCGAAATAATAGAGCGCCGCGTCGGGGTCCGAACCGCGGATAGTCTTGTGCAGCGCCGAAATCAGATTGTAGTGCCCACCTTGCGCCTTGTCATAGATTGGCGCCCGGCGCTGCACCACGCTCAGCAAACCGGCCGCATCGAGCGTCCTGCCCTGCTTGGTGGACGCTAAAACCTCGTCCACAAGCCCCAACAGCGCCCGTCCGTCGCCACCAGCCAATGCCAGCAAGGTCTGCCGCGCCTCAGGCTCCAGCGGCAGTGTCGCCCCCGTCAGCGCTTCGGCGCGACCGACAAGATTTTCGAGATCCTCTGCCGACAGGGATTCAAACCGCAACATCTGGCTGCGTGACAGCAAAGCCGCGTTGAGCTCAAAGGACGGATTTTCTGTGGTCGCGCCCACCAGTACCACCGTGCCGTCTTCCATCACCGGCAAAAAGCCGTCCTGCTGGGCCCGGTTGAAACGATGGATTTCATCGATAAACAGCAATGTCTTGTGCCCGCTCATCCGCTCAAAGCGCGCCTTCTCGAATATCTTTTTGAGATCGGCAACGCCAGAAAACACCGCCGAAATCTGCTCGAAATTGTAGCTGATTTGGCTGGCCAGCAGCCGCGCGACAGTGGTCTTGCCGGTCCCTGGCGGTCCCCACAAGATCAGCGAGCCCAGGCGGCCCGAAGCGATCATACGTCGCAGTGTGCCGCTGGGACCCAGCAAATGCGACTGCCCGATCACCTGATCAAGCGAGCGCGGCCGCAGCTGGTCTGCTAGCGGGCGGGCGGTGTCGCTGTCAACGACGCTTTGGGGATCAACTGCAAACAGGCCAGACATGCCGGATCATCATTTGGAGGGCGTTTCCCTTGCCTAGGACAGTCGACGTTCGCGAGCAAGACCACATCACCTCGGCTTATGCATATCCAGCTCGATCAGACCCAGCATTGTCGGCCGACCGCACCCCCTCGATGATAAATCGCTTACTGACATCTTCTGTCTCTAGCCGTCAGAATAAGGCGGCATTACCGTCTCGGAGAGAGACTACCATGATCGATCATCTAAGCATTATCGTCGCTGACTTTGACCGTTCCCGGGCATTTTATAAACAGGTCCTGGCGCCGCTGGGCGACTCATTTCTCATGCAGGTTCCGGCCGAATATACTGGCGGCGTCAAGGTCGGCAGCCTGGGCAAGGATAGCGCCGTATAATCTTGCGTATCGTCCTCGCCCTTACTAGCGCAGGCATTACCTTTCTCGGCCGAGATCTGGGTCTGAGCGGCATGCGGACGCTAGGCTGGCAGGAGATCACCGATTTCATCGACGTTACCGATGCAGCCCACCTCAACATTCAGAATAGCCACGCCCGATTTGTCGGCGGTGTCTGGCTTGGCGTCGGATTGCTCTTTCTTGCCAGCGCCGCAGCGCTGGACCGTCTGTGCACTACCCTGATCGCGCTATGCGGCCTGATCGTGGTCGACGGGCTTATGCGCCTAGTTTGGGGCGACCTTGAAGACAATCCTGAGCATGAAGGTCTTACTCTTACTGGTGGCTGAACTCATCCTCAGCCACGCCTTGGCGTTGTGGCTCTGGAGGAGCCGATAAGGGCAGCCGGACCGCCTTGCAATCCGTAACTAACCGCTGACGTAGCTGCGTGTCACCTGCCCGTCGCGCTGCAGAATGATCTGCCAGGTCCGGGTACGCTGGGATGCAGTCTGGGCAAAGGCCTGCGCGGTATCCATCGGAACATCATTGAGCGAAACAATGACGTCATCGACCTTCAGACCCATCCGTTCGGCCGGCGACCCCGGCTCGACGCCGGTGATAATGACCCCCTTAGTGTTGTAGGGCAGACCCTTGATCTCGGCGAGCGCGGTGTCGATCTGGTGGACGCTGGTGCCGGCAAAGCGCGACCCGCCGCTAATCGTCGCCAACATGCTGTTATCAGCGACAGGCGCTGCTTCCACCTTGAAATCCACCTCGACTGCAGCGCCGCCGCGCAGACGTTCAATCCGGGTAGACTGCCCGATCGGCTTAGTGGCCAGCCGAAAGTTGAACGCGCTCGGATCATCCACGGCAGCGCCGTCCACTTCCAGGATCACATCGCCTGAGGCAAAGCCAGCTCGAGCTGCGGGGCCGTCGGGTGCAACCTCGGTAATCAGGACGCCGTGTGGCGCTGCCATGTCCATACTTGCGGCGATATCAGCATTGATTGCCTGCAGCTTGGCACCGAACCAGGGCCGGACGATCTGCTCGCCGGCAATCCCAGCATCGGCGACCAAATGTGCCATATTGGCCGGGATAGCAAAGCCAATACCGACCGAGCCACCGCTCTGCGAATAGATCGCCGTATTGATGCCCACCAGATGGCCATCTATATCGACCAGCGCGCCGCCCGAATTACCCGGATTGATCGCGGCATCTGTCTGGATGAAGAATTCATAATCGGAACGCTCGACGCCGGTGCGGGCTAGCGCCGAGACAATGCCGCTGGTCACCGTCTGGCCAACCCCGAACGGATTGCCGATCGCCAGCACCAGATCGCCAACCTCCAGACTGTCCGAATTGGCAAAAATGATTGCCGGGAACACCGCATCGCCCGGATCACGCATCCGCAGCACCGCCAGGTCGGTCTGGGCATCCTCAATAACGATGTCCACGGCGAATTCGCGGCCATCCGACAGGGTGATACGCACGTCGGTTGCCCCTTCAATGACATGACGATTGGTCAGGATCACTCCGCTCTTTTCGACAATGACACCCGACCCCAGGGACTGCGACTGGCGCGAACGGCTCTGAAACTGCTCTCGTCCGAAAAAGCGCGAGAAGAACGGATCATTGGCGAAAGGTGATACCGCCTGTTGCTTGATCCGCGTGGCATAGACATTGACCACTGATGGAGACACTGCCTTGACTACCGTCGCAAAGCTTAGCTTGACCGCGCTATCGCTGGCGGGCACGGCCCGGATCTCGGTGGCCAGCGCCGCGACGCTTGCCGGCGCGACGCTGGCTGGAGTGACGAGGGCTTCGCCCACACCGGTCTGGGCAATGCTCGGTGCATTCCAGGGCGCAAAGGCCAGTGTGCCGCCAATCGCCAGAATCATAATCGCCGCAGCGGCGACAAACAGCGTACGCATCGACATCGAACCAACCTCAGACCATAGTGCTGACACGCCATCCTGTCTGGCACGCCAGACAGGCAAACGCCCGGAATCGGGCATCAAAATGACGTCACACCAATGACGCATTTTCCGGCCAAATAAACGTTTGCGTGAGCCTCCTCTCGGCCCTATATGCAGCGCTCGTTTTCAAGCATCACCGAGCCCCGAAAGGCCAGTCGTCTATGACCACCGAGCCGAACCACGTTTATCCGAACACCTCCGCGCTGATCGCGGCCGAAGCCCCGGATTTTCCGGCTTTCCTGTTCTCCGAACGTGAGCTACACAGAACCACAAAGGTCTTCAAAAAGGATTTTGACGGGCTGCTGACCTACGCGGTCAAGTGCAACCCATCGCCGCACATTATCGCCCAGCTGCATCGCGAAGGTTTAAAGGCCTTCGACGTGGCCTCTAATACCGAGATGGAATTGGTGCGCGACAATGCTCCCGGCGCGGTGATGCACTACAATAACCCTATCAAGAACAAGCGTGAGATTGTCCGCGCCTATGAAGAGTTCGGGATCCGCTCCTTCACCATCGATCATCCGCAACAGCTCGATCAGCTCGCTGCAGTGGTCTCGCCCACCTGCGACGTAGAAGTGACCACCCGCTTCAAGGCCGGCAAAGCGCTGAAATCCTACGATTTCGGCATCAAGTTCGGCGTTATGGAACAGGGCGCCGCCGAGATCGTCACCATGGTCGAACAGCTGGGCTATACCCCCAGCCTGTGCTTCCATGTCGGCAGCCAGTGCGAAGATGCCTACGCCTATGAGCGCCACATCGCCGCGGCCGCCCGCATCGTCGAGGAATCCGGCATCGAGCTGAAGCGCCTCAATATTGGCGGCGGATATCCGGCCCCTTACCCGACCAGCGAAGCCCCGCCGATGGACTATTATTTTGAGACCATCGCGACCGCCGTTAGCGACCATTTCGGCGAGAAGCGCAAGCCCGAAATGATCATCGAGCCCGGCCGTGCGCTAGTGACTTCGTCCACCTCGCTGCTGCTGCGCGTCAAGCACCAGCGCGGCGGCAAGTCGGTCTATGTCAATGACGGCGCCTATGGCAGCCTGATGGAAGTCAAGTTCATGCACTTCACGCCACCGGTCCGCGTCTGGCGCGGCGCCAGCATGCACGACAATGAACAGCAATTCTCCGATTTCACCATCTGGGGCCCCACCTGCGACAGCTATGACGTGCTCCCCCAGGTATTCACCCTGCCCGCCGATATCGATGAGGATGACTGGATCGAATTCGGCTTGATGGGCGCCTATACCCAGGCGTCGCTGACTCCCTTTAATGGCTTTGATCGCCGGGACCAGTTCTGGGTCGAAGAAACCTACACCGGCAAGAACCAGCAGCCCGAATAGTGCAACCCACAGCCGTCAAATACCGATCCCCGCCACGGCGGAGATTTTCGCTTCCATCACATTCTCCTTTTCCACTCCGATCCTCTAAATCATATCAGAACTGAAAATGCAGAATTTTCCACCTCTTGACAGGCTCGGGCAATAGATCGTCATCTTCAGCCCCTCCAATGTCGTCAAATCGACATTGGCCAAGGCGTTGTTGCGCAAACTAGCCATCCCGGCAGTCCATCTCGACCAACTTGCACCATCGACCCAATACTGACTAGAAATCTTGGCCGCGATGAAGAATTCCACGCCCTGCAACGCAAAGCGATAGCCAGCAATGCCTGGATCATGGACGGCAATTACAGCGCGCTAACGGCGGAGCGCCTGTCCTGTGCCGACCGGCGCAATCGCGCTTGATAATAACTA
>JALBVE010000100.1 GCA_025050575.1 Candidatus Devosia symbiotica
GGTACCGAACGAATGGACCCCGAATTCGTGCGGCGCCAGATTGGCCTGCAGGTTGGGGAAGAATATGATCTAGACACACTAGGCTCGTGCACAGAAGCGGCTGGACCGGCTCGAAGTATTCCGGGCGGCGCGGTTGGAAGCAGCGGGCGCCATCAGGTCTGGTTGTGCAGGAACTGCCGGACGCGCGCTTTGGCGTGGGCGCCAATTATTCATCGCTGGATGGTCTAGGGCTTAAGGGCTACCATTTGTGGCGCAACCTGTTCGGCCAGGCTGAGCGGCTGCATCTGGATGCGCGGGTAGCGAGCATTGCCTATCCGATCGATACGGCGCAGTTCGACTATTTCTTCGGCGGAATCTTTACCAAGCCGAGCATTTTTACGCCGGACACCGATCTGGTGGCTGTCGTGTCGGTCGAACGGACCTTGTGCCCGACCTATACCGAGATCTCGGCAATTGGGAAGCTGGGATTGACGCATATTCTGTCTGACGAGATCCCTTTGAGGGTAGGGCGTCGCTGCAACGCAGCCGGTTCGACGACACCTTTGAAACGCGCGACTTTACCACGGCCGGCCTCTATTCGGGCGCGACGCTGGATTTCCGGAACGACAGGGGCGGATCACGTCAGGCGATAATGCGCAGGGGACGCTGCCAGTCCATGAAGATCGTCCTGGAAGGCTGGTAGTGCTGGGCGCCCTGCTGTCGGCCGTCTTTGCCGCTCTGACGGCGATCTTTGCCAAATCGGTATCGAAAACATCAATTCTGACTTTGCCACGCTGGTGCGAACCTGTGTGATCCTGCTGGTGCTGGCTGGCATTGTCGCCGCCACCAGACAGTTTCAGCCGCTCAACTCGATTTCGAGCAAGATCTATTTGTTTCTGGTGCTGTCGGAATTGGCAACGAACACCTCCTGGCTGGCCTACTTCCGGGCCCTCAAAATTGGCCAAGCCGTGCAGGTGACACCGACCGACAAGCTCAGCGTGGTGGTGGTGGCCATTTTCGGCGTTATCTTTCTGGGCGAAAGACTTGAGTGCGCCGAACTGGCTTCGAGTGGCACTAATCATGGCTAGCGCGGTCCTGGCTGCCTGGCGCTAAGCCTGATCGTGGGCACTGAGCAACAAAGGCAGCATGGTGAGTTGCCAGGTGATGGCATTGCCATTGCGGATTGACCAGCAAGCCGAGAGTGCTGCATGGGCCGAGGCCCAGCCCAGAACCCGCTTGCGATTATGACCGAGACGTTCGGCGACCATGTCTGCCATGGCCGCAATACGGCGCGAGTCCTTGATCCGTTCCTGGGCGCCGGCGGGATTGATGAACGCATTGGCCAATTCATAGGCCGGGTCGCCCAGCAGCCCCTTGGGGTCTATCGCCAGCCAGCCGCGATCAGAGGACATGATGTTGTCGTGATGCAGGTCGCCATGCAGCGGTATTTGTGCCGTGGGGCGGTCAAACAGCTTGAGCGCTATGCCTGAGGCACGGGCATACATGTCGCGGGCAGTATGTGGCCAGTTGCGCACGTCCGCGTCAAATAGCGCCTGGAAGCGCTCGCGCAGCGGCGACAGGGATTGGGGAGCATCAGGACGGGGGCGATACAGGCTGGCCACAAGCGAGCATAGCGCAATGGTGGCCTGATCATCGTGCCCTGCCCGCACGGCATCACCCAGCGTGCCACCGTCGAGCCATTCCATGAAAATGGTGTCGCCGTGAATGTCGAAAATCGTGGCAGCGCCGACACCGCCATACCAGTTCATCAATTGCGCGCCGCGGCGTTTCTCTTCGGCTGCCAATGGTTTGAGAATCTTGAGTGCGGCAAAGTTGCGGCCATTCTGTTCGACCCTGAAGATCGCGCTGGCCGGACTATCGGCAATTGGCGTCGACTTGGTGAGAGACCAGCGGATCATGGCGCGACTGAGAGCGATTTCGATGGGCGACTGATTCATCATGAGGTCATTAAATCAGAATGGCGGACGGGATTCGACTGCCCGCTGGCACGACCACGAAAGTAGATGCGGGAGGCGGACTCAGCCCCACACCGAACGGGTTGACACAAAAGCAAGCATATCGATGGAAAGACGCGGACCTGCAAGAGTTCTTAACCAGATCAGAGCGCATGATCACAGGATGCAAACGGCAGGACCTTGAGGATGGCCTCCTACGACGCATCAAAACCTAGACAACGCGCATTCGCCTGATCAACCGACCGATATCATCATCCAAAACGAGACACGCCCCGGCCTACTGCGGCAGGTTGGCAACTGGATTGGCGAACTGATCGTTGCGTTGCCAGAATCGCATTCGCGCTTTGACGGCGCGGGATTACCCTGCCAGCAGCGGGTGAGAATAGCGCAAGGCCACGACCCGGGCGACCCATCCTGTAGGGGACCGGCAAGCTGAGGAGACGTGGAAATGACGCATCTCGAAATCCATCGCGCTTCTGACGGTCTGGCTAGTGCACGACGGCACGCGCGCGAGGCCGAACATCTTGCATCATGCCAGATCATGCTCGCGGCAGCCGGCATCGCTGCCCTCTCGATTGTCGCGGTCACGGCGACCGTGATGACAATGCTGCTCTAGGCTGACCAGTCACAGACCAACACAGACGCTTTCCGTTTTATTGATAGGCTCAAACCTCCCGGCAGCGAGACACCGCCCCTGTGTACTGCGCCAAGAGCGCCATCTGACGTGAAATGACACGGGTTCCCTTGATGGGGTTTGGACTTTTGATTTAGACGTGAACAGAATGGTCTATTCCGGTTGCTTTCACTCACCGAGGGCAAAGGCCCTATCCGGTCTGCCGTAGCGAAGGTCTAGCGGGATCAGGCAGAGCGTTTGTCGCGCCGACCTGATAGATGGCGCGACTGCCCGAAAGGTCAAAGACGCTGGCGGTGATGAAGCTGTTGTCCTGGCTGACCAGCCAGGCCGCCATGGCGGCGGCTTCTTCGACCTCCAGGAAGCGCCCGCGCGGGATACGCACCAGCATATAGGTCGATGAATTTCGGGATCAGGGCGTCAAGAATGCGGGTCCTGGCGGTGGCCGACGTAATGGCATTGACCGCTATATCAAACTTGGCCAGTTCCTTGCCCAATGATTTAGTGAGACCGATAACGCCGGCATTGGCAGCCTAATAGGCCGACAGGTTGGGATTACCCTCCTTGCCGGCGACCGAGGCGATATTGACGATATGCCCGTAATTGTGGGCCTTCATCGACGTGACCACAGCCTTGTTGACGTAGAAAGTGCCGTTGAGATTGACCTCGACCACGCGCCGCCATTCTTCGAGATCGTAATCCTCCAGGCTGGCATTGGCGCCGGCAATGCCGGCAGAATTGACCAGAATGGACACAGATCCGA
>JALBVE010000101.1 GCA_025050575.1 Candidatus Devosia symbiotica
TATTTACACGCAGTACGACCGATGTGCTCACGCCTTCATGTCAGCCATCGCCCTACTCTGGCTTGCATGCCTAGCGAGCCGATGAACCGCCACAAGCCGGTGTGGAGCAGACCGGATAGATCGGAAGGAATAGAAAACCGCATGCATTGCCTCTGGGCCGCGCCAACAACGCGACCTCGCCAATCTGGCGTGCCATTGCCAAGAAGGAATTATCTTCTGCTGCAATGGTAAATTACAAGCCAGTAATGTTTCGATCCGGACTTTAGTGGCGGAAGTGGCGCATGCCGGTCATCACCATAGCGATGCCGGCGGCATCGGCAGCGGCGATCACCTCGTCGTCACGCATCGAGCCACCCGGCTGGATGACGGCGGTAGCACCAGCGGCGACAAGCGCCTCAAGCCCGTCGGCAAACGGGAAGAAGGCATCCGAGGCAGCTACTGAACCGGCCGTGAGAGCGCCATCGATGCCAGCGGCTTCAGCAGCATCGATCGACTTGCGGTGCGCGATGAGGGCAGAATCGACGCGACTCATCTGACCGGCACCGATGCCGACCGTGACACCGGCCTTGACGTAGACAATGGCGTTGGACTTGACGTGCTTGGCAACTTTGGCAGCCAGACATAGATCAGCCATCTCAGCGGCGGTGGGCGCTCGCTTGGTCACAATTCTGAGATCACAATCGTCGACATTGCGATTGTCACGCGATTGGACTAGCAGCCCGCCGGCAACCGATTTGACCATCAGGCCATCGGCCTTCGCATCAGCTAGACCGCCGGTCAGCAACAGGCGCAGATTCTTCTTGGTAGCGATAATGTCCTGGGCTTCGAGGGTCGCGGATGGCGCAACGATTGCCTCGGTAAACACCTTGACGATTTCTGTCGCGGTGGCCGCGTCGATTTCGCGATTGGTGGCAACAATGCCGCCAAAGGCAGAGACCGGGTCGGTGCGCAGCGCGCTGGCATAGGCCGTTAACAGGTTGCCGGCGACGGCGACGCCACAGGGATTGGCATGTTTGATGATTGCCACTACGGCTACTTCAGCGGCGTCGAACTCGCTGACCAGCTCAAAGGCCGCGTCGATATCATTGATATTGTTATAGCTTAGGGTCTTGCCCTGGACCTGGGTGGCCGTGGCCACGCCCCGACGGGTGTCGCCATTGGCGTAGAAAGCAGCCCATTGATGGGGATTCTCGCCGTAGCGCATGACTTCGCGTAGCGTGCCGGCAAAGCTGCGATAGGGGATCTCGGGATAGTCGATGGTCTTGGCGAACCAGGTCGAAATGGCGCTGTCATAGGCCGCAGTGCGCGCATAGGCCTTGCCCGCCAGTTTCTGACGCATAGCGAACGGGACACCGCCGGTTTCTGCGATGGCCGCCAGGATAGCCGGATAGTCGGCCGGATCAACCACGACCGTCACAAAAGCTTGGTTCTTAGCCGCCGAGCGGATCATGGCCGGGCCGCCAATATCGATATTTTCGATAATCTGGTCGTAGCTAGCGCCCGAGGCAACGGTCTGCTCGAAGGGGTAGAGAGTAACCGCGACCAGATCGATGGCGTCGATGGCATGCTCGACCATGGATGCGGCGTGGTCGGGCTTGTCGCGCATGGCCAGCAACCCGCCATGCACTTTGGGGTGCAAGGTCTTGACCCTTCCATCCATCATTTCAGGAAAACCAGTCAGGTCGGCGATCTCGCGCACGGGCAGGCCAGCGTCGCTGATCAGCTTGTGGGTACCGCCGGTCGAAACCAGTTCAACGCCTACTGCGCGCAATCCGCTAGCAAAGTCCACTATGCTGGATTTGTCGAATACTGAAAGCAGCGCCCGACCGACCTTGACCGTCTTGCTCATGAGGTGTATGCCCTATTGTAATGAATTTAGGCGTTCGCTAGCACGAACGCCGGGCCTGCGCCAACCGGCTATTGCTGTTCGAGGGTAATAGATCCAGGCGACTTCGCTACCGGCGATCACATCGGTTTCAAGCACCAATTGCCGGGTCTTGTGCAGGCCAACAAAGGCCGATTGGCGCACGCTTTCTTCTTCGCGGAAGGCAGCGCTGTCCCAGAGAAAGCTTTAGATTGCGCCATTAGGCAGCATCAGACGGACTATGCCCTCGCCGCAATTGCGCTGCAGCTGAACGCCGGATGCGAGGTGAAATCGTATTGCCAGCAGGCCTGATGGATTTCCATGAGCAATCATCCGATCCTGGCCGATCAGCGTCGTGCTACCCGAGAGCAGGGTGATGAGGCGCTCGAGGTCGATGCCAAACCGTCGAGCATAGCCGGCGGTGGTCAGGGTCAGCAATTGATCAGTGGCGGCAAGGCTCATAACGGCAGATGGTGAACTGGCGACGTCTTCGGCGTCGATTTTGGGGCCTGATTGAGCCACGCCCTGCTGGAACAGGGCCTTGCTGGCGGCTAGGTCGGCCGCGGCTGAGCCGCAATTGTCCAGGATCAGCTAGCTGCCGTGGGAGAATTCAAACGCCAGAGCGCTGGCATGGGCATTACCGGCGAAACCTGGCGGCGGCCGGCGACCGAAATCGGCGATCAGCACGGCATTGCCCGCGCGCAGAATGCCGTACCCCCAGCAGCCTGGAGCGCTGCTGATGGCTGGTGACATTAGCCTGAATGGCGATCAGTGCATCATGGGGCAAATGGCTACCGCCGTTGAAATAGGCCGGCTCACTGCTCGACAAAGTCAACGCATCCAGACTGTAATGCATGCGCTCGATTTGCGCGGCCAGTTCATGAGAGGCCTCAGTTTTAATCTGGGCGGCGATGCGGCGGACGGTGGCCAATTCAACCAGCAATTGCAATTGCAGCTTGGGATTGTGTAAGTGGTGTAGGCTGTGGTTATCAAGCTGGTTGGCGAGAATGCGGTTGAGGTATTCAACCTAACCGACACTATCGGTCTTCCCGTCCAGTTCGCAATATTCGGCGCTCAGCAGGGCAATAGCGGTAAACAGTACATCGGTGGATTCAACGGCCAAGCGTCCGCGCAGCCTGAGGCTTTGGGTCTGGGCGCCGAGCGCACACTGGATGGTTTTGGCCTGATCAGGAGTGGCGCCTTCGAATAGCAATAGCAAATGGCACAGCCAATTAAGCACGCCCTGGGCGGTTAGGGCAGGCGCCCAAGTCTCTGACTCAAAATGATCCTCGCGCCCGATTCAGTCGAGCACCAGAGTGCGGGCAAAATAGCGCTCACTGATATCGCGGATATCGCGAAAATGACT
>JALBVE010000102.1 GCA_025050575.1 Candidatus Devosia symbiotica
TCTGCTCATAGTATAGCGCCAAGAGCGGCATTTTGCCGTTAACTGAAACTCAGATTATGGCCTTGAATCGTAAGGTTTCCGTCATCGGCCAATGCCAAAACATCAATTTCACGCGGCCGACGTCATACAGGGTGGCTAAAAGAGTTATTGACGACGCTATGGGTTCGGGCGTATCTGCGGCCTTAGGATATCTTGCCCTAAGGCAAGGCTTTCGACCTGGGATGGTCACCATATGGCTATTATGCCCCTGACCGCACCGGCGGTAAAACCGGCCAATCCAAATTTCTCTTCGGGCCCCTGCGCCAAGCGTCCTGGCTGGACAGTTGATGCGCTAGCCAATGCGCTGGTCGGTCGGTCGCATCGCTCCAAGCCAGGCAAGGCCCGCATCCAGCGGGCCATCGATCTAACCCGCGAGCTACTCGAAGTTCCTGCTGACTATCGCATCGGCATTGTGCCGGCCTCCGATACTGGAGCTGTCGAAATGGCCATGTGGTCCATGCTCGGCGAGCGCGGTGTGGACATGCTAGCCTGGGAAAGCTTTGGCGAAGGCTGGGTTACCGATGCGGCCAAGAAGCTCAAGCTCGATGACGTCCGCATCATTAAGGCCGGATATGGCGATCTGCCCGATCTAAGCCAGGTCGATTGCGACCGCGACGTGATGTTCACCTGGAACGGTACCACCTCGGGTGTGCGCGTCGCCAATGCTGACTGGATCGCGGCGGACCGCAAGGGTCTGACCATTTGCGATGCTACCTCGGCGGCGTTTGCCCAGGAGCTCGATTTTGCCAAGCTCGATGTGGTGACTTTCTCCTGGCAGAAGGCACTGGGTGGGGAGGCCGCTCATGGCGTGCTGATCCTGAGCTCCCGCGCTGTTGCGCGTCTGGAAAGCTTCAAGCCCGACCGCCCACTGCCCAAGATTTTCCGCCTGACTGAGGGCGGCAAGCTGCTTGAGGAAGTGTTCCAGGCGGCCACCATCAATACGCCGTCGATGATCTGCATCGAAGACGCCATTGATGCGATGGAATGGGGCATCGCTCTTGGCGGGCTGGGCGCCATGCAGGCGCGCGCCGACGCCAATTTCAAGGTGCTGGCCGACTGGGTCGCCAAGACCGACTGGGTCGAATTCCTGGCCAAGACCGACGCCAATCGGTCCAATACGTCGGTGTGTTTCTCGATTGTCGATCCGGCGATCACGGCGCTTGATGACGCGGCGCAGGCCGCTTTTGCCAAGGCCATCGTCTCGCGGCTCGACAAGGCCGGCGTCGCCTATGACATCGGCGCCTATAAGGATGCCCCTTCGGGTCTGCGCATCTGGGCTGGTTGCACCATCGAAGCCGCCGATCTGGCTGCGCTGGTGCCGTGGCTAGATTTTGCCTTTGCCGAAGAAAAGGCCGCCCTAAAGGCTGCCTCCCAGTTACGCCACCCCTCTCAACCTCTCCCATCAAGGGAGAGGTGCTGATCGTGCATGAGGCACTGTTCGTGCCCCAGACGCGGAGCGACACCTCCACCTTGATGGGAGCGGCAGAAGGGGGCGACTTCCCATATTCGATTTTTAAGGAAGACTCAGATGCCCAAGGTACTCGTTTCCGACAAACTCAGCCTGGCTGCTGTTCAGGTCTTCAAGGACAATGACGTCGAGGTCGACTATCTGCCCGATTTGGGCAAGGACAAGGAAAAGCTGCTCGATGTGATTGGCCAATATGATGGCCTGGCGATCCGCTCGGCCACCAAGATGACCGAAAAGATGATCGCCGCCGCGATTAATCTCAAGGTTATTGGTCGGGCTGGAATCGGTGTCGACAATGTCGACATTCCGGCGGCGACCAAGAATGGCATCATCGTGATGAACACCCCCTTCGGCAATTCCATCACCACCGCCGAGCATGCCATTGCCATGATGATGGCTCTGGCCCGGCAACTGCCCGAAGCTGATGCCTCGACCCGCGCCGGCAAATGGGAAAAGAGCCGCTTCATGGGCGTGGAAGTCACCGGCAAGGTGCTTGGGTTAATCGGCGCGGGTAATATCGGCTCGATCGTGGCTGACCGGGCGCAAGGCCTGAAGATGAAAGTTATCGCTTTTGACCCGTTCCTGACCCCCGAGCGGGCCCAGGAGATCGGCGTGGAAAAGGTGACGCTCGACGAGCTGCTGGTGCGAGCCGATTTCATCACCCTGCACACGCCGCTGATCGACGCGACGCGCAACATCATCGATGCTGCTGCGCTGGCCAAGACCAAGAAGGGCGTGCGCATTGTCAACTGCGCCCGTGGTGGCCTGATCGACGAAGCCGCGCTCTACGCGGCGCTCAAGTCCGGCCAGGTTGCTGGTGCGGCGCTCGACGTGTTTCTGGAAGAGCCAGCGACAGCCAATCCGCTGTTCGAACTGGCCAATGTGATTGCCACCCCGCATCTGGGTGCGTCCACCAGCGAAGCACAGGAAAACGTGGCATTGCAGGTGGCCGAGCAGATCTCGGCTTATCTCAATGCCGGCGAAATCACCAATGCGCTGAATTTCCCGTCGATCTCGGCCGAGGAAGCGCCGCGCCTGACGCCGTTCATCAAGCTCGCCGAAATGCTCGGCTCCTTTGCTGGTCAGCTGACCGAAACGGCGATTAAGGGCATCAGAATCGAATTCGAAGGCAATGTTGCCGGCATGAATACGCGTCCGATGGCCGCCTCGGCGATCTATGGCGTGATGCGCCCGATAATGCCCGACGTGAACATGGTCTCGGCGCCGCAGATCGCCAAGGATCGCGGTATTGGCGTTGAGGTGGTGACCCGCGAGCAGCAGGGTGCCTATGAGAACTATATCCGGCTGACAGTGATCACCGAGCGGCAGGAACGCGCGATGGCCGGTACGGTATTTGCCAGCGGCAAGCCGCGCATCATCCAGGTCAAAAATATCAACATGGAAGCCGAGCCGACGCCATCCATGCTATACGTGACCAACGAGGACAAGCCGGGCCATATCGGCCGTCTCGGTACGCTGCTGGGGACGCTTGGCATCAATATCGCCAACTTTAATCTGGGTCGGGCCGAACAGGGTTCGGACGCAATTGCGCTGGTCTCGATCGACGGCACCCTGACAGACGCCCAGCTAGCACAGATTGCCGCGCTAGAAGGCGTCAAGCAGGCCAAGGCATTGCGATTCTAGGTTTTGAACC
>JALBVE010000103.1 GCA_025050575.1 Candidatus Devosia symbiotica
CTCCTCCCCTTCAGGGGGAGGTTGGGTGGGGGTGCGCTTGCAAATTATGAGACTTTGCCCGACAGCGTATCGAGTTCCACCTCGCGCAACCGTTTGACCTCATCCCGCAGCCGCGCCGCCTTCTCAAATTCGAGATTGGTTGCGGCTTCGCGCATCTGGGTTTCGATGCCCTTGATGACGGCGGCGAGGTTGGTGCCGACTTCGACGCGTTCTTTGCTATCGCGGCCCTTACCAATGCTGACCGTAACGTGGTCGCGCTCGTATACGCTGTCGACGATGTCGTGGATGTTGGAGCGGACCGAGGCAGGGGTGATGCCGTTGGCCTCGTTATAGGCGATCTGCTTTTCGCGGCGGCGGCTGGTTTCGGCCAAGGCGCGTTCCATCGAGCCGGTGATGCGGTCAGCGTAAAGGATCACCTTGCCGTCGACGTTGCGGGCGGCGCGGCCAATGGTCTGGATTAGGCTGGTTTCGGAGCGCAAAAAGCCTTCCTTGTCGGCGTCGAGAATGGCGACGAAGCCGCATTCGGGAATGTCGAGGCCTTCGCGCAGCAGGTTGATGCCGACCAGCACGTCGAAGGCGCCCAGGCGCAGGTCGCGGATGATTTCGATGCGCTCGATGGTGTCGACGTCCGAATGCATGTAGCGGACGCGAATGCTCTGCTCGTGCAGATATTCGGTTAGATCCTCGGCCATCTTCTTGGTGAGGACGGTGAGCAGGGTGCGGTAGCCGGCCTTTTTGACCTGGCGGATTTCATCGACCACATCATCGACTTGGTTCTTGGCGGGGCGAATTTCGACCGGGGGATCGATCAGCCCGGTGGGGCGAATGACCTGTTCGGCAAAGACGCCGCTGGTCTGCTCCATTTCCCATTTGCCGGGGGTGGCCGAGACATAGATCGATTGCGGCCGCATGGCGTTCCATTCTTCGAAACGCAGCGGGCGATTGTCCATGCAAGAGGGCAGGCGGAAGCCATACTCAGCCAGGGTCGCCTTGCGGCGCAGATCGCCGCGATACATGGCGCCGAGCTGGCCGATGGTGACGTGGCTTTCGTCAACAAAGACCAGGGCATCGTCGGGCAGATATTCGAACAGGGTCGGTGGCGGCTCGCCCGGCTTGCGGCCACTGAAATAGCGCGAATAATTCTCGATGCCGGCGCAGGAGCCGGTGGCTTCCATCATCTCGAGATCGAACAGGCTGCGCTGTTCGAGGCGCTGGGCTTCGAGGAAGCGGCCGGCGCTGTTGAGCTCCTGCAGGCGGGCATTAAGCTCGGTGCGGATGGCCTTGATGGCCTGGTTCATGGTAGTGCGCGGTGTCACGTGGTGGGAATTGGCGAAAACGCGGATGAAAGTGAGATCGGCGGATTTTTTGCCCGTCAGCGGATCAAATTCGGTGATGGATTCGATCTCGTTGCCGAACAGGGAAGCGCGCCAAGCGGCCGCTTCATAGTGGGCCGGGAAGATCTCCACGGTATCGCCACGCACCCGGAAGGTGCCGCGCACGAAGCCGGTGTCGCCGCGTTTGTATTGTAAGGCCACTAGCTTAGCGAGAAACTCGCGCTGGTCGATCTTTTGGCCCTTCTGCACATCGATGGTCATGGCGATGTAATCCTCTACCGAGCCGATGCCGTAAATGCAGGAGACCGAGGCGACGATGATGACGTCATTGCGCTCGAGGATAGCCCGCGTCGCCGAGTGGCGCATGCGATCGATCTGCTCGTTGATGGTGGATTCCTTCTCGATATAGGTGTCAGTGCGCGGCACATAGGCCTCGGGCTGGTAGTAGTCGTAATAGGAGACGAAATACTCGACAGCGTTATCAGGGAAGAAGCTCTTGAACTCGCCATAGAGCTGGGCGGCCAGGATTTTGTTGGGGGCCAGGATCAGCGCCGGGCGATTGGTGGCGGCGATGACCCGAGCGGCTGTGAAAGTCTTGCCCGAGCCAGTGACGCCGAGCAGCACCTGATCGGTTTCGCCATTGTTGATGCCTTCGACCAGTTCGGCGATGGCAGTGGGCTGGTCGCCGGCCGGGACATAGGGCGTGACCATGCGGAAGGGCTGGCCCTCGGAGCGCTTGAGGTTGGACTGGGCCTTGTGCGGCACCCAAGGGGAGGAGCCTTCGACCTCCTTGCGGCCATGCAAGATGATTTGTTCGAGCGCCATGACGGTGGCGGTGACGCCGACGGTTTTAGCGCCTTCGACGGTGCGGCTAGAACCGGCCTTGGCCTTGGCGCTGGCCATGGCAGAGCGCAATTTAACCTCGATGTCGGGGGCGTTGTTGGGGTCCTGGCTGGAGGAAGCGCCGGTGGAGGGGACGTGGCCGAAGCCGGCCTGCGGGCTTTCGCCCATGCCGGAAAAATCGACGCGGTCAACCGAGTTGATTTTGGTCTTGCTCGACTTGGCCGACATGCCGGTGGCAGTGTCGTGGCTGGCCTTGGTAGTGCGGCGCTTTTCGAGTGCGGTCTTTTTCTTGGCGGTGGTTTCGAGCGGCTTGCGGGCATCCTCCGGTACCTGTTCAGCATCGGTGGCGGCCTTTTGATCTGTGCGGTCGAGGGCGCGCTTGTTGCGCATGCGCTCGGCATAAAGCGGCTTAGACGCTGCGATATCCTCGGCCTTCTCGATCTCGCCGAGGAAGTCGTCGATGGAGAAATCGGCTTTGCCAGGGCGGGCGGAAGGTTTGTTGGCCATGAAAACACCGTGCTTTGGCTTGGGATGGGCGACGAGGCCGGACAACCGGCGTTCTAATCCCGGTCGCCAGCGCAGCTAGCGACTCAGAACATAGGAACGGCGCGCGCAGATGCAAATTTGGCTGCAGCTAAGCTGCTATCGAACACAATTGGAACAGGCCTGCTTACAGGCCGTGTCAGGAGTGCAGCACGGCGCCGGTGCTGCGGGATCCCGCAAGGGATTGCCAGAGTCCTTGGGCGGGGCGGCGAATTGGCGCGCGATCAGCGTGGGATGAAGTAGCGGGTCCGGCCATCGAG
>JALBVE010000104.1 GCA_025050575.1 Candidatus Devosia symbiotica
GGGGTCGACGCGGTGAAAACTGTCACCCAGAGCAACCAGCCGCTGCGCGCCCGTGCGCCGCAGGTCCGCTTCCAGTTGCGCCGGCGTCAGCCCAGTATCATAGGGCAGTAGTATCTGGCTGCATCGGGCAAAACTGCTCATCTTTTCCAGATGCAGATCGGCCACCAGCAGCGTCTATTGCGCGGACCAATATAGCACTCTCGAAGAGAGGGGTTCAAAACTATGACCGGCAAAGCGGAGGATTGCCGTCGCCGTGATCGCGTCCTGGATCGGCTCGTCTATGATCTGGACCTAGCTCAAGATTGCCCTAGCGCCTCACGCATCAGTTCATCTGTGGCATCGGCCATAGCCGATTCGCGGCCTTCCCCGAAAATCGGCTCTTTGCCAATGTTGAGCATCACCGGCACCGCCAGCGGCAAAATCCGAGTGAGCGACTTGTGGGCAATATGGCCGCGGATGCATGCCAGCATGTCGCCCAGCCGTTCGATATCGAGCAGGCCCCACGTCGGGTCGTGTCGCCTGGATCAGGATGTGATCGGGTTCGTGCTAGTAGAGCGCATCGTAGATCAGGTCCGAGCTCATGGTGATCTGCCGCCCACTCTTTTCACGCCCGGGATGGCGCTGTTCGATCAGCTCGGCAATGATCACGCAATTGTGGAAGATCCGCTTCATCAGGGTCGACTCATCGGGCCAGACTTCCAGGTCATCGCCGAACATGTCTTGGGAGAGCAATTCATCCAGCGATAGCCGCTCGGTACGGATCAGCGCGGAGAGGTTCCCTCAGCCCCCAGATCGCCAGCGCATATTCACTGGAAACAAATCCCAGCGGCCAGGCCCACGCCCGCTCGAGCCGTCGTGTCAACAGCATCCCTAGCGTCTGATGCACCAGTCGACCCTCGAAAGAATAGCAGACCAGATAGTTCTGCGTGCCGCGCGGAAAGGTTTCCATCAGCAGGCTGTTCCGGCGTGGCAATATCGACACATCGCGCTGCAGGCGCAGCCAGTCGCTCACCTGATCGGGCAGACTGGTCTAGTCGGCGGGGATGTCGATGATCCGCCATACCCGCTCGGCCAGATAAGTTGAGAGTGGGAACTTGACGCCCATATAGGAGGGGATTTTGGGATTGGTTGTCTGCGCCCGCGATACAAAGGCCTCACTGTCGCGCATGCCCTCAAAGGCCACGCTCTCGCCGCCAAACATGAAGGTGTCGCCCGCCAGCAGTGTCCCGAAGAAATACTCTTCCATCTCCCCTAATACGCATCTGCCCGCACCGATCGGACTTTGCGACTAATCCTTTTTGAGGCCGCGCGACCGTATCAGCCGCACCCGCACTATCGGTTCCTCGATAATGGTGCCGACATTGAGCCGATATTGCTCGGCCACCTGTGGATTAGCTACCCGCCAGGTGCCGTCTGCGGTCAGCTTGAGCCATGCATAGCGCTCATAGGCCTTGAGTGCATAGCCATCTGTTGCCACGAACTCGAGCACCAGGTCGAATTTTTCCCGCTTGAGATCACGATAGGGTCAGGCTAGCTGCACCTTGGCATAGAGATCATCGGCCGCGAAAGGGCTGGCACAGGCCATGCCCATGATGCGCTGCGCCAACACGTCCTAGCCGCCAGACACCGGGTCCTCGCTGTCCTGGTGCTATTCGGCCATCGCCTCAAGCGCTGCCTCGCATTCCAGTACCTCAAATCTGTTCGAGGGGACAAGCGGCGCCTTGGAAGGTTCATCGAGCTGGTGATTGGCGCGGCCAATACGCTGCAGCATGCGCGAACTGCTCTTGGGTGCCCCCCATTTACATTACCAGATCAACATCGCTCCAGTCAATGCCCAGATCGAGCGTGGAGGTGCAAACCACCTCCTTGAGCGTACTGATAACCATGGCGCTCTCGACCTTGCGCCGTTGTTCCGCCGACAGCGAGCTATGGTGCGGTGCAATGAGCAGCAGATCATCATTGATCACTCACAGCCCCTGAAACAGCAACTCGGCCGGGTTGTGCGTATTGACGAACAACAGGATAGTCTTGTGCTGCTTGATGGTTTCCTAGAGGTCGGCATGCGCGTAATTGGCCGAATGCCCGACCCAGGGGATCCGCTGTTCGCTCGCCAGAATCTCCAGCACCGGCAGTGCGCCACTTGAAGTTCCTAGCAAGTGGGTCAGCCTGGCCGGTACCGGTCGGGCAATCCAGTCCGTCAGCAGATCGAGGCGGGCCACCGTGGCGCTGAGGGCCTCGATCTGCAGATCGGGCGCCAGACTGGCAATCCGCGCCAGCGCCAGCGATAACAACTCGCCGCACTTGGAGGTCACCAATGCATGCAGCTCATCGAGTACGATACGCTTGAGCAAACCAAAGAACAGTTCGGCATGAGGATGGCTGATTAGCAGGCACAATTGTTCTGGCGTAGTCAAAAGGATGTGCAGTGGTTTGGCGCGCTGCCGGGCCCGCTTGCTTGCCGGTGTGTCGCCGGTCCGGGTCTACACCTTGATCTTGAGACCCATCGCCTCAATGGGCGTGGTCCAATTGCGCCGCACATCGACGACTAGTGTCTTGAGCGGAGAAAAAGTAGAGCATGTGCAGCCCATCATGCGTTCGTGCAATGAGATCTACCAGCATCGGCAGAAATCCGGCAAGTGTCTTGCCTGCACCAGTCGGGGCAATTAGCAAAGCCGAGACGCCTGTCTACCAACTCCACAACACATCGAGCTGATGGGCACGGGGTACCCAGCTCTTAGTTTTGAACCAGTTGGTGATGATAGGGGGGATA
>JALBVE010000105.1 GCA_025050575.1 Candidatus Devosia symbiotica
GAATTGCGGCCATCCCTCCAGTTCCATTCCTGGGTCGCCGATCGTTATACCAAACAAAAAAAGACGCCCGCAGGTACCTCTTTGTCATATCGTGGCTGGACGTCTTAGCGCCGCTTTTTGTCGACCTGGTGGTAAGCCCGCTTGGAGTGGAACTCGCAATAGGGACCGCTCTCCAGGCTATGCTGGCCGCAGAAGTAGAAATCCTTGTGCAGCGGATCGCCGATCGGCCATTTGCAGGTGCTTTCGCTCAGCTGCAGCAGACTCAGCCGCTTGTCTTCGGGAATAAACAATTCCTGCACGACCGGCGCCACATAGAGCTTGTGTTCCATCTCCGGATTATGCGCTAGGGCGGTCGCACCCATGGTCTGCGGCCGCTGCGACATCGAAGAGTGCATCTTGCTGGCCGAGCTCATATTGGACGCGCCTGCCGATGGGCTGGTGACGCGGCGCGACGCCGTTCGTGCTGCAGGACGTGTCCGCGGCGCGGAATTGGTTGGCTTGGCCCGTGCGGATAGTTTGAGGCGATGCACCTTGCCGATCACGGCGTTGCGGGTAACCTCTTCGCCCAATTGACCAGCAATCTGGCTTGCGCTCAGCCCTTCCATCCAGAGCTTCTTCAGGGTCTCGACGCGCTCGTCCGTCCAGCCTGCCGGTTGTGCTCCTGAAACCATTGTCAAAACAGAATCCTTCATTGCGTCGCCAAATAACCTTGGCAACCATCAAACGCTAGGCGTCGTATGTTGAGTGGGCCCGCCACACGAGTTATCGCTCTACCAATGACGATCAGTTTACGTCATCTGAGGAATCGGGATCAAGAGTCGGGTGAGAGTTTCCCGTAAAATCACTGGTTAAAATTATCCTAACAAAGTCTGAGTCAAATCAGAGGTCTGATCTACGATCATTGACTTATCTGGCGAAATTGGCCTAACTCTGGCGAGGAAACGCGCTGCGAAACAGGCGCGTTTTTGGTTTTTGTGGCGTTATTATCACGCGTCGATCTTTACCCGTGAACAAGCCCGGTCTTTGAGAAGGAATTCGACCCATGTCTGCGCTCTATGGCACATATGCCCGCTCCGATCTCGCCTTTGAGCAGGGCAAAGGCATGCGCCTTTATGACCAGCATGGCCGCCAATATCTCGATTTTTATTCCGGTATTGCCGTCAACGCCCTGGGCCATGGCGACCCCCATATTATCACCGCGCTCAAAAGTGCCACCGAAAAGGTCTGGCACACCTCCAATGTGTTCACCATTCCCGAGCAGGAACGGCTGGGCCAGCGGCTGGTCGACGCGACCTTTGCCGATGCGGTGTTCTTCACCAATTCGGGCGCCGAGGCGCTCGAATGTGCCATCAAGACCGCGCGTCACTATTACTGGGCTAAGGGCGAGGTTAATCGCTACGAGATCATTGCCTTCACCGGCTCGTTCCACGGTCGCACCCTGGGCACCATTGCCGCGGGCGGCAATCCGAGCTATCTTGAGGGCTTCGGCCCGGCCATGCCGGGTTTCAAGCACACCGCTCCGGGCGATCTCGATGCCGCCAAGGCACTGATCGGACCGCAGACCTGCGCCATTCTGATCGAGACCGTGCAGGGCGAGGGCGGCGTGACTGCCATGACCTCGGACTTTATGCAAGGGCTGCGCGCGCTGTGCGACAAACATGACCTGCTGCTGATCCTGGACGAAGTGCAGTGCGGCTATGGCCGGACGGGACGCTTCTTTGCCTTTGAGTGGAGCGGTATCACCCCCGATATCGTTGCGGTGGCCAAGGCCGTTGGCGGCGGCTTCCCGCTCGGGGCGTGCCTGGCCAAAAGTGATGTGGCTGCCTCCATGGTGCCCGGTACGCATGGCTCCACCTATGGCGGCAATCCGCTGGCGACAGCAGTGGGCAATGCGGTGCTTGACCGTATCCTGGCGCCGGGCTTCATCGATCACGTCAACCAGATGGGTCGGAAGCTTGCCTGGCATCTGCAGCAATTAGCGCAGAAATATCCCGACTACGTGCTCGAACTGCGCGGCAAGGGGCTCTTGGCCGGGATCAAGATCGCTCCGCCAGTACGCGACTTTGTCGCCCGCCTGCGCGATGACCACCACATGCTCGCCATTGGAGCCGGCGACAATGTGCTGCGGCTGATCCCGCCGCTAATCGTCACCGAGGTCGAGATCGAGGAGGCCATAGGCAAGCTGAGCGCCGCCTTTGACGCCATCAAAGCCGAAACGGCTTCGGTCTCGGCAGTCGAATAGATCGACCATGTGTGTGGTCCGACAATCGACGACGATGAATCTGTACTGTCGGCCTCC
>JALBVE010000106.1 GCA_025050575.1 Candidatus Devosia symbiotica
GCGTCAAACAAGGCCGCCAGCCAGGCATAATCGCCATTGTCGATCAGCAGGCGCGCCTGTCAGCAGGCCAGATCGGGGTGGTCGCAGAAGCGCAGCGCCGCCTTCCACAGCTGGTCGAGGTCGGGAATATCTTCGGCATCATAGACCACGACATATTCACCTCCGCGTCGGGCGGGCGTTGCGACGGCAGTAGACGGCGCGGCGTGCCCAGGGCGGCCAGTCGGATGGCTGAAGGCTAGGCCAGCAGCGTCACGGCGACGGGCGGCAGCCAGATTTCAGCAATAAAGGGCGCTAGCAGGGCCATGGCCAGCAGCAGGAGTAGGCTGAGGGCAAAGCCGTAGCGCGCCGGGACGGTCAGATCGGATGATGCGATTCGGATCAGATAGTCGCGCAGGGTGGTTGCCGGCAGCAGACAGATACGCTGGCGCAAGGCCGGATTGGCCTGCAGGCGGTGCTTGAGCTGCAGCAGGGCAACAAAATCGGGGAGCAGTGAAGTCGACGGCCCGGTCGAACACCTTCATGCGGAACAGCCGAACCCCGGCCAAATCTTCGAGCCGCATCGGCTCGATCCAGCCATCCAGCCCGCACGGCACATGCTCTAAAAAACGCAGCTCGCCCAGGCGGCTGCCCGCTGCATGGCCAGGGTTTCGCTGATGTCGCAGGCGATGGCGCAATGGATTAGCGGATCGATCTCGGCTTCCAGCGCCACCGCCAGCAAATGACGGGCTTGGGACGTGTCAATATAGGCGTCGCTGAGCACAACCCGGATCAGCGCAAGCGCTTTCGACACGGGGCGCGGTTCGTCTGATCAGTGTCGCCTGCGAGCCGCGGTCGCTTGTTTCGCCGCTTTGGCGCACCCGGAAGTATTGGGCAGATTGACGAAATACCCTGCATGGCTCTGCTCCCGAAGCTGCATGGTTGATCAATCTGATTTGGTCTGCATCCATGCCCATGGCTCCGACTTGGAGGCAGCAATCAATAAAAATAGATCTATTATTGATTAAATTTGGAGCAATAGGCAAGACGGTAGCCAGATGCAGGCAAACCGCGTGCAAGAAGCGATCGAGCGCAAAGACCGATAGCAGTCTTCGTACCCGATATTGCTTAGCGCTTGACCTCAAACTGGTACAGATTGAAGTGATAGGCGGTCGAGCAGAACTCGCACACCACTTCGATCTCGCCATTGACTGCCATTTCTTCGCGGTCCTTGGCGGTGAAACTGGTGGCCAGTATGTCCTCGATCCGGTCGGCCGAACAGCTGCAACGCTCCACCACCGCAATGGGCGAAAACACCTGGACGCCGGTCTCGTGATAGAGGCGGAACAGCAGGCGTTCCGAGCTCAGCTTGGGGTCGGTCAGTTCCAGATCGTCCAGCGTGGCCATCAGCGCCTTGGCTTCGTTCCAGCCGTCATCTTCGTGCGAGTTGTCGAAATCGCCGTTGCCGGGCAGATCGGGGATCTGGGAAATGTCATGTTTGGGCAGATGCTGGATCAGCACGCCGCCGGCGCGCCAATGCGGCCGGTGATCGCCTTTGCAGGTAAACTCGGCCACCGCTAGGCGCACCTGGGTGGGGATCTGCTCGGACTGCATGAAATAGGTATGCGCCACTTCCTCGAGCGAATTGCTCTGCAGTGCGACAATGCCCTGATAGCGCTCCATGTGCTGGCCCTGATCGATGGTCATGACCAGATAGCCATTGCCCAGCAATTCAGCCGGTTTGGTGCGACCCTCTTCGGCCGCCTTGAGCAATTGCTCGCGATCAAAGCGAGCATAGCCGCGCAGCCCATCGGGGGCGTCAAAATCCACTACGATCAGATTGACCGGTCCGTCGGTTTGGGTCTGCATGATGAACTTGCCCTCAAATTTGAGGGGCGAGTCGATTAGGGTAGCCAGCACCACAGCCTCGCCGAGCAGGCGGGCAACCGGAGCAGGATAGTCATGGCGGGTAAGGATAGTGTCGAGCGCCTCGCCCAGCCGCACGCTGCGGCCACGGGTATCGAGTTTGTCCAGGGCGAACGGCACGACCGCATCGTCGCCGCTTTCCGGCCGGTCCAGCCCCAGGGCAGTCATCATATTGTCGGTCATGGGCGTCTTATCCGTC
>JALBVE010000107.1 GCA_025050575.1 Candidatus Devosia symbiotica
GAAAGCCGCGAAGATCGAGGCCGAGCGGATAAAACCGGCCCAGTTCTTTGCCTCGGCAAGCGAGATCAGATCAAGCAGCATGCCGCCGCTGATCAGCTCTTCATACTGACGACCTGGGTTGAACTGAGCAGCACCAGGAATGTCGCCATCCAGAATGCGCTACAGCATGGCCGAACGAGCATTTTCGCCACTGGCGATTAGTGGCGACCACTGCAAATTTCTTCATAGATTGTCCTCCCAACGCTCATTTAGAGCGAAGCCGTCAGCCGCAAGATTATCTTCTAACGAGACATCCCGAGCTGACTGCGTGTAATTGATTGCATTTCCAGCATGCCAAAATCTTTGCAATCGATTGCGTTAGTCTCAATTACGCACCTTGCGGGCTTGTCAAGATCGATTTAGACAGAATGCGTTACCGACAGCGATGGGGGCGCCGCCAGGTATGACAAATTCAAAAAAACGCCGACGATTCAAGGTGTTGCTCGTTTTGCCAAGGTATCCACAGCAACGGCGAACCGCGCCTTGTCGCGCCCCAAAAAGGTCAGCGAGCATACCCGCAACGCATTTCGGGGACCGTCCGCGTTACCGACTACACGCTCAACCAGACGGCCCGCTCGCTGCGCCAACAGACAGCCCGCACCATCCTGGTCGCCCTGCCCGACATCCGCAACACCTTCTTCTCGACCATTCTGGACGCTATCGAGCGGGAGGTTGCCCGGCGCGGCTATAGGGTACTGGTGATGAACCGGTTTGCCGGCGATGATTCTGGCCGACAGTTGCACGAATATTTCCTTTCCAACCGAGCGAACGGCCTACTGTTGCTCGATGGTTCGCTCAATCTGGAGCAATTGCTGGTGCTGACCGGTGAACCTGCCAATGTGCCGCTGGTCATGGCCTGCAAGGCCATTCGCGGGGCGCTATTCCATATCGTCAAGACCGACAATGCCTATGCTGCCGAGGTGGCGACCCGATACCTGATCGGCTTGGGCCACAGTCGGGCCGGGCATATTCTCGGCCCGGCCGGGAACGTTCTCACCCAGGAACGCGAGAGCGGATTTCGTACTGCCATGGCGGCCAGCGATTTGCCGGATGAATGGATGTTTGCCGGCGGCTTCGAGGTCAAGCACGGGCTAGCAGCTGCCGAGCAGTATATGGCGCTGACCGAGCGGCCAAGCGCGGTGTTCTGTGCCAATGACGAGACCGCTATCGGCCTGCTGTCCGGATTGCGACAGCACAGGCTGAAATGTCCGGGCGATATTTCAGTAGTGGGATTTGACGATCTGGCGCTAGCCGCCCATTTCTGGCCGGCGCTAACCACCATGCACCAACCACGAGAAGCGCTGGGCCGACTGACAGCCGAGGCGCTGATCGATCTGATCAACAGCAAGCCGCGTGCCCGCGTGCTGCAGCATAGCGTATTGAGCTCGGGCCTGATCATGCGTGAGAGTACGGCACGCGCGCCGCTGATGATCGTCCCCAAGGCCGCTCACACAATAGGGCGCGGTAGAACCGGACTGCGGTCTTCGTCTTTGCGACAGAATCCGCTATATGGAACGGGTCTGGTTCTGGTCCTGTAGCTCAGCTGGATAGAGCAGCAGCCTTCTAAGCTGTTGGTCGCAGGTTCGAGTCCTGCCGGGATCGCCACCAGACTTCAGCTGCCGCTGCCAACCCGGGCGCAAATGCGAATGATAACGCGGCCAGCAACAGAAACGCGGATAGCGATGGCAAAGCCAATGCTAGAAACAGCAATGCGAGCGAAGTTGCTAATTCGGATAGCACCATGAAGTCCGATGCCAACAGCGGGGACAATTCGACTTCCGGAGAGACGGTTACCGTCAGTTTCTCGACCAGCCACAACC
>JALBVE010000108.1 GCA_025050575.1 Candidatus Devosia symbiotica
CATCTTGGCCACGTCGGTCGGATATGGCGAGGAGCGCGAATACATCGGGCTGGTAGTAAACCCGATCTGGTTGTTGATCACGAAATGGATCGAACCGCCGGTGCGATGCCCCCGCAACCCGCTAAGCCCAAGGCACTCGGCAATCACGCCCTGCCCGGCAAAGGCCGCATCGCCATGGATCAGCAGCGGCAGAACCATCGACCGGTCGGGCTTGCCATCGGTGGGAATGTTGACCAGCTTGCCCAGCGGCGCGATGTGCTGGTCCTGCTTGGCGCGTGACTTGCCCAGCACCACCGGATCAACGATTTCGAGATGGCTCGGATTGGCCGTCAGCGACAAATGTACCTTGTTGCCATCAAAGTCGCGATCCGAAGACGCGCCCAGATGGTACTTCACATCGCCCGAACCTTCGACGTCATCGGGATAGAAGGCGCCGCCCTTGAACTCGTGGAACAGGGCGCGATGCGGCTTCTGCATCACCTGGGTCAACACATTGAGCCGGCCGCGATGGGCCATGCCCAGCACGATGTCCTTGATCCCCAGCACGCCACCGCTCTTGATGATCTGCTCAAGTGCCGGAATCATGGATTCGCTGCCGTCCAGGCCGAAGCGCTTGGTACCGGTATATTTGACATCGATGAACTTCTCGAAGCCTTCGGCTTCGATCAGCTTGTTCAGAATGGCCTTCTTGCCTTCGGCGGTGAAAGCGATTTTCTTGTCTGGACCTTCAACGCGTTCCTGGATCCACTGCTTGGCTTCGGGATCAGAGATATGCATGAACTCGATGCCGAGCGTGCCGCAATAGGTGCGGCTCAGGATCGCCAGCATTTCCGGAATCGTCGCGTATTCTAGGCCCAGATAATTGTCGATGAAGATCTTGCGACAGTAATCGGCACTGGTGAAGCCATAGCTCTTGGGATCAAGTTCGGGGGCCGGTTCATCGGCCTTCATCTTGAGCGGATCAAGATCGGCATGCAGATGGCCGCGCATGCGGTAGGCCCGGATCATCATGATTGCGCGGATTGAATCGCGCGTCGCCTGCAGCACGTCGTCAATGCTCGATTGGACTACACCCAGCGTGGCGGCCTTCTTGCTAATGGCCTTTTCGGTCTTGACGGCGATTTCGCCCCAATTGCCGTCTAGCGCACTGACCAGCTCGTCATTGGCGGCCTGCGGCCAATCCTTGCGGCTCCAGCTCGGACCATCAGCATTTTGCTGCGCGACGCTCTCACTATCATCAAGTTTGGAAAAGAAGCTCTGCCAGGTCTCATCGACGCTAGACGGATCGCTCTTGTACCGTGCGTACAATTGCTCGATGTAGTCAGCGTTCCCACCATAGAGGAACGAGGTCAACAAGAACGTGTCGTTCTTTTCCTGTCGTGTCATCGCTTTATGTCGCGAGGCCTGCGCCCCGCCATCCTTCTGAACTGACCGGACAGTCTCCGGCCTTATGAGCGGTCATTGCTTGTAAATACCATTGACCGCTCTTCCTTTGCATCCTGTTAAGACTTGCGGCACCCCGCAGGGCGCCGCGGCTTACATGGTCTTGAATTGGAT
>JALBVE010000109.1 GCA_025050575.1 Candidatus Devosia symbiotica
TGCGCGTGACCCATTTGACCGAATCGGGCTCCTGGGTCGGCTCGGTTTCATAGACCTCTAGCCGGCAGGCAAAATGATCGCCATCGCTGGCCTGGGTCATATTCCGGGCGACGCCGCACTCCTTGGCCCAGCCGATGAGCACAGCGGTCACGTCCCCGGAGCTGTCCGAAGCTGACGGTGCTATCGCCTGTCGCGACGTGATCCACCGGCACATCTGCCTCCACTTCGAGCGTAATCGATGGGTTTGACCCCAGGCTGACCCAGTCAGCTAAACAGGGCCAGAAAGCCCTCATCGGCGGGCTTTTTTATCTCCGCTATGGTGATGAAAAAGCGGATATAGGTATAGGCCTGCGCGGGGCGTTCTTCAACGACGGGAATGGTCAGCACGATATGTCTCCTATCACGACCGATATAGTCATTGCAGTATTCCGGTCAGGGCCCGCAACCAGATGCTGTGACCTGGACGAACCAGCTGACGCCAGTTCGACAGGGTGGCGATATTTATAAGCGGTCAGTTAAGCGCGTCGGACGGGGGCACGTCAGTGGTAGTTTTGCACTCGATCAGCCAGACAGTCATAGATGGCGTGGTCGACCGCGTTCAGTGCTCGGCTGTCAGCGAACATCCAGCCGGTGAAATGCGCTTAGCGGTGCCCGTCAGGCTGCACTGATCGATCTCGAGAAAAGCCGAGGTGCGACGCGTTTCGGTGATGGGATGGTTGTAGCAGGCCCACAGGGTGATCTCACGCGCTCCGAACAGTACGGTCTCGCCGAGATAGACGTCAAGGTAGGTAATTACGACTGGTGATCTTGTCGAGCCCGGCAAAGGTGCTAACCGGATTAGCAACAGCACCGGAGATGGCTGGCGCTGTCACGGCCATAAACGTGTAGAGTCGCAAGCGGCGCCAGCGATCTGATCAGGCGGGTAACAGAATTGGGATGGCGCAAGGCGCCGACCTTATTCAGGCGACCAGGCGTCGTAGTCCCCAGTCACACGGGGGCGCTTGCCCTTGTTGAGCAGGCTGCCATCAGGGCGATATGCGGCGGCTGTGCCGGTCAGGTTGGCCTGATGCGCCTGCTGCCAAGGCTTGGCCTGGTAATTGGCCTTGGTGGGGATGATGTCGGTGCGGTGATGCATCCAGCCATGCCAGCCATCGCCAATGGTAGAGGCGTCAGCGGCGCCGGCATAGGTTACATAGCGCCGATCGGTCTTGCGATCCTGATAATACTGGTTGCCGAACTCATCGCTGCCGACATAGTCGCCGAAGCGCCAGATCCACAGACGGGTACCCCAGGTCTGACCGCCCCACCAGGAGAAGATTTCAGATAGGAACTGCTTGATATCGAATTTAGCCAATTGTCAATTCTACTGTCGAAAGCTACGAGTTATTCGAGTGTAACATGGATCGATGTCTCGGGCTAGTGTTTGGCTGGCATTTCCCGGCGCGAAATTGGCGCAGGCGAACGGGCGATCGGCTCGATTGAGCCATTGTGCTCCGCCCTGCCCCACACACACGATCTGTGAGCACTATTTTGACAAAATTTCTGCACTTGACC
>JALBVE010000011.1 GCA_025050575.1 Candidatus Devosia symbiotica
TCCGGGCCAGCCGCACCGGCTTCAGCGCCGCCTGATCCGCCCCATTGCAGTTCGGCCCGGCGCAATACGCTACAAACAACGCATCTGCAGGAATATCGCAATCTGGTGACCGCGCTGAGCCTGCCACTGCCGATCCGACAAAACCCAATAAGCGAGCCGATGCGGCTTTTAGCCTAAGCGTGCACGCTCAATAGGAGCAGTGGTCGGCAGCGGCTTGTCAAAACCTCTCGACTGGCTCAAGACAGGGCGTTGCTGCCCAACATGAGGACGAGATATGCCCGAGAGACCGTCTATGCTGGCGCCATTCAAACATGAGACCTTCCGGCTATTGTGGCTAGCGATGCTGATCAGCAATCTGGGGGCGTTGGTGCAGTCGGTCGGCGCCGGCTGGATGATGACCACGCTGACAGATTCGCATTCCATGGTGGCGCTGGTACAGGCCTTTACGACGCTGCCGATCACGATCTTTTCCATTGCCGCTGGGGCACTGGCCGATAATTTTGACCGCAGGGTAGTGATGATCATCGCACAGACCGGCATGGCTGTGGTGTCGCTGTTGCTAGCTGCGCTGGCCTTTATAGGTTTGCTCAGCCCCTGGCTTCTGTTGGGCTTTACCTTTCTGATCGGGGCAGGGACGGCGCTGTTCAACCCGTCCTGGCAGGCCTCAATGGGCGATATTGTGCCGCGCAGCGATCTGCCCAGCGCGGTGACGCTAAACGCTATGGGCTTTAACATGATGCGCAGCATCGGCCCGGCGGTTGGCGGGCTGATCGTGGCACTGGTGGGCGCTGCGGCAGCATTTGCCCTGAACGCGGTGACCTATGTGCCGTTGATCGCAGCGCTGTTACGCTGGCAGCCGGAGCGGGCGCCCAATCGACTGCCGCGCGAACAATTTGGCAGCGCTATCATGGCGGGCGTTCGCTATGTGTCGCTGTCGCCGAACCTGACCACAGTGCTGTTTCGTAGCTTCCTGTTTGGACTGGCAGCCATTGCGGTGCTGGCCTTGTTGCCTTCGGTGGCCGAGGAATATGTTGATGGCGACGCTTTGGTCTATGGCACGCTGCTGGGCTGTTTCGGGATCGGGGCAATTGGCGGGGCATTCCTGAATGGGCGGATCCGCGAGCGGTTCAGCAATGAGTTGATCGTGCGGCTAGCCTGTGTGGGGTTTGCGGCGAGCTGCGCCGGACTGGGGATCAGCCGCGATCTGATGGTGAGTCATCTGATGCTGCTGCCGACGGGGCTCTGCTGGGTGCTGACCATGAGCCTGTTCAACGTGTCGATCCAGCTATCATCGCCGCGCTGGGTGGTGGGCCGGGCGCTATCGCTATACCAGACGGCGACCTTTGGTGGCATGGCGCTGGGCAGCTGGATCTGGGGCCTGAGCGCGGATGCGGCGGGGCCGGGCTGGGCGCTGATAATGGCCGCTGTGGTGCTGCTGAGCTGTGCGCTGGTAGGGTTTAAGCTGCCCTTGCCACAGTTCGAACAGCGCGATCTGGATCCGCTCAATACCTTCAATGAGCCGATGCTGCGGCTTGATCTGACGCCGCGCAGCGGGCCGATCATGGTGATGGTGGATTACCGCATTGCTCAGGCTGACATTCCGCAATTTCTGGCGTTGATGGCCGAACGACGCAAGGTGCGACTGCGCGATGGGGCGCGGCAATGGGCCCTGCTGCGCGATCTGGAGCGGCCCGATCTATGGGTGGAGAGCTATCACGTGCCGACCTGGACCGACTATGTGCGGCACAATCTGCGGCGCACCAAGGCGGATGCGGAGAATTTTCCGGCGCTACGGGCGTTGCATCAGGGCGAGGGGTCACCGCATGTGCGCCGGATGATCGAGCGGCAGACCGTGCCGCTGGATGACGAGACGCCGCTGCGGGGGACGCCGGAGGTTTAGCTTCGCCCGGAGTCGACCTGTCCTGGCTCGTTCCCTTGCCTACAAGGCCTCGGGTTCATGCCTTTGAACCAGCACTGGTCCTGCGGAGAGATACTCCCATTTTGCTCGATCACGGGCTTAGCAGGCTAAATTCTATCTCGCTTCCTTCCCCGCAAGGGGGAAGGGTGGACCCCGTGTATGGGGGGTGCCTAGATCATCTAGACAAACCGCTCATTAAACGCATAGCTGGCGCGGCGGATGGTGCGGATTGGGTCGGTTTGTGGCCGCGATTGATGGCGCGGCGCAGGCGGCCAATATGGACGTCAACGGTGCGCTCGTCGACATAGACGTCATTGCCCCAGACGCTATCGAGCAGTTGCTCACATGAATAGACGCGACCGGGATGGCGCATCAGATATTCGAGCAGGCGATACTCGGTGGGACCGAGATGAACGTCGCGGGCGGCGCAGCGGACGCGATGGGTGGTTCGATCGAGCTCGAGATCGCCGACCTTGAGTACTGCGGTGATCAGATTGGGATTGGCGCGGCGCAGCAAAGCATGGATACGGGCGGCCAGTTCGGGCACCGATAAGGGCTTGACGACATAGTCGTCAGCGCCGGTAGCCAAATCGCGGATGCACTCTTCTTCCTCGCCGCGGGCGGTCAGCATGATGATCGGCACGCGGGCGGTTTCCTCGCGGGCCCGCAGGCGGCGCAGCTCGATGTTAGAGATTGCGGGCAGCATCCAGTCGAGCAGGATCAGATCGGGCAGCTTGTCCTGATCAAGGGGAAGTGCAGAGTGGTGGAAATGTCTGGATCAGGCCTTGATCTGGGTACGCTGCAATTCCTGAACATCGCTGGAAAGCTGTTTGCCGGTCTGCAGGTAATAGGCACGCTCGGCGATATTGGTGGCGTGGTCATCAATGCGTTCCAGGCTCTTGGCGCAGAACAGCAAATGGGTGCATGGGGGTGTTGCGCGGATCTTCCATCATAATAGGTGAGCAATGCGCGGAACAGCGAGGTGTACATGGCGTCCACATCGTCGTCGCGATTGCAGACCTGGATGGCGCCATCGACATCGCGGCTGGAATAGGCATCTAGCGATTCCTTGATCTGGCGCAGCACCAGGGCGATCATGTTGTGCACTCCGTTGTAGAAGATGAGCTGCAGGTTGAGCTCTTCGATCTTGAGCGAGCGACGGGCCAGCTGCTTGGTCATGTCGCCGATGCGCTTCAGATCGGAGATAACGTGGATGGCGGTGATGATGGAGCGTAGATCGGAAGCCATGGGCTGGCGCCGGGCGATCATGGACGCCGCTATGTTGTCGATCTTGCGCTTCATGTCATCAATGCACTGATCGGCATTGTCCAGGTGGCAGAACGCCGTGCGCTAGCTGACGCGAGCAGCCTGCTGTATGGAGTGGATGACGATGACGATGGTGTAGTTCTCGCGCAATTCGTCGATCAGTTCCTCGATGACGGCTGTGGCGATCGGATCAAGGGCCGAGCAGGGCTCGTCCATCAGGATCACCTCGGGGCCGACGGCGATGGCGCTGGCAATGCACAGACGCTGCTGCTGGCCGCTGGACAGGCCGATGTCGGGCTCGTTGAGCCGATTCTTGACCTCTTCGAGCAGACTCGCCTTGCGCAGCGAAGAAACCACGATTTTGTCCAGGTTGGTCTTGGACCTGGCAATGCCGTGGATCTTGGGACCGTAGGCAACGTTTTTGTAGATCGATTTGGGAAATGGATTTGGCTTCTGGAACACCATGCCGATGCGGGCCCACAATTCGACGACGTCCAGATTGGGGTCGTAGATGTCATCGCCATCAAGCTTGATGGTGCCGGCGACGCGGGCGCACTCAATGATATTATTCATGCAATTGATGCAGCGCAGAAAGGTCGACTTGCCACAGCCCGACGGGCCGATAAACGAGGTCACGGCGCGATCGTGGATATCGATGGAAATGCCGAACAGGGCCTGCTTGACGCCGTAATACAAGGTGACGTCGCGCGCGGTCAGACGAATCGGACGTTCGAGGGCATCGGAGGGGTTCATAGTGCTGTTCACTGAATGCTATGTTATCTTAATCTTGCTGGCGACTATATCCATGTGCGTGTTCTCCAGTTCGGTTATGCGCGACGCTCGAGGCGTGTGCGCAGGAAGATTACGACTGCGTGGAGAAGGATCAATATGCCGAGTAGCACCATAATGGCAGCAGAGGTGCGCGCTTCAAAGAAGCTCCGGTTTTCATTGCCTTGCCAGAGGAAGATCTGCACCGGCAGGGCGCTGGCTTAATCAACGATCGAGCCAGGAATAGATGCGACGAAGGCGTTCATGCCGATCAGCAGCAGTGGGGCGGTTTCGCCAAGCGCCTGGGCAACGCCAATGATGGTGGCGATCAGGATCGAGGGAAAGGTGACGGGCAGCACATGGTGAAACACCATCTGCGTCTTGGAGGCACTCAGACCCAGGGCGGCCTTGCGTAGGGTGGGGAAAGTTCCCTGTAGGGTGGCACGAGTAGCAATGATGATGGTGGGCAGCGTCATCAGGGTCAGCATGAGGCCATTCACCAACGGGGCGGAGCGCGGCAGGTTGAGGAAATTGATGAACACGGCGGCGCCGAGCAGACCAAAGACGATCGAGGGCACGGCAGCCAGATTTTTGATATTGACCTCGATCAGATCGGTCAGGCGCGATTTCGGCGCGAATTCCTCGAGATAGATGGTACTGGCGACGTCGATTGGCACAGCCAGGCAGATCACTACCAGCATCATGTAGAGCGAGCCCATGAAGGCACCGGCCAGACTAGCCGAAGCAGGCGCGGCACGGCTATCGACATTGGTGAACAGGCCACAGGCAAAATCTTGGGTGATGGTGCCATTGGCGGCAAGGGCGTCAATCGGTTTGCGGGCCGAGGCGGGCGATTGCTGTTGGGCCGTCAGGCAGGTTGCGGTCGATATTGTTCTTGATCCAGTTGTCGGTATTGGCGGAGACCAGCAGGTCAAAATAGGCGGTCTGGCCGATCAGGGTGGGATCGGCGACGAAGCCCTCGCACACCACGTGACGGGCATTGGTCTCGGGAGTGGTCAGCAACTCCTTGCTGTTGATCGTCAGCTCGGCTGGCACAACGGTCCGCATGGCCGCTTCGATCATCTTGTTTCAGTTCAGCATGGCAACGTTGCGCTGCCATTTGAGAACTTTGCCGTTGAAATCGGCATCGGACTGGCCGGCTGCACGTTGGTGAACAGCAGCGCGACAAAGCCAAGGGCAGCACAGATAGCCACAATGCCCATGATGCGGAAGATCTGTTCGTTGAGATGGTGGCGGCGCAAACTGGCGCGCATCAGTTGGGTGCGTTCGGTAGCTGCCTTGCGGCCGGAAGCGTGGAGATCGGTCATTATTCGTACTGCTTCCGGAAGTGGCAGACGATATTAGAGAGCCATGATATTGAGCAGCAGAGTCGTGACGAACAGGGTCAGACCCAGCGCAAAGGCGACCAGTGATTGCGGGCTTGTAAAGTCGGAATCGCCGGTGAGCTGATTGACGACCGAAACGGTGATGGTGGAGATCGGTTCAAGCGAGGTGCAGCGCAACACTGGGCTATTGCCGGCGACCAGCACCACGATCATGGTTTCGCCGATAGCGCGACTGACGGCCAGCAGGAAGGCGCCAACAATGCCGGGCAGGGCGGCGGGCAGCAGCACGTGGCGGATAGTCTTGGACTGGGTAGCGCCCAGACCATAGGAGCCGTCGCGCATGGCCAGCGGCACCTGGTTGAGGATGTCGTCGTTGAGCAAGGAGATGAATGGGATGATCATGATGCCCATCACCAGGCTAGCGGTGAGCGCATTGGTGGCGCTGACTTCCAGCCCGATTGGAGCATCTGCGCCTTTGAGGAAGGGGTCGACGATGATCAAGATTAAAGAAACCATAGATGATGGTGGGGATGACGGCGAGAATTTCGATGATCGGCTTGATCACGGAACGCACTTTTCATGGCGCGTATTGTGACAGGCAGCTCGCGGTTATCAGGCCAATCGGCACGGCAATAAGCGAGGCGATGATGGCAACCCAGAGTGTGCCGGTGAGCAAGGGTAGTATGCCGTACTGACCGAAATCGGTCGTCGCGGTGGACGAGAATTTGGGGCTCCACACCGTGCCGAAACCGTGCCGAAGAAGAAATCGACTGGGTTAATGAAGTCAAAGAAACTGATGGCTCTCCGAGAACAGCGAGAGCAGGATGCCTACAGTGGTCATGATCGCCACTGTCGAGCAGAACATCAGCAGGGCGGTGATAGCGACTTCGACGGTATTGCGGGCACGCAGGCGGGCCGTAATGCAGGCGGGCGCGTAGAGCAGCGTCAGGATGGAGATACTGGCAGCCGCAGCCACGACGGCCAGAAAGGTGATGAACTGGAAGCCGCGCAGGGCGTCGGCGGCAGATTGTTCGAAAGGCTGCAGGTCGCCGACCACGCCATAACCCGAGGCGTCGGCGCTGATGCGCTGAATAGCGGCGCTGAGGCCAGCCGAGTCGAGCGTAGTGAGGATATCGGTCGGGATCTGGGCGATGATGTAAACGCGGGTAATGCCAGCCCCGAACCAGGCCCAGAGTACCAGGATGATCAGCGCGGGCGCCAGGATGAACAAAGCCACCAGCGTGGCATAATATTGCGGGCAGGAATGGACTTTGGGGCCATTGGCAGTGGCCAGGTCACGGCTCCTCGGCCAGCCGGCCTGATAGGCCAAGCTAAGCAATACGAGCAGCAGGCCGGCAATAATCATCGCGTTCATTGACTCACGACCCCGCTGGAAAAAAGGGCCGCGCCTGTGGCGCGACCATGGTAGACAGTTTTACATGCCGGCTTCGAAAGCGGCGAGAACTTCGGCAGTCTTGTCAGCTGGCTGTGGGATCAGGCCAGCGGCTTCGAGCGTACTGCGATTGCTCGACATGGTGTCCGACAGGAAGAACTGAACATATTCTTCGATGCCTCGGATGGTGCCGATGTGCTGACCCTTGACGTAGAAGAACAAGGGGACGCGATATGGGATATTCGCCAGCCGAGACGCTTTCTAGCGACGGCACGACGCCATCAACGGTAGCAACCTTGAGGAAGTCCTTGTTTTGCTCGTAGAGCGACAGACCAAACACGCCGATAGTGTCAGAGTTGGAAGCGAGGCGCGCCAGGGTCTCTGTATGGTCGCTTGAGATTTCTACGACCACGTCCTGACGCAGGGCTGTGCAAGCGTCTTCAGCTGCCTCGGCAGGCAGACCAGCTGCTTCATAACCAGCCGAGACAACCTTCTCCTGGCAGACTTGGCGGATGCCGTGGTTTGAGCCGGGGATTGCCATGGCGATGGCCTGGTCTGGCAGCGAAGCGTTAGTCTTGGACTAGTTGGTGTATGGATTGTCGACCATCTTGCTATCAACTGGCACCTGGGCAGCAATTGCCTTGTAGACAAACAGCGAGGTGAGGGCGAAATCGGCCTTGATCGCCGAAGAGGCGAAGACGATGCCGTTAAAGCCGAACTAGATTTCGCGGATGTCGGTGACGCCGGCTTTGGCGTAAGCTGCAACTTACTTGTCCTTGATCGAACGCGATGCATTGGCGATGTCGATTGTGTTTTCGCCAACGCCTTCGCAGAAGGCCTTGAGGCCGCCGCTGCCGCCCAAACTAACAACTGGTGTGTTGAATTCTGGGAAGGCGGCGCCGAATTCTTCGGCCACGTTCGAAGTGAAAGGCAGTACGGTGGACGAGCCGGCGATCTGGATGGTATCGCGCGACTGGGCGAAAGCAGGGGCACCGAACGCGACGAGCGCGATGACGGCAACGCTAGCGAAATGTGCAGATTTCATGGGGAGTTCCCTTTCGGAATTCAGTTCAAACTTGGCAGTCCAATCCGGAAGTTTATTCCGCGGTGCCGCCCTTTGACGAGGCAGATCATAGAATAAGGCGCCCATAATCCCACGCCACCGCATTACGCCGTCCGATAACGGTTGCTGTCCTGGGCGATGCACTGGTGTCACAAACACCGGCTAAAAATATCCAAGGACAGGGCCTGTCCTGCCCTGCAGGACTCCGCCAACCTCCTCCGAGCGGGTCTTAAGCAATTGTCATATTTGCCGAGTGGTCACGTGTATTATCCAGATAATTTAATAGTTTCAATGAACTAACCTGTCACAAACGCGTCATGGGACTGCAATAAAGCTGCTGATCGTAGCGGTGTTCATTGAACGTCAGGGCTAGCGGTTCGCTGCGTCCAGCCATTGCGTCTGATCCGCCATGGAGTTGCGTAACGCTTTATTCGGCGGCCGCCATCACCAGGTCGGGTATCATCAGGATGCGACCGTCTATGACATTGACGGCATAGGTTCGAACCTGGCCCACATCGGCGCCCTGGGCCTGGCTAGCGGCTAGATCGAGCACCCAATTGTGCAGCGGGCAGGTGACCGAGGCGCCGTGCATAATGCCCTCGCTGAACGGGCCATCCTTGTGCGGGGCAGCAATTTTTGACGGTAAAGATCTGGGATGATCTCGAGTGCTTCGTCTTCGCTGTCGGCATGGCACAGCAATTCGGTGCCTTTGATGTCGAACCCCGCCGCCCCGGCAAAGTGGATGTCGTAGCCGCTGTCGACGCAGATCACCCCGATATCCTTGCACCTAGCCTCTGCGCAATTGCGCGGGCAACCCGATACCGCCAGTTTTTCCTTGGCCGGCGTCCAGGCACTCCACATGAGCTTCTCGATGCGAATACCCAAGCCCGGCAGCCCCTTAGACATAGGCGGCGCCTGACATCATGCCGGCTGCATTCAGATTTGCCCACACACCGGGCAGATCTTCTTTTTTCATCCCAAGCAGATCGATGCATTGCCCGCTCGTGACCTTGACCGCCGGAATGGCGAACTTGTCGGCCACATCGGCAATGGCCCGCAATTTCTTGGGGCTGGTCATCCCGCTCCATATCCGCGGCACCACCGAATAAGTGCCGTCCTTTTGGATATTAGCGTACACCCGCTCATTGATGAAGCGCCACTGGCCATCGTCCATATATTCGCCAGGCCAGTCGGATACGAGATAATAGTGCAGCGCAGGCCGGCACTTGGCACAGCCGCAACTCGTCTTCCACTCTAGTTCCTGCATCACAGCAGGGATAGATTTCAGCGCCTTGGCGATGATTAGGAGGTGTACGTCGTCATGGCCATATTCGGTGCAGGCGCATATCGGCTGCATCGCAGCCGGATTGTAGCTGTCGCCCAGCGTCAGGTGCAGCAACTGCTCCACTAGATGGGTGCATGAACCGCACGAGGCCGAAGCCTTTGTATGGGGACACACCCCGTCCAGGCCGGTCAGGCCCTTGCCGGTAATTATTGTGGTGATCTTGCCTTTGCACCTGCCGTTACAGTCACAGATCTCTGCCTCATCCGGAAAAGCTGCAACGGCCGCCATAGGGTCCAGGGGACGCTCCCCCCTGATACGCTTGTCCGAACACTAGGGTGTCACGCATTTCGCGCGTGTCCATCCCGCGTTTGAGTAGGTCAAAGAACTACGGCCCGTAGGCCTTCTCCCCACATAATGCCGCCACGATAATTCTGTCGTCCTTGAGCACCAGGCGTTTGTAGATGTCCGCACTAGCGTCGCGCAGCACGATCTCTTCGCGATCCTCGCCTTCGCCAAAATCGCCGGCCAAGAACAGATCGATCCTGATCACCTTGAGCTTGGTCGAGGTCATCGAGCTTTGATAGATCGCCGCTTCGTCCACCAATGTGCTCGCCAGTACCTGACCTATCTCATAGAGCGGCGCAACCAGCCCGTAACAGGTGCCGCGATGCTCGGCGCATTCGCCCAGCGCAAAGGTATACGGATCATCGGTGCGCATCTGGTCATCAACCACAATTCCGCGATTGACCGCCAGACCGCTGGCTTTGGCCAGCGCCATGGCCGGGCGGATACCCATCACCACCATCGAACATTCTATAACCGTACCGTCGGCGAGTTCGACCCCTTCGATATGGTCGCTGCCCAGCACCTGCTTGGTATTGGACTGGGTGATCACTTTGACGCCGCGCTCGGTAAAGGCGTTTTCCAGCAGATAGCCCGCTGCCGGATCGAGCTGTCGTTCCATCAGTGTCGGCATCAGGTGCAGCGCGGTCACGTCTATGCCCTGCATCTTCAGATCCGCCGCAGCTTCCAGACCAAACAGGTCGCCATTGATGACGACGATCTTGCTGCCCTTAGCAACAGCCAGCATTTTGTCAACGTCATCGAGATCGTGATAGGTGATGACGCCCGGCAATTGATGCCCAGGCACCGGTGGAATGAACGGGCGCGAACCCGTCGCGATCACCAGATGGTCATAGTCGGCCACGATACTATTGGTCGAAACTACCCGCTTAGCTGCGCGATCGATCAGTGTGACCGGCAAATTCTTGTGCAGCGTCACGCCATTGGCGATATACCAGCCATCGCCATGAGTGATGATCTCTCTCATAGGTCTTTTCGCCTAACAGCATTGGCGACAGCATCAGCCGATATATAGTTCACGCGCGGTTCGGCATTGAAAATGGCGACCGCGAAGCGGCCCGGCGTAGCTTCGAACAGATGCTCCAACATCGGTCCCGGTGCCATGCTGTTTCCGATGATGACGAGTCTCTACGCTCATATGCGTTCTCCTGTTCGGCGCGGCGCAAAACAAAAAAAGCTGCCAATCGATGCGCGTTGGTTGTTGAACCGGACTTGCGAAACGATTGGCAGCTTTGCCATGCGGGGGCGCCCAACACTGGACGCCCAATCTGTTTGAGCTTACTTCAAGCTCGATATTCCTGGTAATGCACGAACTGTTCCAACCACGGACTTCGAACAAAAACCAGAAATTTCAGATAGTTAGAACACAGCGTTGAATCAGATTTTGAGAAAGGACGCACAGCTGCCGCTCAATCTCGCGGCAATCTGTCTATCTCATCGGCATTTGGTTTTGCTGCTGCATTGTGCGTCATTATTATCCGAGCCTGGCCCGCTGGCCGGCACGCATTGCATTGCGCTTATTGGTCCCTTGCTCTACTGTCATCTTGGACACGAGACAAAGTGTCGTTCGGGCGCGATCGACCAAAGCTGGGACCAACGACCGCGCACATCAGGAGACTAATGTGACCGATTCCGATCGGTCCGCCGTCGTACCCTTGTTCCCGAACGAGCTGGCAATCCGTGCTCCAACTGGTCCTAACCAGGTGGCGAGGGCAGGGACCGATGGGTCTCCCGTTCATACGGACAAGCGGACAGCGCCCGCCATCAATCCGACTCGCAAGCATCGCGGGCTCATTCATGTGGCCCTCGATCTTGGCACTAAATAATTGTCGCCTGCTAGTTGCCCGTCCGCACGATCATAGCTTCCGCGTGCTCGATGGGTTCACCCGCATTGTCCAGCTTGGCGAGGGCGTATCCGTCACTGATCGTCTGGGCGATGCGGCCATGGAGCGTACCATTGAAGCGCTGCGCCAGTGCCGCAACAAGCTGCGCGACCACCAGCCGGCCCGTATGCGCCTGATCGCTATCAAGGCCTGCCGCACCGCCGAAAACGACCCGGCCTTTCTTGATCGCGTCCGGGAGGAGATTGGGCTTGATCTCGAAATCGTCGATTGTCGCACCGAAGTCGAACTGGCGGTCACTGGTTGTGCCGACTTGATTAATGCCGACACCGCAGGCGTTTTGATGTTCGACATTGGCGGTGGCTCGTCCGAATTGGCCTGGTTGGATTTCCGCGGTGGTCGGCCTAAGTTCCAGGGTCGCATGGCCGCCTCGATCTGCTCCTGGCACTTATTGCCGGTTGGGGTTGTCTCCATCGCCGAAAAATTCGGTAGCGTTGATGTCACCCTCCCCGCGTGGTGTTCGAGGCTATGGTAGCCCATGTCAGCGAGCATCTGCGCCAGTTCCGCGGCCGCGAAAAGCTGCGCCAGATGATTGTCACCCATCCGATGCATCTGATTGGCACTTCGGGCGCCGTGACCACGCTTGCCGGCCCGCATCTTGGCCTGGAGCGCTATGAGTGGTAAAAGGTCGATGGCCTGTGGATGCATCGTGACCAGGTCGATGAAACCATAACGGTGCTGCTCGGCATGCTGTTCGAACGCCGTGTCGTCCATCCTTGCATTGGCCATGACCGCGCCGATCTGGTATTGCCAGGCTGCGCTATCTTTGAGGCTATTCGTCGCGAATGGCCCACCGAACGCATTTGCGTCGCCGATCGTGGCCTGCGCGAAGGTATTCTAATTTCGCTGATGGATGCTAACCGCGACCTGGTCGCGTGCCTCACGCTATCTCGGAGAAACACCAATGGTGGATAAAGCTCTCGGTACCGGCGGACGCAAGTCCGAAAAGGACCTCAAGATCCGGCTCAAGACTGCCAAGGGCCGCAAGACCGGTTCGACCAAATGGCTCGAGCGTCAGCTCAACGATCCCTATGTCGCCAAGGCGCGCGCTGCCGGCTACCGCTCACGCGCCGCCTTCAAGATCAAGGAGATGGATGAAAAGCATCACATCTTCCGTCAGGGCATGCGTATCGTCGATCTGGGCGCTGCGCCCGGCGGCTGGTCGCAGGTGGCCGCCAGGGCCACCGGCTCGACCGATGCCAATCCGTTGATCGTGGGCATCGACTATCTCGAGATGGACCCCATTCCCGGCGTGACCCTGCTGATGAAGGATTTCACCGACGACGATGCCCCGTCCATGCTGATTGCAGTCATGGGTGGCAAGAAGGCGGATCTGGTGATGAGCGACATGGCCTGGCCCACCACCGGTCATCGCCCAACCGACCATCTTCGCATTGTCCAGCTCATTGAGATCGCCGCTGCCTTCGCGCTCGACGTGCTGGCGCCCGGCGGCATGTTTATCGCGAAGGTATTCCAAGGCGGCACCGAGCATGAGTTGCTGCACATGCTCAAGCGCCACTTCAAGACCACCCACCACGCTAAGCCGCCCTCCAGTCGCTCTGACTCCGCCGAAGCCTATCTGATTGCCAAGGGGTTTAAGGGCAGTAACGACACCTCACCCGGCGAAGGCGAATACGACCGCTAGCAGTCGCGACGCCTTTCTCCCGACCAGAGCGCTGCCTCTTTAGGGGGAGGCTGGGAGGGGGTGGAGAGCCATGCAAATAGCCCACTATGCGCCCTCAATGCTCCCCACCGCCATGCCCAGCAATCAGCTGAGCCGAAACCTGGCTGATTACATTGGCCTGGCCGGCATTCTTGTCCTTGATATCGGCGAACACAAAGGCATTGCTGCCCGTCCAGAAGATCGCCAGCGACACGAAATAGGCCGTCAGCGCCAGCTTGAGCGCAATGGGCTGGGTCCCGATATCGCTAGCAATCGCCGGCAGGGAGGCGGCGATCACCGTCGAGTCCATCCGTTCCATGAGCAGGGCGACCGCCAGAATGAGGAGAGGTGATGCGGATCACAGAGTTTTTGACTTGGGAGGAAATCGGAGACGCCGCCAGCGCGACATCCGCACTATGGACAGCCACACGGCCCTTGAGAAGTCAAAATGGCATCTTGTATGGTAGTATCTTTCTTGTGTAGCGCCATCAATTTACTCAGCAGCGCCAGTACATCTTGTGTCAAAATAGTTATCAATGCCCGGCCCCCTATGCAAGGGGTGCCGCCAGTGCTATTGACTCTCGCCAACCTAAACCCGACGAAAACGCTCCCATCTGGTTTTGTATCCTCCATCTCTGATCTCATTCAGAAGTCCGGAAAGGTCTGGCCTTGGCGAAGATTATTACCACCATAACTGGCGGTGCGGCTTTGACCTTTGACGACGTGTTGCTCCAGCCTGCACGCTCTGACATCCTCCCCACCGAAACCGACATTTCAACCTATGTCACCAAGGACATAGCGCTCAATCTGCCGATCCTATCCTCGGCCATGGATACCGTTACCGAGAGCGCCATGGCCATCGCCATGGCTCAGGCGGGCGGTCTGGGTGTCATTCACAAGAATCTGACAACCGAGCAGCAGGCCGAGCAGGTCAGCATGGTCAAGTCGTTCGAAAGCGGCATGGTCATCAACCCCATAACCATCGGTCCCGATGCGGCACTCGCCGATGCGCTGTCGCTGATGCAGGCCAACCGTATTTCGGGCATTCCCGTGGTCGAAAATGGCGGCAAGGGCGGCCGGGCAATCGGCAAGCTGGTCGGCATTCTCACCAACCGCGACGTCCGCTTTGCCTCCCGTCCGGCTCAGCCCATCTGCGAACTGATGACCTTCGAAAAGCTGGTCACTGTGCGCGATGGCATCTCCAAGGAAGAGGCTAAGGTATTGCTGCATACCCACCGCATCGAAAAGCTGCTCGTGGTTGATGCTGACTACCGCTGCACCGGCTTGATCACCGTCAAGGACATCGAAAAGGCCCAGCTCAACCCCAATGCGGTCAAGGACGAGCAGGGCCGCCTGCGCGTTGCTGCCGCTTCAACGGTGGGCGATGCCGGCTATGAGCGCTCGTTGCAATTGATCGATGCCGGTGTCGATCTGCTGGTTATCGACACCGCCCATGGCCACTCGGTCCGAGTTGCCGAAGCTGTCGAGCGCGTCAAGCGCGAGAGCAATGGCGTGCGCATCGTGGCTGGCAATGTGGCCACCGCCGAGGCCGTCAAGGCGCTGGTTGATGCTGGCGCTGATTCGATCAAGGTAGGCATTGGCCCGGGCTCGATCTGCACCACTCGCATTGTTGCCGGCGTCGGCGTGCCCCAGCTAGCTGCTGTTATGGCCTGCGCCGAAGAGGGCGATCGTCACGGCGTGCCGGTCATCGCTGATGGCGGCATCAAGTTCTCCGGTGATATGGCCAAGGCGCTGGCCGGCGGCGCGTCCTGCGTGATGGTCGGATCGCTTCTGGCCGGCACCGATGAAAGCCCCGGCGAGGTCTATCTGCACCAGGGCCGCTCCTATAAATCCTACCGCGGCATGGGCTCAGTCGGGGCCATGGGCTCGGGCTCGGCAGATCGCTATTTTCAGCAGGATGTGCGCGATCAGATAAAGCTAGTCCCCGAAGGCATTGAAGGTCAGGTGCCCTACAAGGGTGCCGCCGGGGCAGTGCTGCATCAGCTCGCTGGCGGCCTGCGGGCGTCCATGGGCTATACCGGCGCTCACAATCTCAAGGATTTCCGCGACAATTCGGTCTTCGTCAAGATTTCCGGCGCCGCACTCAGCGAAAGCCACGTCCACGACGTGACCATCACCCGCGAATCCCCCAACTACCGCAGCGGTCGCTAGCAATAGACCGCCACCACCTCGCTGTTCCTCTCCCTTGATGGTGGAGATTAGGCAGGGATGTAGGCAACAGGCCCAGATGCCACGCCCTGTCCATCTTATCCCCGCCCCCCCCCTAAAGCTGTGCCATCATGGCCTCACCACCCTGGCGATATAGCAGGTCGCGCGAGCCGGCCGCCGGGGAGAGGCTGTCGGGAGCAAGGGGTGTTCGCTCGCCTCGTGGGTCTGCGAAAGGTGTCTGCTACGGTTGCCATCAAGGGTTCGTCCATGATTTTGATCGGGAATAGCGTCGTCCAGTGCCAGCGCTGACCAGCAGCAGTCCCGCCCCACAGCGCAACCACAACCAGCCATCGGCGGCGAAACCAAATATGGTGATGCTGCACACAAACGTCACGCTCAGCGCCAGCCAGAACCCTAGCACGATGCGCGCCGCGCGCTGCAGCGCATACGCTCTAAGCGCGGGCAGGGGGCGTCCTCCATCCAGCGCCCGCCAGAATGGCCGGGCCGGCAGAAAGCTGCTCAACACGAAGAACATGGCCGCGCCATAGTCACCGACGCTATTGAACACCTTGCCGACGGCATAGTCCCCAGCTCAGGGCGAAAATCGATCCGCTGCGCCAGATGGTGCAGCAGCACGATGGCGCAGGCACTAGCCCGCATGAAGTCCGCGCCCAACAGGCGTTTGTCGGTCTCGATCATGTTTCCTCCACGCCCTGCTCTGCGGCTTGGCGGCGCTTACGGCGCCATTGCTAGCATCATCGCCGCGGCCCGCAATACAGTCTTGCAAGCTGCCATCTTGCGGAATCTTGCTGGTACGGCTAAGGGCTCGCCATGCAAAGCTCAGACACTGCCGACCGCCCGCAATCGATCCTCATCGTCGACTACGGATCGCAAGTCACTCAGTTGATCGCGCGCCGTATTCGCGAGACGGGAGTCTATTGCGAAATCCACCCCTTCCAGAGCGCAGGCGCTGCCATGGCCGCTATGCAGCCTAGGGGTGTCGTGCTATCGGGCGGTCCAGCATCAACTCTGGACGAAAACGCCCCAACCATCGATCCGACCATTCTCGATGCAGGCGTGCCGATCTTGGGCATCTGCTACGGCCAGCAGGCTCTGTGCATGGCCCTGGGCGGCAAGGTCGAAGCCGGCCATCACCGAGAATTTGGCCGCGCCGCAGTCAAGGTCGACAAGCCCTCCGCTCTCACCGATGGCATTTGGGAACTCGGTAGCGAGCACCAGGTCTGGATGAGCCATGGCGACCGCGTTGTGCAGCTCCCCGAGGGCTTTGAAGTCGTCGGCACCTCGGCCAATGCGCCCTTCGCCATGATTGCGAATGCAGCGCGCCACATCTGGGCGGTGCAGTTCCACCCCGAAGTGGTCCATACGCCCGACGGGGCCAGGCTCTATGACAATTTCGTCCACAATATTTGCGGCATCGCCTCGACCTGGACCATGGCTGCCTATCGCGCCAAGATGATCGAGAAAATCCGCGACCAGGTCGGGACCAACAAGGTCATCTGTGGCCTGTCCGGTGGTGTCGATTCCTCGGTGGCTGCGGTACTGATCCACGAGGCCATCGGCGATCAGCTTACCTGCATTTACGTTGACCACGGCCTGATGCGTCTCAATGAGAGTGAACAGGTCGTCACTATGTTCCGCGACCAATATAACATCTCGCTCGTCTACGTTGATGTCTCTAAGGTGTTCCTGCGCGAACTGGACGTCGTTTCCGATCCTGAAACCAAGCGCAAGATCATCGGTCGGCTGTTCATCGAAACCTTCGAGAAAGAAGCCAAAAAGCTCGGCGGCGCCGAATTCCTTGCCCAGGGCACGCTCTATCCCGACGTCATCGAGTCGGTCTCGTTTACCGGCGGCCCCTCGGTCACCATCAAGAGCCACCACAATGTCGGTGGCCTTCCTGAGCGCATGAACATGCAGCTGGTCGAACCCCTGCGCGAACTGTTCAAGGATGAAGTCCGTGTCCTCGGCCGCGAACTTGGCCTGCCCGAGAGCTTCATCGGCCGCCATCCATTCCCCGGACCGGGCCTAGCCATTCGCTGCCCTGGCGGTATCACGCCCGAAAAACTCGATATCCTGCGTCAGGCTGACACCATCTTTCTCGATGAAATCCACAAGTCGGGCCAGTACGACAAGATCTGGCAGGCTTTTGCCGTGCTGCTGCCGGTCCAGACCGTCGGTGTCATGGGTGATGGCCGTACCTATGAATTCGTCTGCGCCCTGCGCGCTGTGACCTCGGTCGATGGCATGACCGCCGATTTCTACCAGTTCGATATGAACTTCCTCGGCAAGACTGCCAGCCGCATCATCAACGAAGTCCGTGGCATCAATCGCGTGGTTTACGACGTCACCAGCAAGCCCCCTGGTACCATCGAGTGGGAATAAGGCCTGTGGCTTGTTCCGCTGGTTCCGCGCGCATTTGCAAGCTACTGACAAAGTGCTAAACGTGCGCTCCAATCCGAATACCGACAATTAGGCAGACTATGGCCGAAGACAATATTTTCCGCGAAGTTGATGAGGAGCTGTGCAGCGATCGTATGCGCGCGCTCTGGCGTCGGTTTGCGCCCTATGTGATCGGTGCCGCTGTGGCCGTTGTGGCTGTTGTTGCCCTCAATGAAGCCTGGACCTGGTATCATGCCAGCAAGGCAGCTGTGTCCTCCGACGAGCTTTACGTGGCATTCGATCTGGTGGATGGCGGCGATCTCGCTGCGGCACAGACTCAGCTCGATATGCTGATCGCTGATGGCAGCGGCAGCTACCCTACCTTGGCCGAATTCCGCAAAGCCGGCGTGCTGGCAAAGGATAGCAAGATCGATGAGGCAGTCGCGGCCTATGACGCGCTGGTTAACACCCAGTCCAATCAGCGCCTGCGTGAATTGGCGCTGGTTTTGGGCGGCTTCCTGATGATCGACAATGGCACATTGGCTGACGTTGATAGTCGCGTGGGCAGTGTTGCCACTGATGCTAGCCCGCTGCGTAATGCAGCGCGCGAGGCCCTTGGTCTGGCCCAATACAAGGCCGGTGATTTGACTGCCGCTCAAGCTAGCTTTGAAGCCGTCCTCAATGACGTGACCCAGACTACAACGCGCAACCGCATGGGCTATTACCTGGCCCAGTTGCAATCCCAGGGCGTTGTCGCACCGGCCGCTGACGCTGCAACGACAACTGAAACACCGGCAACCGATGCATCGGCCACCACCACCGAGGCAGCCCCGGTCGTGCAATAGCAGCCGCTGTCTCCCGTCTGATCGGAATCAAGACTCATGACCGTTACCGTCGCTATTGTCGGTCGCCCCAATGTTGGTAAGTCCACGCTTTTCAATCGCCTCGTCGGTCGCAAGATCGCGCTGGTCGATGATACCCCCGGCGTCACCCGCGATCGCCGAGAGGCCGAAGGCCATATCGCCGATCTGACCTTCCGCATTCTGGATACGGCTGGTTATGAGGACGTCACTGACGGCAGTCTCGAAGACCGCATGCGCCAACAGACCGAGCTGGCCATCCGTGAAGCCGATGTCATCCTGTTCATGATCGATGCTCGCGCTGGCGTGGTGCCGCTCGATCAGCGTTTTGCCCAGGTGCTCCGTAGGGCCGGCAAGACGGTCCGCTTGGTCGGCAACAAGGCCGAAAGCGGCGCCTCCGAGGCCGGGCTCGTTGAGGCCTTCAAGCTTGGCTTTGGCGAGGCTATTGCGCTTTCCGCTGAACATGGTCTGGGCCTGTCCGAGCTCTATTCCATCGTTTTGGCGGCCATCGACAAGGTCGCCGCTGAACGCGGTGCGCAAGAACAGGCCGTTGTCGATCTGATGCCGACCGTCGACGTCGACATTATCGAGGACATGTTCGAGGGCGAGGGCGACAAAGCCACGCTGCGCTGGAATCCCAACCGCCATCTCAACGTTGCCATTGTGGGTCGCTCCAATGCCGGCAAGTCCACGCTGATCAATCGCATGGTCGGCGAAGAGCGCGTGCTTGTCGGTCCTGAAGCCGGGATCACCCGCGACTCCATCCTGGTGCCATGGGAATGGGAAGAGCGCGTGATCAATCTGGTCGACACCGCCGGTATCCGCCGTCGCGCCCGCGTCACCGAGAAGCTGGAAAAGCTCGCAGTCGGCGATAGTCTGCGCTCCATTCAATATGCCGAAGTTGTCGTGCTGATGCTCGACGCCACGATCCCGTTTGAAAAGCAGGATTTGGCTCTGGCCGATCTGGTCGAACGCGAGGGCCGGGCGTTGGTTATCGCCGTCAACAAATGGGATCTGATCGAAGACAAGAATGCCGCTCTGGCCCATCTCAAGGAGGCATGCGAGCGGCTACTGCCGCAGATGCGCGGCGTTCCCTTGGTGACTCTGTCCGGCCTGACCGGCAAGAACATCGACAAGCTCATGGCCGCCATCTTCAAGATTGAGCGCACCTGGAACACCCATATCTCGACCGCGCGGCTCAATCGCTGGTTGCAGGATATGATCGATAGACATCCGCCGCCGGCCGCCTCTGGCTGCCGCCTCAAGCTGCGTTACATGACGCAGGCCAAGACCCGGCCGCCCAGCTTCATCCTGTTTGCCTCACGTCCCGACGTGTTGCCGACCTCCTATCAGCGTTATCTGGTCAATGGCATGCGCGAAGCCTTCGACATTCAGGGCTCGCCAATTCGATTGTGGGTGCGTGCCGGCAGCAATAATCCCTATGACGACAAGACCAAGCGCCGTCTGGGCTAGTCCCAGCACAGAAATTGATCCAGCGTTCGGGGCCTCATTTGGGGCCCAGATTGTGTTTCTGGGATGGGAGATTTCTTGTCCTGCGACATAATTTCGGAGCCCATGGTGCAAAGTGGCCATTTGCCCCTATATTGCGCGCGCTGAAGCGACCCGCTGCTGAGTGCTAGGCCGCATATAATGAAAACACCTTGTACCTGGAAATCTTGATCGTTGTCGTTCTGACCATCGTCAATGGCCTGTTGGCCATGTCAGAACTGGCTGTCGTTTCCGCCCGTCCTGCGCGGCTGCGGGCCATGGCCGAGCAAGGTAATTACGGGGCTGTCATTGCCACTGCCCTTGCTGATGATCCGGGCAAATTTCTGTCCTCGGTGCAGATCGGCATTACCCTGGTCGGCATTCTGTCCGGTGTTTTTTCGGGTGCGACCCTGGGTCTGCGCCTGACTAACTCGCTCGAATCGATCGGTGTTGCCGACAATATTGCCGATATTCTGGGTGTTGGCGTCGTGGTCGTGGCCATCACCTACATTTCGCTGATCCTAGGCGAACTGGTGCCCAAGCAGATTGCGTTGCGTGATGCCGAGGGCGTCGCTGCCCGCGTTGCGCCAGCCATGAAACTGATCGCCGCCATCGGTTCGCCGGCTGTCTGGCTGCTCGATATTTCCGGCAAGGCGGTCCTTGTCATGCTTGGCCAGGCCGGGGAATCCGACGAGACCGTGACCGAAGAAGAGGTTAAGACCATCATCGCCGAAGCCACCACGGCTGGGGTGATCGAAAGCGATGAGCATTCGATGATCTCGGGCGTCATGCGCCTGGCCGATCGCTCTGCGCGAGGCCTGATGACCCCGCGGCTGGAGGTTGATGTGCTTGACCTATCCGACGAGAGCGAGAAAATCCGCAAGACGATCCTTAGCACCAATCGCTCGCGCTTGCTGGTTCAGGATGGCGATTCCGATTCCATCATCGGCGTTGTCGCCATCAAGGATATTATCGGTGTTTTCGCCAATGGGCTGCCGCTAGAATTGCGCCGCTTCGTGCAGCCGGTTCCGGTCGTTATGGACCATGCTGACGCGCTCGATGTTGTGCGCGCCATCCGCAACTCCACCGTGCATATAGCCCTGGTCGTCGACGAATACGGCCATTTCGAAGGCATCGTGACCTCGGCCGACATTCTCGAAGTCATCACCGGCGTCTTTCAGGAAGAGGCGGGCAATGACCCGGCAGTGGTCCGGCGCGAGGACGGCTCGTGGCTTGTGGCTGGCTGGATGCCCGTCGACGAGTTCGGCGACAAGCTCAAGATCACCATCCCGCGTGACGCCAAATTCGAGACGGTTGCCGGCTATGTGCTCTCGATCATCAATCGCCTGCCAGCGGTTGGCGAAACCTTCGAACATGAAGGATTCAAGTTTGAGGTGCTCGATCTTGATGGGCGCCGTATCGACAAGATCCTGATGACGCGGCTGACCGACTAAGCGGTCAGCGCCATATCCATCCACACCGACTGCCAGATGATTTCGAGAGGAACGAAGCCGCAACGCAGCCAGAAAGTGATACCGCCGCTATTGTTGGCACTGGCCCCAAGGTGAATGCCTGGCACACCTTGCCGTGCGCGCCTTTTGAACCCAGGCTTGCAACAAGGCCGTACCGACGCTCTAGCCACGCAGCTAGCTGCGCAGGTTCATGTGAATATGCGCCGGATATGCCGCGACGATGGCGGGCGGATTGATCTCCGGCTTCTGGATGGCTGCAATTCGCTAGCTGTCGGTGTCCGCGAGCATCGCTGTCGGCTCGGCATAGCGCTGCTGCAGGGCAGGCCACCAATCGCGCTCCAGCCATGCGGTAAGCCATTGCTGTCAAATGTGCCGACAATGTAGCCGGCCACGCCGAGCTCATCCTCGGCCACCAGCACCAGATCGGGTTCCAGCACCCCGTAAGAGACGGCATAAATATGCTCGATCAATTCGGGATCGCTATGCAATGCCGTTGCATCCTGACCCGACGCGTCGGTCGTCAGGCAGATATCGTATAGCGCTAGCAGATCACCAAGCACATAGCCGCGGATTATTGCCATGGCTGCCGCCTAGAGATCGCTGAGCGTGCCTGTGCTGGTATCGTACAGCTTGCCGCTGTCCTTGAAGGACGGGCTGACCATGTCGACCAGCTTGGGTGCGATATCGGCGGGCTTTGGCAAGATATCGGGATCTTCCCCCGGCATCGCCTTGGCCCGTATCGCCGTGCGCACGGCGCCGGGATAGAATAGGTTTACCTTGACCCTAGACTGCTCGATTTCGGTAGCATAGGATTTGACCATGGCGTCCACCGCCGCCTTGCTGGCCGCATAGAGCCCCCAGAACGGCCGTGCTGATTTTGCCGACGACGATGATACAAACACTGCCCGCCCGGCCTCGGCCTGGCGCAGCAACAGATCAGCTGAGCGGATCAGCCGATAATTGGCGGTCAAATTGACGGCCATCACCTTGTCGAAATCTTCCGGCTTCACATGGGGCAGAGGGCTGAGTACGCCGAGCTGGGCGGCATTGGCGATCAACCCGTCCAGGGAGCCCCAACGCTCGAAGATCGCCGCACCCAACCGGTCTATGGCGTCGCCATCGCGCAGGTCCAGCGGCACCAGCGTAGCTGAAGATCCAAGATCCTGGATTTCATCATCCAACTCCTCAAGCCCGCCAACACTGCGGGCCACGGCCACCACATGGGCGCTGCGCCGCGCCGCCTCAAGTGCCGCCGCATAGCCGATGCCACGCGAAGCGCCCGTCACAAGGATGACCTTGCCAGCCAGATCCTGAGATACAGCCATTAACCGGCCTCTTTTGGCAGAGAAACATGTTTGGGTTCGTTCTTGATGCGGCCATCCAGATCGGTCAGCTGGGTCGGATACTCACCCGTAAAATAGTGATCGGTGAATTGCGGCGCCTGGGCGTTGCGCTTCTCACCGCCAATCGCTTCATATAGCCCGTCAATAGACAGGAAAGCCAGCGAATCCGCGCCAATAAACTTGCACATCGATTCCAGCGTTTCGTGCTGGTTGGCCAATAGCTTTTCTGGGTCCGGCGTATCGATGCCGTAATAGTCCGAATAACGGATCATCGGGCTGGCGACGCGGATATGGACTTCGGTTGCGCCCGCATCGCGGATCATCTGCACGATCTTGAGCGATGTTGTCCCGCGCACGATCGAATCGTCAACCAATACCACCCGCTTGCTAGCGATCTCGGCGCGATTGGCCGAATGCTTGAGCTTGACGCCAAAGGCGCGGATCGACTGGGTTGGCTCGATAAAGGTGCGGCCCACATAGTGGTTGCGGATAATGCCTAGCTCGAACGGGATACCGCTGGCCTGCGCATAGCCAATGGCTGCGGGGGTGCCGCTATCGGGCACCGGCACGACCACATCGGCCTCGACTGGTGCTTCCTTGGCCAGATTTATGCCCATGCGCTTGCGGGCGCCATACACACTGCGCCCCGAGACCATCGAGTCGGGCCGGGCGAAATAGACATATTCGAACAGGCAGGGGCGCTCTGGCTGCTTGCGCGCCTGCTTGCGGGCTTCAATGCTGATCGAACCGTCGGGCTGGACCTCGCAGATCACCACTTCGCCATTCTCGACGTCGCGGATATATTTCGCCCCGATCATGTCGAGCGCGCAGGTCTCCGAGCAGAAGATCGGTTTGCCGTCGAGTTCGCCCATCACCAGAGGCCTGATGCCGATTGGGTCACGCGCCGCAATCAGCTTGGTCCGGGTCATCGCCAGCATGGCATAACCACCTTCCATCTGGCGGACGGCGTCGATGAACCGGTCGGTGCTTGAGCTGTGCCGCGAGCGCGCCACCAGATGCAGAACGACTTCCGTATCCGATGTCGATTGGCAGATTGCCCCGGTGGCAATGATCTGCCGCCGCAGCGGCAACCCATTGGTGAAATTGCCATTATGCGCAATGGCAATGCCACCGTCGCTCAGTTCGGCAAATAGCGGCTGCACATTGCGCAACGCCACTTCGCCGGCGGTCGAGTAGCGGGTGTGGCCCATGGCCATCGCTCCGGGAAGCTTGGCTAGTAGGGTCGGATCGGTATAGTGGTCCCCGATCAGCCCCATGCGCTTTTCGGCATAGAACTGGCGGCCATTAAAACTGATGATGCCGGCGGCTTCCTGTCCGCGATGCTGTAGGGTGTGTAGCCCCAACGCTGTAAGGGCGGCGGCATCACTGTGCCCCAAAATGCCAAACACGCCACACTCTTCGTGCAGCGTGTCGCCATCGAGGTCAAAACGGTCATCGTTTGGATGGTTCAACGGGCTCTCCATACCAATGCTGCCTCAACCGGGGCTGCCGCGGGTCGTGCCTTGCGACCGGACCAGAGTTGGAATGAATTTCCAGTCTATAGCCCATTTTCGGGGTCCCGACCATTGTCGTGCAAGGCGGTCAGGGTTATGGCGAGCGCGCCGCCCTCGCCAAAGAGTGATCGGGCCTCAGGTACCAGTAGCCGCCGGCACTGAATCGTCTTCGGTGGCGTCTGTGCCCTCTTCAGCGGGAATCGCCAGGCCGGGCGCGTTTTCATCCGTCAATCTGGCACTGCTCTTGAGAATCTGGGTGACCTGCTGCTCAAGTTCGGCTGGTAACACGGAAATGAGTGTGTTGCCCATGGTCTGCAGCTGCGGCAGCAACTGCGAGTTTGTAGCCCAGGGCGGTAGATTGTTAGGCAGCAGCCAGGTGCCAAAAATGGTGATGACAATGGCAATCAGAATGCCGCGCAACACGCCGAACACAAAGCCCAGCGTCCGATCAATCGGGCCAACGCGGCTATCGACCACAAAATCGGCGATCCGCATGGTCAGTAGATGCAGTACGATCAAGGCAAGGATGAATGTCACCACCACCGTGGCAATGTCAGCCACTAATGGCTCGACGATGTAGCCGCGCGCAATTTCGGGATGATACTGCCACATATAGATGGCGATCGCGGCCGACCCAGCCCATGTCGCCAACGAAAGCACTTCGCGGGTCAATCCGCGTGCAGTCGCCAGGATTGCCGAAATCAGCACTAGCACACCCACACCAACATCCAACGCTGTCAGCATCTTTGTTCGCCAAGCTCCTGTAGCCGCTCCCCGGCTGTATTGGGCCTCGTTTAGCCGCTTTGTGCGCCGTTGCCAAGGATTGCTACCATCTTCACACATGATCGGCCGGCAAACAATAGTGCTATCGCCTGCTGACTACTCTTCCCGATCAGATTCACGCGGCTTGCCATTGGCCGCGATGCGCTCCATCAATTCCTGCAGCGTGGTGTATTCCGAGACCGCCAGCCCGCTATTGCGATCCGCGCTGGTCAACCGCCCGGTCGATACTGATTTGAACCCTAGTTTCTGCGCCTCACGCAGTCGCAGCGAGCCATGCACCACCGGTCGCACCCCGCCAGCCAGTGAAATCTCGCCAAAATAGACCGAATCGGACGGTAGCGGCGAACCGGTCAGTGAGGAGATTAGTGCCGCCGCCACAGCCAGATCGGCTGCCGGTTCGTTGATCTTCAACCCGCCCGCGACATTGAGATAGATATCATTGGCACCAATCCGCATCCCACAGCGGGTTTCGAGCACCGCCACCACCATCGACAGCCGAGAGGCATCCCAACCCACCACGGTCCGTCGTGGCGTACCCAGTGGGGACAGAGCCACCAGTGCCTGGATTTCGATGAGAATGGGCCGTGTTCCTTCCATGCCGGCAAACACGGCTGAGCCCGCAGCGCCTTCATCACGCTGGTCGAGAAACAGGGCTGATGGGTTGGCTACTTCTTCGAGCCCTAATTCTGTCATAGCGAACACGCCAATCTCGTCTGTGGCACCATAGCGGTTCTTCACGCCGCGCAGAATCCGGAATGTCTGGTTGGTATCGCCTTCGAAATACAGCACAGCATCGACCATGTGCTCGACCACGCGGGGTCCGGCAATCTGGCCATCCTTGGTGACATGGCCCACCAGCACCACAGCTGCGCCGCTCTTTTTGACAAACCGCGTCAGCGCCTGCGCCGAGGTGCGCACCTGCGTTACCGTGCCCGGTGCGCTGTCCACCCGGTCGGTCCACAGCGTCTGGATTGAATCGATGATTACCAGATCAGGGGCAGGGCCATTCTCCAGCGTTTCTAGGATAATCTCGACATTGGTCTCGGCGGCCAACAGCACCGGCGCCTCGCCTAGCCCCAACCGTTGCGCCCGCAGCCGCACCTGGGCAACCGCTTCCTCGCCCGAGACATAGACGACGCGGCGCCCCAGATTGGCCAATGCCGCCGCCGCCTGCAGCAACAGCGTCGATTTACCGATGCCCGGATCGCCACCCACCAGCAGCGCCGATCCCATCACAAAGCCCCCGCCGGTGACACGATCCAGCTCGGCAATGCCGCTGACCACGCGGGCCGCGCTTTCGGTCTCGCCTGACAGCGGCATCAGATTGGAGGGACGACTGCCCGTCTTGGCTGATTTTGGGCCGGCGCCGACGCCTGAATCGGTCATCTCCTCGACAATGGTGTTCCATTCTCCGCAGGCGTCGCAGCGCCCCTGCCAGCGAGCGGTGATTGCGCCACAGGACTGACACACAAACGACGAACGGGCCTTGGCCAAAAGACTTCCTTACTTCACTTCTGACGCACCGCAGCGCGTTCAACCAACCCGCGTATTGTGTTCCAGTTTCGCGCGGTCGTTACACCAGATTGCTTCTCGATAATGCCTGGCAGCCTCAAGGCTTTGGGAGATGCGATCCGAATAGTCAACAATCAGATGCGCGTCCTCGATGTGAATGCGCTCAGGTCCGTCGTAGTGGCTGATACAGCCGAAATCAGCAAAGGGCGCCGCAAAGAAATAAATGGCTATCTCGCTTGGGCGCTCTGCTGCTGCATCAGGGAATGGGTTGACCTTGAGCAGCTTCGCGAGCTGCGCGGGCTTTTGCACCATCGCCTTATTGGCTGTTCCGAGACCAAGTTCACTGACGATTGTATCCATTCGCCTGTTGACGGCCACAGTCGTTCCCGCGCCGTCCACAATCATATTGCCGGCGGCAAGGCAGGTTTCAGCTGCGACAAATCCGTCGGCCTCAACGGCCGCGCGCCATTCCGCCATCGTCATAATTCTGTGCGTAATCGGCCCAATCGCGCGTAGCAGGACGATAAACGCTGTCATCAGGCTTGAATTCTCAGAAGTTGAGACTTACATATCGCGCTGGATTAGTTGGCAAGAGCAAACCGCGAACCTATTCTGGTGACAGATTGCCGTCGCCGACATAATTGCGGTTGTATCGCCCCTTGAGCGACGTCAGCACTTCATAGCCGATCGTGCCGGCGGCATCGCCCTGATCATCAACACTGATATTGGGGCCAAGTATTTCAGCGCCTTCGCCCGGGTTCGGGATATCGGCACCCAGTTCGGTGATATCGACCACGCACTGGTCCATCGACACTCTTCCGATTACCGGGCACAGCTTGCCACGGATTGCCACCTTGCCGCTGGGGCGTGAATTGGTTGCCGACAGGCTGCGGAAGAACCCGTCTGCATAACCATGGCCAACAATGGCTAGCCGGCTGTCGCGTGACAGATTGTAGTTCGCGCCATAGCCAACGGTTTCGCCCGTGCGTGCTTCCTTGATCTGCAGGATCGGCACATGCAGCGTCACCACCGTTGCCATCGGGTTCTTGCGCCCGATCACTGCTCGTCCACCATAGAGCGCAATTCCCGGCCGCACCATCTGGAAATGGTAGTCGCGGCCGCTCATCAATCCAGCCGAATTGGCCAGCGAGGCTGGGATGCCCGGAAACTCCGTCATCACCAAACCGAACAGCGCCAGCTGCGTCCGGTTCTTTTCGTGATTGGGCTGATCAGCACAGGCCAGATGGCTCATCAGCATTTGTGGTGCATAGCCCAGGGTTTCGATGCGCTCGCGCACGAAACTGGCCTCATTGAGCCGGAACCCCAGCCGGTTAATGCCGGTGTCAAAATGAAATGCCGATGGATAGGCCTCGTTGCGCTCCAGGCACTTGGCCAGCCATTCCTTGAGCATTTCCAGCGAGCTGAGCACCGGCATTAGGTTCTGGCGAATGTAGAGATTGGCCGCGCCCGGATAGAGTCCGTTCATCACGAAGATATGGGCGTCTGGTACGGCCGCCCGCACGGCCATGCCTTCATCGGGCGTCGCCACGAAAAAGAACCGCGCGCCAGCCGCACGCAGTGCCTTGCTAGCCACCGTAATGCCTGTGCCATAGGCGTCTGCCTTGACCACTGCGCCGGTCAATGCGCCAGCGCTAACCTTGTCCAGGGCTCGCCAGTTCCGGGTCAATGCCCCGAGATCAATACTGAGTTGGCCGCCAAGGCTAGACGTCAACGCCATTGACTATTCCATACGCTCGGGCAGATAGTCGGCATGCGCCAGATTGCCGAAGCGCGTATATTGCGCCTCAAAGCTTAGCTGCACTGTACCCGTGGGGCCGTGGCGCTGCTTGGCAATAATGACTTCAGCCTTACCGTGCACCTGTTCCATTTCTCCCTGCCAGCTCATGTGCTCTGGCGTGCCTTCTTTGGGTTCTTTGTTCTTGAGATAGTACTCTTCGCGATACACGAACAGCACCACATCGGCGTCCTGCTCGATAGAACCCGATTCGCGCAGATCGGAAAGCTGTGGATGCTTGTCGTCACGCGACTCCACCTGGCGGGACAGCTGCGAAAGCGCCACGATTGGCACTTCGAGTTCCTTGGCCAGCGCCTTCAGCGTCGTAGTAATTTCCGTCAGTTCCTGCACGCGATTCTGGCTCGATGTTTTAGTCGATCCGCTCAACAATTGCAGATAGTCCACTACCAAGAAATCGAGGCCCTTTTGTCGCTTCAGGCGACGCGCCCGCGCTGCCAGCTGGGCCACGCTGATGCCGCCGGTATCATCGATATAAAGCGGAATCTTGCTTATCACATTGCTGACATCGATCAGCTTGGAAAACTGGCTGTCATGAATGCGGCCGCGGCGGATATCGGACGAGGAAATTTCGGCCTGCTCGGCCAGGATACGGGTTGCCAGCTGCTCTGAACTCATTTCCAGGCTGAAGAAGCCGACAATGCCGCCATTGGTGGTCTTGATATGCCCGTCTGGCTGCATCTCGGACTTCCAGGACTTGGCGACGTTGAAGGCAATATTAGTCGCCAGCGAGGTTTTGCCCATGGCGGGGCGCCCCGCCAGGATGATCAAGTCGGACCGCTGCAAGCCGCCCATCTGCCGGTCCAGATCGTCCAGCAATGTGGCAACACCTGATAGCCCGTCATCGCGCTGATAGGCTTCGCCGGCCATCTGTATCGAGGCGCTCAACGCGGTGGAGAAATTGAGAAACCCGCCATCATAGCGGCCATTTTCCGCCAGTTGGAACAGTTCGCCCTCGACCTTCTCGATCTGTTTGTTGGGCGTCATCTCCACTTCGGATTCATAGGCGACCTGGACCATTTCTTCGCCGACCAGGATCAGATTGCGCCGGATCGCCAGATCATAGATCGCCTGACCGTAATCGGCGGCATTGAGCACCGTGGTGGCTTCCGCCGCGAGGCGCGCCAGATATTGCGCCATGGTCACGTCAGGCAGCAACTGATCGGGCAAATGGGTCTTTATAGTGGTGGGGTCTGCCGACTTGCCCGCACGGATGATCTTTCCGGCCAGCTCATAGATGTCGCGGTGAATCGGCTCGTAGAAATGAATCGGCTCGAGAAAGTCCGAAACACGATAGAACGCGTCATTGTTGATCAGCAACGCGCCTAGCAAGGCCTGCTCAGCTTCTACATTGTGCGGGGCGAGGCGAAACGACTTGTCTTCGGTCGGATGAAGCCGTGCGATTTCTGCCATGGATCCCTCGGGTAAACGTTAATCTTTTTTAACCACGCAATGCAGGCAAGAGTCTCGAACCTAAATCGCAAAGGTTAATGTGGCGAGAACCGGCTTGTGAACTCTGTGAACAACGGGGATTGCCAAGTCTTATGCCTGCATCCGAGCAGAGCATGAGAATGGCGTGAGTCGCGGCCTCCGCCCAACAAAAAAAGGCCGGGCAAGCTACCCGACCTCTTCTAATTCTGATGGGACGCTGGGGTCCTAGACTTCGTCGTCGAAGCGCTCGTTCTGCTTGGCGTCCTTCTGGCCAGCGGCGAAATCACCATCGACAGCGTCTTCGCCAGCAATCTGGCGGGCCGCTTCGTCGGCCGAGCGGGCGACGTTGACGGTGATGGTCACGGCAACTTCAGCATGCAGGTTCAGGCTGACGGTATGCAGGCCGACCGACTTGATCGGGTCGAGCAGATCAACCTGGCTGCGTTGCACGGTAAAGCCGTTCTCGGCCAGTACCTCAACGATATCACGCGAAGCGACCGAACCATAGAGCTGGCCGGTTTCGCCGGCCTGACAGATCATCGTCACGATGCTGCCATTCAGGCCTTCAGCAATGCCATTGGCGGCATTGCGGCGTTCTTCATTGCGCTTTTCGATATTGACGCGCTCGGCTTCGAATTTCTTGCGATTGCCTTCGGTGGCGCGCAGCGCCTTTCCCTGTGGCAGCAGGAAATTACGGGCAAAGCCGTCCTTGACGGTAACTTCGTCGCCGATCAAACCCGTACGGGCGATACGCTCGAGAAGAATGACTTTCATTTTGGAAATTCCTTGTGGCTGTCCCGTATCTTGGACGGTTAGGAGCGCTGGATCATTCTGCACGCCCCAGCTTTAGTGCTGGTGCGGCACAGATGGGCGAGTCGATAAGGGGTTAAGCTGATCGAAGCCAGCCCGACCAGATCTTACGAAACGGCGTACGGCATGATGCCTATGAAGCGGGCGCGCTTGATGGCGCGAGCCAATTCACGCTGCTTCAGGGCCGATACAGCCGTGATGCGGCTTGGCACGATTTTGCCGCGCTCGGAAACATAGCGCGAGAGCAGACGCGCGTCCTTGTAGTCGATCTTTGGCGCGCCTTCGCCCGAGAACGGGCAGGTCTTGCGGCGACGCTGGAAGGGACGACGGGCTTGGGCGGTAGTGAGATCTTTGATTGCCATAGCGTAGGGATCCTTCTGATCTTAGAAACGGCGCGGGCGGCATTCGGCGCTGAAACCGCCACGCTCGCCACCACGATCTGAGCGAGTGTCGTCGCGGTCGCGCTTTGCCATCATGGCAGACAGGCCTTCTTCATGCTCGTCCACACGGACAGTCATGAAGCGCAGGATATTTTCATTAATGCGCATCTGGCGTTCCATTTCTACAACCGCCGCTGGCGATGCTTCGATGTTCAGCAAGGTGTAGTGCGCCTTGCGGTTCTTGCGGATGCGGTAGGAGAGACCCTTCAGGCCCCAATATTCGTTCTTGGTAACTTTGCCGCCACCGGTGGCGAGAATGTCAGAAAGAGCAGTGGTCAGTTCTTCAACTTGCTGCTGGGAAGCGTCCTGGCGTGCCAGGTAGATATGCTCGTAAAGGGCCATGAATGCGCCTTCCTTTTATGATTTAAACACTACAATCACTTAGCGCAGAGCCTCTTTGGAGCCGGGAAGGGCGTCAAAGCAGTCTTGCAAAGAGCGGGAACACGGGAGGCCGGACAAATCGTCCTAATTTGCAATACGCAAACCCTCCGTTCAGCCCCCGGCCAAACGAATTGCTAGTGCGGCTATAGGGTACGAGTGAGTCCGAAGCAAGGCAAAACTGGGCGAAACCGGTCGCGCGCCTTGACACCGCTACACCCGCAAGGCAAACGCTGGGCAGCTGGACAGGCGCATGGCTTAATGTCTAAGGTGATACCTTGGAGGACTTTTAACATGACCAAACGCGCATTCATGTTTCCCGGACAGGGAAGTCAGGCCGTCGGCATGGGCAAGGATCTGGCCGCTGCCTATCCCGCAGCCCGTGCGGTGTTTCAGGAGGTCGATGAAGCCCTTGGCCAGCGTCTGTCGGCCATCATGTTTGAAGGTCCCGAGGATATCCTACGTCTCACCGAAAATGCCCAGCCAGCGCTAATGGCGGTCAGTCTGGCGGTCATGCGGGTCCATGCAGCCAAGGGCGTTCGCCTGGCCGATCATGCCGCCTATGTCGCCGGCCATTCGCTGGGCGAATATTCAGCACTCTGCGCCGCCGGCACCTTCTCGCTGTCTGATGCGGCCCGTCTGCTCAGGACCCGCGGCCAGGCCATGCAGAAGGCCGTGCCGGTTGGCCACGGCGCCATGGCCGCTCTGCTTGGCCTGGATTTGCCGACCGCGCGTGACGTGGCGGCCGAAGCTGCAGGCGACGAGGTCTGCGATATTGCCAATGACAATGCGCCTGGCCAGGTCGTCATTTCCGGCGCCACGGCCGCTGTCGAGCGGGCTGTTGAGATCGCCAAGGCCAAAGGTGCCAAGCGCGCCCTATTGCTGCCTGTCAGCGCGCCGTTCCACTGCTCGCTGATGCAGCCCGCCGCTGACGCCATGGCCGCAGCGTTGGCCGAAGTTACCGTCAATGCGCCTGTTGTTCCGCTGGTCGCCAATGTTCTGGCGGCACCGATCACCGATCCCGATGAAATCCGCCGGCGCCTCGTCGAGCAGATCACCGGCGTCGTGCGCTGGACCGAAAGTGTCACCTGGTTGACCGGTGCCGGTGGGGTGACCCATCTGGTCGAACTGGGCACTGGCAAGGTTCTTACCGGCCTGGCCAAGCGCATTAATGCCGAGGTTACTGCCACTGCCGTCTACATCCCGGCCGATATCGATGCCTTTGTTGCCGAACTGTCGGCCTGACCCCTTGATTCAAAATCTGAGCGAGCTGAATCGCTTTCTCCACGGAAAACACTTAAATGTTTGATTTAACTGGTAAACGAGCCCTCGTGACCGGCGCTAGCGGCGGCATTGGCCGCGAAATTGCCAAGGCGCTTGCCGCTGCAGGCGCCACCGTCGCCCTAAGCGGCACTCGTGTCGGGGCTCTCGAGGAAACGGCTGGCGCCATCGGCAGGGACTGCCCAATTCTGCCCTGCAACCTGTCAAAGCTCGATGAAGTCGACAAGCTCGTGCCCGCTGTCGAAGCGGCCATGGGCGGCCTCGATATCCTGATTAACAATGCCGGCATGACACGCGACAATCTGTTCATGCGCATGAAGGACGAAGAATGGGACGAGGTCCTGGCGGTCAATCTAACGGCCGCCTTCCACCTTAATCGCGCCGTGCTTCGCGGGATGACGAAGCAGCGCTTCGGCCGCATTATCGGCATTTCCTCGGTCGTGGGTGTCATGGGTAATCCAGGTCAGGGCAATTACGCCGCCTCTAAGGCGGGCCTGATCGGCATGAACAAGGCCCTGGCCCACGAAGTGGTCTCGCGCAACATTACGGTCAATTCCATTGCGCCCGGCTTTATTGCCTCGGCCATGACCGATGAGCTCAACAACAAGCAGCGCGAGGCGATCCTGTCGACCATTCCAGCCCATCGCTTGGGGACGGCGCAGGAAGTGGCTGGCTGCGCCGTTTTTCTGTGCAGCGATGCCGCCGCTTATATCACGGGCCATACACTCAACGTCAATGGCGGTATGGCAATGATATAATAAAGGGTACCAGCCCGCTGAAAACCGGGGCATTGGCTTATAGCGCGGACTTAACAAGTGTGCTAATCGGCACCGGTTGCATCCTGGCAGATCGCCTTGCGGACGCGCGAAAGCGCGCCTACATTGCCGATTAAATAGTCAAAACGGTGCTTGAAGATTTGGCAGTACGCCAATAAGAAACGAAACGAAACGAAACGTCGATTTCGAAAAGGGAAGTCAAACTATGAGCGATGTCGCTGATCGGGTCCGCAAGATCGTTGTGGAACACCTTAATGTGGATGCCGAGAAGGTTGTCGAAAAGGCTAGCTTTATCGACGATCTGGGTGCTGACTCCCTCGACCAGGTCGAGCTGGTGATGGCCTTTGAAGAAGAATTCTCGGTTGAGATTCCGGACGATGCTGCTGAAGGCATTCAGACCTTCGGTGATGCCGTTTCGTTCCTCACCAAAGCTGTTGGCTAACAGTCGACGGAGATAAATCAATATGGAATTGCGTCGCGTTGTCATCTCCGGGATGGGCCTTGTAACGCCCCTCGGTTGCGGAGTTGAAGCCACATGGGCCAATATCCTGGCTGGCAAAAGTGGTGCCAAGCGCATAGACGAATTCCAGGTTGACGACATTGCCTGCCAGATCGCTCATCGCTTGCCGCTCGGCGACTATGCCGACGGCAAATACAATCCAGATGAGTGGATGGACACCAAGGAACAGCGCAAGGTCGATCCCTTCATCGTGTACGCGATGGCGGCGACGACCCAGGCTATTCAGGATGCTGGCGTTGAGCCTAGGACCCAGGAAGATCAGGAACGCGCAGGCGTCCTGATCGGCTCTGGCATTGGTGGCATTGGCGGCATCTATGACGCTTCCATCATCTTGCATGAAAAGGGCCCGCGTCGGATCAGCCCCTTCTTCATTCCCGGTCGGTTAATCAATTTGGCTTCTGGCCATGTATCGATTCGGTTTGGCCTCAAGGGCCCCAATCACTCCGTCGTCACGGCCTGTTCTACCGGCGCGCATGCCATTGGTGATGCGGCCCGCCTGATTGCCTTGGGCGATGCGGACGTCATGATAGCCGGCGGCGCCGAAGCCTGCGTCAATCGCCTGGCACTGGCCGGCTTTGCTGCCTGCCGTGCCTTGTCCACCGCTTTTAATGACAATCCGACAGCCGCCTCGCGGCCTTACGACAAGGATCGTGATGGCTTCGTGATGGGCGAGGGGGCCGGCATTGTTGTTCTCGAGGACTATGAGCGAGCCAAGGCTCGTGGCGCCAAGATTTATGGAGAAATCATCGGCTATGGCCTGTCTGGCGATGCCTATCATATTACCGCGCCGTCTGAAGACGGCGATGGTGGTTTCCGCTGCATGCAAGCGGCTATCGAGCGTGCCCAGATCAGCCCGAGCGAGATTGACTACATCAATGCGCATGGCACTTCGACGCCGCTGGGCGACGAAATCGAACTGGGTTCGGTTACTCGCATGCTGGGCGATGTCGCCGCGAACGTGGCCATGAGTTCGACCAAGTCGGCGGTCGGTCATTTGCTCGGCGCAGCCGGTTCTGTCGAGGCGATCTTCTCGCTGCTGGCCATGCGCGACAGCATCGCGCCGCCGACGCTGAATCTGAACAACCCATCGGTGGAAACCGCGATCAATCTGGTGCCCAAAAAGGCACTCAAGAAAGAGATCAACGTCGCGCTGTCCAACAGCTTTGGCTTTGGCGGCACCAATGCCACGCTAGTGATGCGCAAGGTTCACTGACTTTTCCACGATTGTGGACCGGCCATTGCATCGCCGCTTGGCGTGCCCCTGTCTTTGCCGCTGGCCACGCCAGCGATGTCGCTGGCGCTGTCCTCGAATGGCCGTCAATTTGCACTGAAGATTTGACACGCTTCTCGAATGACTGGGCATTAAGGTTCAACAGCACAATGAATAATTGCAAGGCCCGGCGCCCTAGCCGCCGTTCCCGCAATGGCTTGGTCGATGTCCTGAACGCTCTGCTGACCCTGCTGGTCCTTGGCTTGCTCCTGGCTGGCGGCGCTGTTCTTTACAGTACATCCCAGTTCTATGGCGATGGCCCTCTGACCCAGGAAGCTATCTTCCGCGTCGAGGCAGGCTCGGGTCTGAGCTCGATCTCCACCCGACTTGAAGAGCAGGGGCTCATCTCCAACCGCTACATCTTTCAGGCCGGCGGGAGGACGCTAGAGCGGGTCTCCATCATTCAGCAGGGCGATTTTCTCATATCTGCGGGGGCCAGCATGGCCGACATTCTCACGGAAATTTCCGAAGGCAATCCGATTCGCTATGCGGTGACCATTCCTGAGGGATGGACCTCATGGGAGGTCGTGCAGCGCATCAACGCCAATGAGAATCTGATTGGCGAAATTACCACCGTCCAGGCAGAAGGCTCCGTGCTGCCCGCCAGCTACGACTACGTTCCCGGTGATACCCGCCAGTCCGTGCTGGACAAGATGCAGACGGCCATGACCGAGGCACTGGCCGAAGTTTGGGCTGACCGCCAGGCCGACTTGCCACTCAAAACACCCGAAGATTTGCTCGTTCTTGCCTCAATTGTCGAGCGTGAGACCGGTGTGGCCTCCGAGCGTCCGCAGGTCGCTGCCGTCTTCGTCAATCGGTTGCGCGCCGGCATGCGTCTCCAGTCTGATTCCACCATCATCTATGGCATCACCAAGGGACAGGCCGCGCTTGGCCGTGGCTTGCGCCGCTCCGAGATCGAAGCCAAGACCGAATACAACACCTACCAGATCGATGGTCTGCCACCCACGCCGATCGCCAATCCGGGCATTGAGGCGCTCAGGGCCGTCGCTAACCCCGATAGCCACGACTATCTCTATTTCGTCGCCAAGGGGGCCTTACCCAGCGAAGGGCACGTCTTTGCCGAGACCTATGCCGAGCATCGCAAGAACGTCGCCCGCTACCGCAAGCTGGCCGATGAAGTTGGGGCCGCTCGCAAGACGCTAGAGGATGCCCAGGCCGGCGTTGCTGCTGACGTGCCGGCCGCTCAGTAAGCCATTCCCTGGCGATCATGACCGATTACGCCCGGGCCTCTAGCGCAGCCGCAGGTGCGTCCTTCACCTGCCAAATCAAATCGGTCAACTCCCGCAGCCTCGGCATCCGCCTGCGCCTTGCGCCTAGCTCCGACGTGCTCAAAAGCGAAATCCCCCAGCTCATTGGCAAGATGGTGACGCGCGGTTCCATTACCTGCAATCTGGCCGTTGAGCATGACGGTGCGGGGGGCATGTTCTGGTCAATCAGCAGGTCCTTGCCACTGTATTGGCCGCTATGGGCGAATTGACGGGCAAGATTGCGGCCTCGCCGCCGAGCCTGGATAGCATCTTGGTCCTCAAGGGCGTGTTTGAACAGCGCGACCTACCCATGACGGCGGTAGTCGAGGAAGCCCTGAGCACCGCCATTATTGAGAGAACCTCCCAGGCGTTGGTCGATCTGGTGTTGGCGCGGCGCCAGGAAGGTAGCCGGATTGCCGCAGTTCTCCTGCAGCGCCTGCAGGAGATCGAGGCTCTGATCGCCCAGGCTGAGGCTCATCCGAGCCGCAGCCGCGATATCATTCTGGCCCGGCTGCGCTGGCAGGTCTCCGAGCTGGCCGACGACATCATGCTGCCCGAGGAGTGTCTGGCCCAGGAAGCGCTGCTTTTAGCCACTAAGGCCGATATCCGCGAAGAACTCGACCGCTTTACCGCGCACCTCGGCAGTGCCCGCCAGTTGATCGCTGGCGGTGGCGCCATGGGCCGACGGCTGGACTTTTTGGGCCAGGAATTCAACCGCGAAGCCAATACGCTGTGCAACAAATCCAATGCGATGGAACTGACTGCCGTCGGTCTTGACCTCAAGGCATCGATTGATCAATTACGCTAGAAAATGCAGAACATCGAATAGGAACCTGCTGATGGAATTCCAGCGCCGCGGCGTCATGCTGGTGATTGCTTCGCCTTCGGGTGCGGGAAAATCATCAATTTCGCGCGCGCTGTTTGGCGCTGATCCCAATATCAGGCTCTCCGTTTCGGCGACAACCCGCGCCCGTCGCACCGACGAGGTCGATGGCAAGCATTACCACTTTGTCGACGTCGCTGGCTTCAAGCGCATGCAGGCCGATGGCGAGCTGCTTGAATCGGCCGAGGTGCATGGTAATTTCTACGGCACCCCGCGCGCCCATGTGGAAGAGCAACTGGCGGCCGGCAACGATATCCTGTTCGATGTCGACTATCAGGGAACACTGCAGCTCTATCGCAACGCCCGCAAGGACATGGTCACCGTGTTCATCCTTCCGCCCTCGATCAAGGAGCTGCGCGTCCGCCTCGAACGCCGCGCGCAGGACAATGTCGGCACCATCGAAACCCGCCTGCGCAATGCCCGCATCGAAATGGAACACTACGAGGAATATGATTATGTCTTCGTCAATGAAGACCTCGAAGCGTCCACTCAGCGGGTCCGGACAATTCTTGCTGCGGCGCGCTTGCAGCGCCAGCGTCAACTGAATATGTTTAGCTTCGTTAATGACTTGCAGAGTCAGATCGATTCGATCTGACTCTGCGTTGAATCGATAGTTCAGACCTGACTATTGGTCCGCCGCAGGTCAGGCAAGGCACGCGCCATCGCCAGAAACGCCGATATCGGCAGGTCTTCGGCGCGTTCACTGCCGGTGATCCCGGCCGCGGCGAGTAGTCCCTCAACCGGCACGCCGGTGGCCTTCAGGCTCTGCCGCACCATCTTGCGGCGCTGGCTAAAGGAAGCCTTGATGATCTGTTCAAGATGCTTGATCGCCACATCGGCGTCTACTGGCTTGGGCACCAGATGCACCACCGTCGAGGTCACATTGGGCGAGGGCACAAACGCTTCCCGGCTGACATTGAAGGCCATGCGCGCATCGCTGCGCCAGCCGGCCAGCACGCTGAGCCGCCCATAGGCATCGTCGCTGGGCTGAGCACAGATGCGCTCGGCCACCTCCCGCTGAAACATCAGCGTCAAGCTTTCGAAGAATGAAGGCCAGGGGTTCAGCGTCAGCCAGCCAGTCAGCAGCGGCGTGGCAATATTGTAGGGCAGATTAGCAATGATCCGCGTCGGGCCATCAGCCAATGCCTGGTAGTCGATCTCCATGGCGTTGCCACTGATCATCGTCAAACGCCCTGGATAGGCCTCGGCGATCTGTGCCAGAGCAGGCAGGGCTCGCGCATCGCGCTCGATGGCGATCACCTCGCGTGCGCCTTCAGCCAGCAGCGCCCGTGTTAGCCCGCCTGGGCCCGGACCAACCTCGATGACCCGAACGCCCTCCAGCGACCCGCTTACACGCGCTATGCGCGCCGTTAGATTTAGATCGAGCAGAAAATTCTGTCCCCATTCCTTTTTGGCGCGCAAGCCATGCTTGGCGATCACCTCGCGCAGCTGTGGTAGATTATCGATTTGGCTCATTGGTTTGCCGTCATTACGTCCGCCATGGCAATGGCGGCCAGGAAGCTATTGGGTGAAGCTTGCCTGATCCCGGCCAGGTCGAAGGCGATGTCGTAGTCAGGCGAGGTGCGCACGATGAGTAGGGCCAGCGTTACATTGACCGCATCCTCGAGCGCCACCGTCTTGATCTGGATTAGCGCCTGATCGTGGTACATTGCCACCACCGCATCATATTGCGCCCAGTGCGTCGGGTAGAACAGCGTGTCAGCGGGTAGGGGTCCGGTCACCTCGTAACCCTCAAACTGCAGCTGCGCCACAGCCGGCCCGACAATTTCGAGATCCTTATGGCCAATGGTGCCACCCTCTCCGGCATGCGGATTGAGCCTGGTCACCGCGATTTGCGAATTGGCGATGCTAAAGCGCTGCCTGAGATCATGCGCGACCACGCGGACCGTATCCACGATCAGCCTTTGGCTGAGCAGTCCAGGCGCATCGCGGATTGGAATATGAATAGTCACAGGCACGGCGCGCAGCCTGCTATGCACTAGCATCATCACAGACAGCTTGGCCTTGCCGCTACCCGCGCACAGGGCGGCCAGGAATTCGGTATGGCCTGGATGCCTGAAGCAGACCTGATACAGCACGATCTTGTGGGTCGGCGCCGTCACCAGCGTCCGGCAACCGCCATCAAGAGTGGCCGCCACGGCGGCCTCGATTGCGGCAATCACCGCATGTCCCGATAGCACCGTTGTCTTGCTCGGCTGATCCGACACGATCCCCGCAATGGGGGCAAGTGGGAGCGTGCTGTCAAAGATGTCCATGGCGCCTTCCGGTCCCATAGGGGCAAAGGCAATGTCTAGCCCTAGCCGCGCCGCGCGCTGCCAGAAAGTCGCCATGACCAAACAGGCAGAATGGGGGGGGTAAGTCGAGTTCGGCAGGGTGCGCATACATTTGCAGCACAATATTGGGCCTAACTTCAACTGGCTCGCTCATGCTGATGGCTAGCGGCTTGGCCATCTCGGCCCCGATTGGTAGATCGATGGGCAGGCTCGCCGCGCGGGCTAGCGACTTAGTTATAGATGATTTTTGCGTTCTTGCGCAGGTCGGCTAGGTACTGCTCTACCTTGCCCGACAAGGCGCTATTGCCAGCCTCGGCGCGCAGATCTCTCTTGATGAACGTCAGATCTTCGGCCTGGGTCTTCTCGCACACTGCCAGCATCGACACGCCGCTCTCGACTACACGCGGCTTAGTGATGCCACCGACATTGAGGCTCGCCAGCTCCTTGGCGATCGCCTTAGGCATCTGGGTTGCATGCCTCCGTCCGACGTCGACCACGGCCGCGTCGGTGAATTTCAGTGATAGATCGACGGCGCTATCACAGCCTGAGAAGCCGCGACGATATTGATTAGCTTGGCCAGTCCGACCGCTCGACCCATGGCCGACAAAGATGATCTCTTTGAGAATATAGTCAAAGCCCTGATAGGCCTTGATCTGGCTGGCCGCTTGCTCATCGAGGTCTAGATCAGAAATCTGCACCTGCGGCATGGTGGCCTGCTCGGTTATGGCGTTCCAGGCAATAGCTGCCCGCAGCCGATCCTTGAGCGTCTCGATATTGACGCCGCTCTGCTGCAGCATGAGATGCAGCTTGTCGCTGCTCATTTTTAGATTGCGCGCGATTTGCAGAAAGGCGTCATCGACCTGCGCATTGGATACTGTAATGCCTAACCGCTTGGCCTCGTTCATCTGCACCGCCTCGTCGATCAACTGCTCAGTGGCGCCCTTGCTGCCACCCATACTGCCTTCGAGCGCAAACAGCTTCACCCGCTGGGAAATCTGCGCATCGGTGATCGGCGTTCCATTGACCGTTACCCGAATACTCTGGCCCAGTGTGGGCATTGCTGCCGCCATGTTCAGCAGTAGTCCAACGATCAGGGTGCCGACGGCGCGCCCCCAAAAATCATTTGCCATCATTGTCTTCTGCCTCTAAATTATGTTTCCGCTTTCCATGCGACGAGAAACCTGCGCTGTCAATTGCCCGCACAATGCGGCCAAAGTTCCGTTTGGAAGTTACTGACCTGGCGTAAGAACCCGGCTATAGCCCAGATTGAGCCCTGCCGGTGCCTTAATAGAAAATGTCGCCGTAATCTTGGTGTCATCGGCAACGCCGTTGGTCCGCGTTCCGTCCAGCGACATTAGAAGATAACCATCGTCATACTGCAGGCCGCCACTGACATTATACCACTTATTAGTTTGCAGGTCCCAATAGCTCGCTGCCTTGAGTGTCCAATAATCGGCAATCGGCACGCCGACATTGCCGCCAATTTCGTGCTGATCGCTGATCACGCCAGCCGCTATATTGGCGGCCAGGTAATTGTAGTCAATACCCGTCGAATAGCCTTCCTTGCTGAAGTTCGCGCCAAAACCGGCACGACTTATACTAGGTATGGCGGTATTGATCTGCAACTTGCCGCTCACCTTGATACCCGTCTCAAAGACGCCATAGGCACCCAGAACGGCATAGGATGCCGTGGTGTCGAGACCGCCACCGGCTGCCGTCTGCGCCGGATCGGTCGCAGCAAAGGCATTCGCGCCAGCCAGCTGGAACGATTGGCCTGCGATCAGCTCAAGGTAAGTATTGTCGGCGAAATTGACCTGATAGCGGCCGCCAATATTGGCACGCAGACCGGTCTCCTGCCGGTCACTGCCCGAAAACCGATTGTAGCTGAACAGATTGGTATCATCGAACACAAAGCTCTGCGCGTCATCATTGGTGACGCCCAGGGCCGTCGTGTCGGAGCCACGATAGACCAGCTGCGCGATAGGCTCGACCACATGCACTGTCAAGCCGTCATTGGCGGCCATGGGGTAACGGATATCCATCGCGGCGATAGGCGTGGCGCTGAATAGCGTGGTTGCCCTAGGTCCGATGGCGCTGCTGCCGTCATAATAGGCTGCATCGACGCGGCCACCCAGATAGGGTGTGAAGATAAACCCGCCCCCGCCAATATATTGGTTCTGCCAGTCGGCCTGGAAATTGGCATGCTGCTTGTTGTCCGCATAACCAAATGTATAGGGCGTATCTGCCACCGACGTGGTTGAGTCCAGATTGCGATGGACCCTGAGTAGCTTTCCACTCACTTCGATCCTGCCCATACCAGGGGCAAGATCTTCGACATGCTCAAACCGCACCGTTGGCATCGTCTGACCCTGCTGACCCTGACTGGCCTCGGTAACATCGCCCAGCAGCGTAAAGCTCTGTACCAGCGCATCGATATAGGTGTTTTCAGTCAGATTGGTGGCATAGACCTCATTGACCGATGATTTGTCATCCGTCCGCGTATAGTCTGGCAGATAGGCCGCGTCGGTAAACGCGGTGTAGCTCATGCCCACTGTCCAGTCTTCGGTCGGCTGGAAGCTCCCGCTGACCTGTATGGCCCCGCGCCGGCTGCGTTTGGCCTCGCTGAACGTGAAGGCACTGAGGTCTCGCTGGTACAGACCCGATCCCTTGACGCGGAACGAGCCACTATTAAACCGCTGCACCCACTCCGCGCCAACCAGCAGCCCCTGCCGACTCATCAGGGTGGGGGTCAGAATGACATCGGTCCAGCGAGAGGAGTGGACTGTCGAGGTGAAGGCCAGCGCATGGCCGGTTTTCTCGGTAAACGAATAGGTCGGCTTGGGGATGCGCGACAGCACGCTATCGCTGGTGTCAGGTAGCCACAGAAAAGGCAGCCATGCTACCGGAATGCCTAAAATGGCCAGGCTAGGTTGATCCAGATAGAGCGAGTTATCCTTGGAGTTGGAAATCACCCGCTTGGCCTTCATCGACCAGCCGATCCGACGGCCCTTGCTGTCGATGCATTCGCCGCAGGGCGCATAGGTTGCATTGACCAGCAGTGTTTCCAGCGCCGCGTCATAATCAGCGCTGTCGGCAGTAATGCGCGCCCCGTCATAGGTAGTGATCGTCATGGCCTCGAGAAAGGCCTGTTTCATCTCGCCAGTGACTTTTAGATCGGTGGTCTCGGTCAGATTGCCCGAGGGATCGCGGATGGTCGCCGCGCCGATGAAATGCACATGGTCGGTATTTCGATTATACACCAAGTCTTGCCCGGTCAGCGCATAGCCGCCACGCTTGAGCACAACATGGCCATTGGCTAGGATGACGTTCGACGCGCGATCGAATGTCAGCGTATTGGCCTCAATCACCGACGGCGCACTTGGGTCAATCGGGGCATTGAAAAAATCGCTGGGGATCAGAACCTCGGCAGTCGCACCACCGGCAGCTATGAGCGCGACCGTCACACTGACACAGGCGAGGCGGAGCGCCGAACTCATTATATCGCTCCAGCCCAGTTTTCTCACGAGCGCCCGTCTTCCTTGTGCAACAGTACCGTCACACCAATGACGATGGCCACAAATGCTGGTCCGACCGCGGCAAACGTAGGATCGAGAACGCCGGTCGATCCAGCGCGGTCGGCCATCTCAGTAATCACGAACACAACGAAACCCAGTACGATCCCGTAAAGCACCGCTGGACCATAATTAGATGACCTTCGATAACCCGCGGTAAACGCAAAGGCAATGAATAGTGAGCCCGTCAACACCAGTGGCAGCGCCAGCAATTTGATCAGGCGCATGGTCGCCGCATTGCGGATCAAGGGGTCTGTGACCCCGACACGCAGCAGGCTAACCAATTCAAAAAACGTCATGTCTTCGGTCGAGGCCAGTTTCAGACTGATCTCACCTGCCGACGAGGTTGTCGGCAGGCGGTAATTATATGCTGTCCGGGCGGGCTCGTGCGCATTGCGGATGACGGCAGTCGGCAGCAGCCACGCACCATCCTGCAATTGCGCCTCAGGCGCCTCGATACGATCCTCATCACCACCATTGAGCCGGAAGATAGTGATATTGCCCAATAACGCGCCGCCGGGCTGCATGCCCGTTGCCATCATGACATAGTGGAAATCGCCGCTACGCTGTTCCAGCCAGATCTCGCCGGCCGGCGTCTGCATACTCGCCTGCCCAGGCGGCGTTGGATACAGCCCACGATTGATGATCGTGCTGGCCGTTTCTCCACCCAGCGCAATCAGCAGGCTGATCACGGCTAGGGCGATGGTTGGTGCGCGCACTGCCCGCCAAATCGAGATGCCGCTCGACTGGATCACAGTTAGCTCATGACGCGACTTGAGGTCCAGAAACCCTAGAATAGCGCCTATCAATACTGTCACAGGCAGGGTCTTGATCGTCCAGCGCACCGCACTCATCGCCACCATCAGGCCGGCCATTAGCAAACCGTAATTGTCGGCAACAAAGTTGAATCTCCAGGTGTCTAGCGATTCCGCCAGCATGATGATTCCGTAAAAGATCAGCACCGTAACCCCGACGCGACTGCCCAGCCGGTTCAGCACAATCCAGTCGATCCGTGTCATGACGCGATTCCCGGTCGCGTACGGCGTGGCCGGGCTAGCATCAGCATGGCGCCAGCACCGGCGATGATCATGGCTAGTGCGCCCGTTGAAGGCCCTAGCAGGCTATAGGCGCTAAGCCCACGCTCGCTGAACGCGATCAGCAGCACAACGGCTTCCAGCGGCACATTGAAGCGAGCTCGCCGGCCACTGGGAAACCCCGACATCGCCAATACCAACAGACAGATGCCGATCACACGCAGTCCCTCTGCGCCGCGATTACCCAGCGCCGTCAGCGGCTCCGGTGACCAATTGCCACTCTCCAGAGCTGCCCGGACCAGCGTCAGGCTGTCGGTTTGAGACAATTGATCGGTCTCTCCGGCTGGTTGCGAGAAGTGATCGACATTGACGTCATAGCGAGCGAATGTGATTTTGGAGAATCGCCCGCTTGGCTCAGCATTTTGGAGTGTACCGTCGCGCAGCTCGAGTACATAGGTTTCGCCATCGCTCGAAACCCGCGCCCCCTTGGCGATATAGGTGCGCCGCGTTTTCGGATTACGCCGGTCATCGGCAAAGAATTCCTGGATGTCGCCATCGCCCGACCGTCCGCCAATCAGCATCACGACACCGGGCGTCACCTGGGTAAACCGTTGTGGCTTGAGCGTCGAGTTCACCAGATCGGCGGCAATGCTGGTCCTCAGATTGTTCAGCCGCCGATTGGCGTCCGGTTCGATGAAATGCGACAACAGCAACACTCCCACAACCCCGGCTCCTGCCACGATGGCGGTAGCGGTCCACAGCGAGCGAAGCCCGCCACTGGTGTGGATAATATGCAGCTCGCGATTAGTCTGCAACGCCTGCAGCGCACGGGCCAGGCCAATGCCGATGCACACGTAGAAAAATGAAATAGCCAGTGGCGGTAGTGTCAACAGGCCCTGTAGGGCCAGCGTTCCGATGCTCTGGCCCTTGACTGAAACAACGTCAAAAGCGCGCAGGCAATTGACTAGCCAGAGCAGGAAACACACGACGCCGAACAGGATCACTGCGTCGGTGACAAACAGGCGTGCAAGATAGGCTGTCAGTCGCTTCATGCTGTCTGATTAGCGTCCCTAAATGCTGCAATTATGTCTCGCTAACCGCTAACAGTTTGGTGCAATTCGTCAAACCAGACAAGCCTGCAAACGGGTTTGCCGCGATTTAATGGCGACCCTACTTGCGGGATTGACGCGCCGTCCAAACATCTCAATGTAAGCTAAGTATTGTTTTGCGCATTTCTCGTGTCCTCGCTCACCAAGGCCTCTCATGTTCCAGTCTCTTGATATCCGCACCGCCGCCCAGTCGAGTGCGTCTGCACCATTGATGGTCATCTATGCCGCCGAAGGCGCAGCACCCACTGGCGCCGCCGCTGCGATTTGGGCGGCAACCGGTCTG
>JALBVE010000110.1 GCA_025050575.1 Candidatus Devosia symbiotica
ACTCTAGTCACTCCTCTTCCGAGGCAAAGGCCACGTCCGATGTCAGCGGCTGCTGCACCGATGTGTGATTTAGCACCGTCCCATTGCCGTTGCAAATGAGCCGGACGTTGGCCGAATGCGTTACCTGCATCTCCAGCGTCAGCGTATAGTCGAACACACGGTAGGGATTTGGCGATGTAAACTGAACAACGACATCCCCCTGAAAACTGCTGAAGGCCTACACCAAAGGACTCTTGCCGGGCACCGCTTAACCTGGGCCGATCATGGTCCAGCGCGCAAGATTGGCTGGATTGATCAAGAACTCATACACAAACTCAATCGGCCGATTGATTAGGACGATTATCGTCCGGGCTCGCAACATGTCACTACCTCACATCAAACGCATAGCTATGAAAACCGGAAGGCCCGAGCTGAGGAACTCATTTAACAAATTGTTTATAAATGGTTTTTGCGCCAAACGTTCGATCTGAGGCCGATTTTCATCTCCTTAGCATCGCCATAAACCAAGGTGAAGTATTGCGCGGGAGCATGGCTAACGGGCCAACGGATCCCGCCAGTTGGCAAAGCCATTACAGGAGGCTAAACGCAACAAGGCCCGCTTGCGCGGGCTCTGTCATTCAAACTGCAATGGAGTGGTATTTAGCCCTGACGGACCTTGAAACGCTTGTCCACCTTGTTGATGATATAAACCCGGCCGCGACGGCGGACGATCTTGTTCGCGCGGTGGCGAGTCATCAGCGCTTTCAGCGAGTTGCGGATCTTCATCAGACAATTCCCTGGTCAAACAAAAGGGGCGCCTTGGCGCCCAGAAACTTGGCCGCATACATAGGGAAAATGCCCCCTCTTGTCAACACGGCTTGGCCGGTGTTTCACGCAATTGTCGTGAAAGGTAAAGCTTGCATCCGGGCAAGCCCATTAACGGCTCGTATGCAAAGCGCCGCTATGCTCAGTGCAGTAATTTTGGCAGGGCGCCTACATCGCCAATGAAGAAATCACCAAGAGTGGCGTTCTAGTCGCCGATCCGTCCGCACACATGGCGGGGCTAATTACCGTCATGCTGCGCAGTCTTGGGCGCAAGAACATTCGCGAAGTCTATGACGCCAACAGGGTCATATTTGAATTGTCACGCCGCGTTTATGATGATGCTGATCATCGATGATGCCCTCGGTGGCATGGACGGCGTCGCCTTCACCCGCAAGCTGCGGGCCAATAGCGAATCCAAGAATTGGTTGATCCCTGTCATCATGATAAGCGCGGCCCCGGACGCCAATCGCATTGCCGATGCCCGTGACGCCGGCGTTACTGAGTTCCTGCGCAAACCCTTTACTGCTAATAACCTGCAAGCCCGGCTGAACAGCATTGCCGAGCATCCACGTGGTTTCATTGACGCAGTTGAGTACAAGGATCTCGACCGTCGCCGCAAGACGGTCAATGTCGGCGAGAAGGACCGCCGCGCCGATGACGGCCTGTCCAAGTTC
>JALBVE010000111.1 GCA_025050575.1 Candidatus Devosia symbiotica
GTTCATTTCGGCGATGACGCCGCGCACGGCGCTCATTTGGCCGGCGCCGCCATCGATGAAGACCACATCGGGCCAATCGGGCATGCCGGTGGCCTCGTCCTCGGTTTTGGCCTTGCTGGTGTTTCCGTTTTCTTGGATCAGCCGGGTGAAGCGGCGGGTGAGCACTTCGCGCATCATGCCGAAATCGTCGCCGGCGACGATGTCGGATTTGATGTTGAAGGTGCGGTAGTACTTTTTGGAAAAGCCCTCCTCGCCTGCTACCACCATGGCACCGACCATATTGGTGCCCGAGATGTGGGAATTGTCATAGATCTCGATGCGGCGCGGCACAGAATCGAGGCCGAAGGTTTCGGCGACGCCTTTGAGCAGGGTGCGGTTGGTGGCGCCTTCGGCGAGCTGGCGGCCGAGCGCTTCGCGGGCATTGTTGAGGGCGTGGTTGACCAGATCACGCTTTTCGCCGCGCTTGGGCACTTCGATGGCGATTTTGCGGCCGGCGCAGCTGGCCAGGGCCTCGGCCATCAGCGCGGGCTCGGTCAGTTCGTGGCTGATCAGCACCAGGCGGGCCGGAGTGCGATTTTCGTAGAACTGACCGATGAAGGCTTCGAGCACTTCGGCGTCGGAAAGGCTTGAATCGGCGCGTGGGCGATAGGGGTAATTGCCCCAATTCTGGAAGGCGCGGAAGAAGAACACCTGGACGCAGAACTGGCCACCCTCGTGGTGGATGGCAAAGACGTCGGCTTCTTCGACCGAGCGGGCAGTGGCGTCGCCCTGGGACTGGACGAGGGCGAGGGCACTAAGGCGATCGCGGATCAGGGCGGCGCGCTCGAAATCAAGGTTTTCGGCGGCGGCGATCATATCGGTCTGCAGGTGATCGCGGACCTTTTGCGATTTGCCGGAGAGGAACCGGCGGGCGTCATCGACCAGGCCGGCATAGCCCTCGAGGCTAATTTCGCTAGTGCAGGGGGCGGCGCAGCGCTTGATCTGGAACTGCAGGCAGGGGCGGGTGCGGGCGGCGTAAAAACTGTCGGAACAATTGCGCAGCAGAAAGGCCTTTTGCAAGCTGGCGATGGTGCGGGCGACGGCGGTGGCCGAGGCAAAGGGGCCGAAATAATCGCCCTTGCGGCGGCGGGTGCCGCGATGCTTGGTGAGCTCGGGAGCCTCGTGATCGCCGGTGATCAAGATATAAGGGAAGCTCTTGTCGTCGCGCAGCAGCACGTTGTAGCGCGGCTTGAGCCGCTTGATCAGATTAGCTTCGAGCAGAAGGGCTTCGGACTCGGTCTCGGTACGCACGAACTCCATGCTGACGGTGGCCGCGATCATCCGTTGGAGGCGGATTTCGAGCGCTTCGGGGCGGGTATAATTGGTGACGCGGGCCTTGAGGTTGCGGGCCTTGCCGACATACATCACCGCGCCCTCGGCATCGAGCATGCGATAGACGCCGGGGGCGGCAGGCAAGGTGCGCACGAAAGC
>JALBVE010000112.1 GCA_025050575.1 Candidatus Devosia symbiotica
GCATTAAGGTTTAACCGCCAGCGTCCTTCCTGGGGAAGAGCCGCATGCGCTTGCGCTAGTGACTGTCGGAAAGACATAAATGGCTTCAATACTAGGTAATGTTCGGCTGACCGTTGCTATTGCGGCAATGGCGATTTGTTCGATCACCGTTGCAATCAGTGCTGTGGTGGCCGGATTGTTCGTCAGTCTGTCAGACACAAACAGCGCAGACGTGGCCAAGGCGGCCAATAGCGCAACGCGCATCACCACCGAAATCCTCAGCGTCAATCTGCCGAGCCTAGAGGCCTGTCTTGATAAACAGGACAATGTAGCCGCCCTAACCATGCGATCAATGCCGCGCTGCCGCAATGATAGGTTTATCGACACGGTCGCCAGCGTCTCGTCGCAGAACGCCAGCATTTATGTTTACAATACCGAAGTTAGCCCTGATTTCAACATCGGCATGACGAGCCTGCTAACCCCAGACGAGGAGCGTTTGATCGATCGTCCGATCATGGCAGGAACTGAGCTATTCGACGCCATGGTCGCCAATGAGAAAGTCCTGGATAGCAGAACGATCAACGGGATCAGCTACGCAACTCGCTATCAGCTCATTGCCATGGCCAATGGCACGGTCATCGGGGCACTGTTCGTGGCCACAGATCGGGCGCCCATTGAGGCAGTGATCGGCTGATTGGGGTCATGGCGCTGTTACTGTCACGCGCATTGACCTGCCCGATTCCACAATTGTCCGTGACCATGAGCGCCATCGCCAATGGCGAGCTTGACACAACGGCGCCCTATACCGAAAATAGCTAAAGAAATCGGCACCATGGCGCACGCCGTGGAAGTCTTTCGTGCCAATTCGCAGCGCATTGCCGAACTGGGCGTTGAAACGGCGCGGGATCTTGAGCTTGCGGCGGACTATACCGGGCAGCTTGACGCAATTTCAATGTCGCAGCTGGTCGCCGAGTTCGCCCTGACGGGCGAAGTGATTGATGCCAATGAGAAATTCCTGACGCTGCTCGGCTATCGCCTGGAACAGATCGCTGGGCAACCCAATGCGAAACTGCTGTTCGATACTGATCCCGCAGACAAGGCCTATCAGCAATACTGGCTTGATCTAGCCGCGGGCGCCTTCAAGAATAGCGAGTATCGGCGCCGCTCCCAGAATGGAGGCGAGGTATGGATTCAGAGCACTTTCACACCGATCCTGGGACTTGATGGTGTGCCTTACAAGATGGTGCAGTTTGCCACTGACGTGACATCACGCCAACAGACCATCGCTGCCGTAGGGCAGCCCTGGAGGCGCTGGCGTAGGGCGATCTGACTCACAGCATCTACATCCAGTTCGAGGCCGATTTTGAAGATCTTCGCCATGCCCTCAACAGCACGGTCGAGCGGTTTGCGGATGTTGT
>JALBVE010000113.1 GCA_025050575.1 Candidatus Devosia symbiotica
TTCCCAATGCAGCAGTCGGACCAACGCTAGGGATCATTTCCACCTGCGAGAACAGCTCAAATTTCAGAACGCACTCTGGCATGTGTTTGTTGTGGCTGGTGCCAGCCTGAATCTGTGGGCTGTGATCGATTTCATGGTTATTCATCGGGTCTAATTGGTCGACGTACCAACGCGGTCGTGCTCCATGATATCGCCCGGCTTAAGGCCGATTGCCCTAGACTGGCCTCCCGGGATTTCCAGCACGAACTGTACCGGCACTTGCGAAGGAATGGACGTCAGGTCCTGCGGCCGCGCATTGACGTGGATGGTTTTGACCACTCCATCGGAGCCGACAAAAATCATGTCGAGCGGAATGAAGGTATTGCTCATCCAGAACGCGACCTCGCGCTCCTGTTTGAAATCGAACAGCATGCCGGCATCATCTGCCAGTTCTGTACGATACATCAGCCCCTTGGCGCGCCCCTCAGCCGTATCAACAACTTCAACGTTGAAGTCGTGATCACCGGTGGCGATATGCAACACAAGTTTGCCTTCGTCGCTGCACGCGGCAAGCGGTGCTGCCGCCAGCATCACAGCCAGAATCGCTGCCGCGCGTCGCAACGCCGGGGCGAAGCCTTGGGTATTGAGCATCATTGTGTGGGTTCCTAGTGCGAAGATGGGGCGTCGCCCCAACCATCGGGTCGGATTTCGGCGACCATAAGGCCTTTTGGACCTGTGCCGTAGCGCACTAGAACAAACTGTCCCGGCCGCAATTCGGTAATACCAAAGCGGCGCAGCGTTTCCATGTGGATGAAGATATCCGGCGCGCCCTCGCCGGCTGAGAGAAAGCCAAAGCCGCGAATGCGGTTGAACCATTTTACCTCGAGGCGAACCATGCCCGAGGTCGGTTCGACCACGACATGAGTACGTGGCGCAGGCATCTGGGCGGGGTGGCGCGCGGTGGATTCATCCATCGAGACAATACGGAACGCCTGCAAGCCGCTAGGACGATTAAGCGCTTCAACAACGATGCGCGCCCCTTCATAGGCACTCTGGTAGCCGTCGCGGCGAAGGCAGGTCACGTGCAGCAGAACATCGGGCATGCCATTGTCTGGCACAATGAAGCCGAACCCCTTGCCGGCATCGAACCACTTGATGGAACCGGCAATCTCAACGGTATCGAGCCCAGATTCGCCGGAATCCCCAGACGCTTCAGCATGCGCGATTGCGCCGGTCTCTTGCGACAAGCCTAATGGCTCGTCACCATAGCCACCAGAATTGGCCCCCATCGTCCCACAGCCCTTTGTACTCGCCCCGCCGCTGCGAGGTACTCCACAAT
>JALBVE010000114.1 GCA_025050575.1 Candidatus Devosia symbiotica
TGGTTATCAGCTCCTGAACTTCATCTTTTGAGGGCGCGGAGCAGCATCCCGCGGATTCGAAGTCGGATCTTTATGCGCTCGACTATCCCATAAGGCGGTATTGGCGCCAGGCCTTCTGCTCACGCCTGGTGCACGGGCTTTAGCGACCAGCCAACCGGTTAGTTCTTGACCGCACTGCCCGCTTTGCTCCAAAATGCAAAGCCGACCAGAGGCGCGTAGGTCACAAGCACCAGCATCCAGCCCAAATCAGCGAAGCGGTCAGCCAGAAAAGCCATGGGAAAAGCCCAGAAAACAGTCAGCATCAGGTAGATAATCGCGGTCCGCGCGTGGCCCCATTGTTTGGAGAGTTGCTGATAGCCATGTCGGCGGTGGGCACGCCACGGGCGTTCGCCTCTTGCCAACCGCCGGATCAGAGTAACCGTGGTATCGGTGACGGAGACGGAGGGCAGGATCAACCAAACATAGTAGGGCATCATCCCCACGCCAATTGTCAAGAGCGCGATGGAAAATATGATCATGGCGAGCGCATTTGATCCAGTGTCCCCCATGAAGACCCGGGCGGGCGACCAGTTGCGCACGAGGAAACCGGTCGTCGCCGCTGCAGTCCCGAGCGAAAGCCACAAAAGACCCGTGTCTAGGGGGGTGATCCCCCTTGTGCACCAGATCAACGGTCCCGCCAGTAGCAAAATAATTGCCTGACTGGCAGCGATCCCGTCGATACCATCGATGAAGTTAAACAAGTTGAGCCACCAAACCCCAATCAGCACGACCAGACCGGTCAGCAACACACTACCCAACTGCCAGTCGAATGGAAACACAACGGCCGGGAGTTCGGGCGACGCAACAATCAGAACAACGAAGGCGACAAACTGGATCGGAAAGCGGATCGAAGGTGATAAATCGTAGATATCATCAACCAAACCGAGGCCAGCGATCAGTGCGACTATCCCGGCGACCGACCAAAACTGAGTCTGTCCTGTAGCGGCCAGCAGCGCGGCGACCAGACAGGCGACTGCCGCAATGGCTATACCCCCGCCGCGAGGCGTCGGAACTGTATGCGATGATCGCTCATTGGGCGCGTTTATCAGATTGAACCTGGGAGCCAGCTTTTCGACGGCAATGGTACCGGCAAGACCCATGAGCCAGCAGCTCAACAGAAGAACGAAAAACATCAACATTTCCTAGGAAATAGTGGAGATAGTAAGCCGGTTTTCTAGCGCAAGAGCGGGAGAGTTTAAATCAAAAACGGCGGCGCCGAAAAATTAGCGCTACAAACCACCGATAGCGCCCTTGTCGCTAAGACAGCGTCTACAAA
>JALBVE010000115.1 GCA_025050575.1 Candidatus Devosia symbiotica
AATCTGCGCGCGAATATCTGGCTGCCGGACGAGACCGGCCAATGGCCTGTATTGCTCCAGCGCACCTCCCTATCAAGGACGATGCGTTCTCAACTCTGGATTTTCTAGCAGCGCTTCGGCGCGGCTATGCTATCGTGATCCAGGATACACGCGGCCGGTTTGCCTCGGACGAGATCTTCACCCCGTTTGCCAACGAGGCAGAAGACGGCACCGATACTATCGCTTGGCTGCGCCAGAAACGCTTTTGCAATGGCCAAGTGATGATGTTTGCCGGCCCCTATGTCGGTGACTGCATCGTCTCGGTGGCTACTATCATGGCTATATTGGCCGCCGTCTCGCCGTTCCTGACCATAGCGCGACATGGCGACACCTGGACCTATCGCGGCGGAGCGCACGCACTGGCCTTTCCCCTGCTATGGGTCATTGAAAGTTTGGGCTCGGAGGATTTGCGGCACCGCTTCAATGACTTGCCGGAGACAGATGCAGAGAAGGTCACGCGTGTCCTTGCTGACTTCCAGAAAGATCCGCAGATTTCCTTCGCCCAGCTGCCAGTTCTTGATGACGACCTAATTCCGCTCGCTTCCTATGCCGCAACCTAGCTCAATGCTGAGCGAGTGGCCTCGGCTGCGAAGGATCGCGAACATCTCGACGCTCTCCAGGCCAGCGACGTGCCGTTTCTCGTAACCTCCGGCTGGAACGATCTGTTCGTTGAGGGGGCGATCGAGCTTTTCGAAACCGTACGCAGCCGCTGGAACCACGCCGCGGACGTTCGGGACCGTCTCATCATCGGGCTCTGGTCGCATTGCAATCTCACCGACTGGCAGGGGGTAGCTGGCTCGGCTACGCTGCTTCGACGGCCACATTGGTCACTGAGCAATTGACCTTCTTCGACGCAGCGAAGGCCGGTACCGTACCCGCAACGCCCATGGTGCGATACTTTTGATCTAACTCAAACTCCTGGCACAGCGCCGCGAATTGGCCTTTGTCGGACACCGGAATACGCCAGCTGTACCTCAGTCAATCTGGCTTAGGCCCAAGCACGTCAGAAGACTGGTCACGCATCTATACGTCGGACACGCCGAACCCAGTGCCCACCGTCGGCGGCGCCAACTATGTATCCGGCCTCTAGATGGGCTGCAATTCCGGCCCGAAGGATCAACAGCACGTTGAGAGCCGCGACGATGTGCTGATATTCACGTCAGAGGCGCTGGACACAGATCTGGACGTAACTGGCCTGGTTGAGCTCACTGTCTGGGTCGCCTCGGACGCCCCAACAGCAG
>JALBVE010000116.1 GCA_025050575.1 Candidatus Devosia symbiotica
AGGATGTAGCATCGTTCTGCGTCCGAAGCGCGACCGACTTTCGACTTAGCCTTTGAGCACTTCGGCCAGAGTTCGGCTAATCCGGGCCGGCGATTTCGCCATGCGGATACCCGCTGCTTCCATCGCCGCAATCTTGTCTTCCGCACCACCCTTACCGCCTGAAATTACGGCGCCAGCATGGCCCATCGTGCAGCCTGGAGGCGCAGTCAGGCCGGCGATGAAACCGGCCATCGGCTTCTTGCGGCCGCGCTTAGCTTCATCGATCAGGAACTGGGCAGCATCTTCTTCGGCCGAGCCGCCGATTTCGCCGATCATCACAATCGACTTGGTGGCTTCATCGGCTAGGAACATTTCGAGCATATCGATAAATTCGGTGCCCTTGACTGGATCGCCGCCGATACCCACGGCAGTGGTCTGACCCAGGCCTTCATTGGTCGTCTGGAACACCGCTTCATATGTAAGCGTGCCCGAACGCGACACAATCCCCACCGAGCCCTTCGAAAAAATCGAGCCCGGCATGATGCCAATCTTGCATTCTTCTGGCGTCAACACGCCCGGGCAGTTTGGTCCGATCAGCCGTGATTTGGATTTCTCTAGCTTGGCCTTGACCCGCACCATGTCCAGCACCGGCACGCCTTCGGTAATGCAAACGATCAGCGCGATTTCTGCGTCGATGGCTTCTTCGATGGCTGCAGCAGCGCTCGCTGGCGGCACATAGATCACCGAAGCATTGGCCCTGGTGCGTTCTTTGCCTTCTGCGACCGTGGCAAAAATCGGCAGCGACGCCGATCCATTCGGCCCGCTGGTCCAGATCTCTCCACCCTTTTTTGGGTGCGTGCCACCCACCACCTGGGTCCCGTAATAGGCAAGCGCCTGTTCAGTGTGGAAGGTGCCGGTCTTGCCGGTCAGGCCCTGGACCAGAACCTTGGTGTCTTTGTTGACGAGAATAGACATTTTTCTTCCTAGAGTCGGTTGAGTTCCGTGACGGTCAGGTCGCTCGCGGCATTACCGGTATTGAGGATGATACCGAGCTCATGCGTCAGAGACCGTGGCCGATGTTCGGTGCCTTTGGGCACCACAAGAAATTTGTCCTCGCCAAGCTCGACCGCACCATCGCAAAAATCGAAGGCAATGCGGTCGCCGATCTGACGCAGGCTGGAGACGCAAAAATAGTTGGAGATGCCGCCCAGCGGAATGGGAAGGCTGCCAGCGCGCCAAAGCCGGCAGCAGCACCGCGAACAGCGCCGCATATTCG
>JALBVE010000117.1 GCA_025050575.1 Candidatus Devosia symbiotica
GGGGCTATTGCCGTTCGCGCCTGTTCTGGCGAACTGGCCGCTGGTAATGATCGCCCGCAATAGCGAAACGGTCGATCCTAGGCATATTGCTATGTTCAGTCTTATCGGAACTGCGGGCGCGCTTGCGATTGCTCTGAACGAATACCTGACGACAGGTGTGGCTCGCGCCGGCGCCTCGGTGGCCAATCCGATACACTTTGCCGATGTGGCCTTGATTGCTGGTTATCTGAGTCTGGTTGGCCTGATCTATGTGCAATCTGTCTGGCGTTATCTGTTTCTGAGTGGACCAGTATTAGCCGCCCTGGCGGCAACTCTTTCAGGTACGCGTGGCGCGATTGTAGCGCTTGTCCTGATGGCAATGATTGCCGTGGTGCTTGCTGGCGTACTGAGGATAATCAAGTTGCGCATCTTCATCGCAGCAGGTATGGTCACTGCTATTGCGCTATTGATAGGCTTTACTGCTGGCCTCGGGCAAACTACCGGTGTTCAGCGAGTCATGCTCGACGTTGCCGACGTGCTACAGACCGGCCTGCCCACCGATATGTCCATAGCGATCCGGCTGAGCATGTATCAGGGCGGTATAAATGCGTTTATGACCTCACCGATCTTTGGGCACGGACCGTTTGGCTTTGTCGATGCCGCGGCGGCTGGCATGGAGGCACCCTTATTTGTCGGTGCGCCGCATTTGCACAATGATATATTCGATTTCGCGGCCAGCGCGGGCATTCTAGGTCTGATCGCCTATGGCTTGTTCATGCTCGCGCCGCTTGTCGAAGTCCTGCGCGCACCACCATCTACCACGCGCAACGGCTTACTGGTGGTGGTGAGCACACTGGTTATTGGCCATTTCGTGATGGGCCTAACCAACGCGATGTTTGGCATTCTGACAGTCACCGTCTACTTCGCTGCCGTCTGCGTGATCGTCGGCGTACTCGCTGAGCCGTCAATCCGTCGCCTCAAGGGCAGCCCTGCTGGTGTTGTGACCTAGGCGCAGGCAGTCGCTGATATTTGGCGCTAGCGATCTTTTGCTCGCCCCACTCGTCTCGGGCGGATCAAT
>JALBVE010000118.1 GCA_025050575.1 Candidatus Devosia symbiotica
TTTGTCTTAGACCTAGCCGCTCCTCATGAGCGGGCATAGTGATGAGAAAATTGACCATGGCATCTATGCGCGTCTGATCGCTGCGCTTCAGATTGCCAAGTGCAGCTTTATTTCCGTGTCAGCTAGCGACCTGGGCGAACTGAGCAAGGACGATGCTGCCGGGCAAGAATTTAGCGCGCTGGTTGCAGCGCTGACCAAGCCGACCGTCGAACCGGTCTCGATGAATAATGTCGCTACGGCGTTTATTCTCGCCTTTAGCGCGACGCGGAGCGGAAGTCCCGACGGGATGGTCTTGTTAGTACCGTGCTCGAAGGGATGCTGTCGCGCCCAGACGGGCTGGACATGTTACGTTCCATTGTTGGGAGTGTTTGGGAGGAGATTTTGGAATTTCGCTACCCGGAAAACATGGTGACGAACTGATGGATAAAGTATTTTGAGCGCTTTTATCGTAGACACTTCGTCTACGATAAACTTCTCGAACGCGCGAAATCTCGCTGATAAGCACGGCCTCGCCTGTGATTTATGTTGCGTTTGGAGATGACCACATTGGAGGACGGCATGACCGTATGATGAGTGATCACTGCATTCCGTAATATCCGCTGTCGCTAGCGCAATATCAAAACTGGTAAATCCGCTTCCGGCCCATACTTGCCTGAGCCCTCATCCCGCCCGATTGAAATGATCATAGATCACCTGCGCCATCGCCCTTGAGATGCCCGGGACGGCCTGGAGATCGGTGAGACTGGCGCGGCCGACGGCTTTGGCGGAGCCGAAATGAGTGAGGAGGCTGCGTTTGCGGGTGGGGCCGATGCCGTCGATCTCGTCGAGGGGATTTGAGATCTGCTCCTTCTTGCGCTTGGCGCGGTGGGCGCCGATGGCGAAGCGGTGGGCTTCGTCGCGCAGGCGCTGGACGCAATAGAGCACGGGATCGTGGTGGGGTAACATGAAAGCCTCGCGGCCCTCCATGAAGAATTTCTCGCGGCCAGCGTCGCGCTCTTCACCCTTGGCGATTCCGATGAAGGTCACTTGCTTGGGCAG
>JALBVE010000119.1 GCA_025050575.1 Candidatus Devosia symbiotica
GTCATTTGGTCGGATGGCTTTCAGTGGGCCGATCCTTCGAGCGCCCGGAAAACCACAGCGTCACTCCCGCTGCTGCTGGAGTGACGCTGTAATTCTAGCACAGGCGACGATTGTCGAGTTGTCTAATTGACGTCGACACCGAAGGCCCAGCACAAGATGGCTTTTTGGGCGTGCAGGCGGTTTTCGGCCTCGTCCCAGACCACCGACTGGGGACCATCGATTACCTCGTCGGTCACCTCGTCGCCGCGATGGGCGGGCAAATCGTGCATGAACAGGGCGTTCTTGTCCGCCAGAGCCATTAGATTGGTGTTGACCTGGTAGGGTTTTAAGACCCGGCGCCGTTCGGCAATATCGACATCGCCCATCGACACCCAAGTATCGGTGATCACCAGATCAGCGCCCTGGACGGCCTCGCGCGGATCTTCGATCAGAGTCACATACTTGCCGGCACGGCGAATGTCCTGCATCAGGTCCTTTTCTGGGCTGTATTCGTCCGGAACCGCGATGGTCAGGTGGCACTCGAACAATTCGGCCGCATTGACCCAGGAATGCAGCACATTGTTGCTGTCGCCGACCCAGGCCACCTTGGCGTCCCTGATATTGCCGCGATGCTCTTCAAAAGTCAGCAGATCGGCCATGATTTGGCAGGGATGGGCGCGACGGGTCAGCCCATTGATCACTGGGACGGTCGCCGACTCGGCCAGCTCGAGCAGATCGGCATGGCTGAGGATGCGGATCATGATGGCGTCGACATAGCGGCTGAGGACCTGGGCGGTATCGCCCAGGGTTTCCTCGCGGCTGAGCTGCATTTCCTGGCCGGACAGCATGATGATCTCGCCGCCCAGCTGGCGCATGCCAACGTCAAAGCTGACGCGGGTACGGGTCGACTGGCGCTCAAAGATCATGGCCAGGACCTTGTCCTTGAGCGGCTGCGGCCGGTCGCCGGCCTTGAGACGCGCCTTGAGCGAGGCTGCGGCGTCCAGCATGCCGCGCAGTTCGG
>JALBVE010000012.1 GCA_025050575.1 Candidatus Devosia symbiotica
TTTGAGGCAGGCAAGTCTTGCGACTCACCCGTTTCGGCGCTACACAGACTCCAACATCTCGGCACGTTTGCAGAGTGGGAGCCTCCTGGCCCCGCTCTTTTTTATTATCCGAAGGGACCGATGAGCTTCGATCTCAAAGCCAAGCGCTATATCAAGGAAACGGACATGGAAGCCCGAGTTTCCGCTATTGTTGAACCCGTGGCCAATGGCCTGGGCTATGCATTGGTCCGGGTACGCATCACCCAGGAAAACGGCATGACGCTGCAGATCATGGCGGAGGACGAAAACGGTCGCTTCACCATTGTTGACTGCGAGACGCTGAGCAAGGATCTCTCGTCAGTGCTTGATGTCGAAGACCCGATCGATCGCGAATATTACCTTGAGGTCAGTTCGCCAGGCATTGATCGCCCGCTGGTGCGCCAGCGCGACTTTGTCACCTATATCGGCCACAAGGCCAAGATCGAGCTGAGCGACATGCTCAACGGTCGCAAGCGCTTCCGGGGCTTTATCAAGTCCGTGGACGACGACACGGTGACTATTACCCTGCCCGAAGCGCCTGCCGGCACGGACCCCGACTACCAGTTGCCGCTTGCCTCTATGAGTGAAGCCAAGCTGGTGATGACAGGCGCCCTGATGGAAAAGGCGCAGCTGGATCAGGAACTGTATCCACTGGACGACGACGAGACCCAGACGGTCGAAGTCGCCCATACTGAAGACGATAATATCTCCAAGGAGACGCATTAAAATGGCTGTGAGCGCGAACCGCCTCGAACTCCTGCAGATCGCAGACGCTGTTGCCCGCGAAAAGTCGATCGACCGCATGGTTGTGATCGAAGCGATACAGGACGCCATGGAAAAGGCCGCTAAGGGCCGTTACGGCGCCGAGACCGAGATCAAGGTTGAGATTAATCCGCGCTCGGGTGAAACTCGGATGTGGCGCCTGCTGGAAATCGTCGAGACCGTCGAAGAGACCAGCCGACAGATCGATCTCAAGTACGCCCAGATCAAGTCACCCGCAGCCAAGGTTGGCGATTTTCTAACCGAGCCGCTGCCGCCGATGGAATTTGGCCGTATCGCAGCCCAGTCGGCCAAGCAGGTGATCGTGCAGAAGGTGCGCGATGCCGAACGCGAGCGCATGTATGATGAGTACATCAATCGCATTGGCGAGATTGTGAACGGTTCGGTAAAGCGCGTTGAATATGGCAACGTGATTGTCGATCTGGGTCGCGGCGAAGCCATTATCCGCCGCGACGAGCTGATCCCGCGCGAAATGTTACGCTATGGCGATCGCGTGCGCGCCTATGTCTATGACGTGCGCCGCGAACAGCGCGGTCCGCAGATTTTCCTGAGCCGCACCCATCCGCAGTTCATGGCAAAGCTGTTTATGCAGGAAGTGCCGGAAATCTATGATGGCGTGATTACCATCCGCTCGATTGCCCGCGATCCGGGCAGCCGCGCCAAGATCGCGGTGACGTCTTCTGATTCTTCGATCGATCCTGTGGGCGCCTGCGTTGGTATGCGCGGCAGCCGCGTGCAGGCTGTGGTTGGTGAATTGCAGGGCGAAAAGATCGACATCATTCCCTGGACTGACAGCATTGCAGACCTGGTGATCTCGGCGCTGCAGCCAGCCGATGTTGCCAAGGTGGTGCTCGACGAGCAGGCTGAGCGCATCGAAGTGGTGGTGCCCGACGAACAGCTCAGCCTGGCCATTGGCCGTCGCGGCCAGAATGTGCGCCTGGCCAGCCAGTTGATCGGCTGGGATATCGATATCCTGACCGAACAGGAAGAAAGCGAACGTCGGCAGAAGGAATTCACTGAGCGCTCGGGCTTGTTCATGCAGGCGCTCGATGTTGACGAGATGGTAGCCCAGCTACTAGCATCTGAGGGTTTCTCCTCGGTTGAGGAGCTGGCCTATATCGACACTAATGAAATCGCTTCGATCGAAGGCTTCGACGAAGAAACCGCTGGCGAAATCCAGAACCGTGCCGCCGAATATCTGGCCGCTATCGATCGTGCATTCGATGATGAGCGCAAGGCACTGGGCGTCGAGGATGAGCTTTATGAAATCTCCGGCCTCACTGCTGCTATGCTGGTGGCGTTGGGTAAGGAAGGCATCAAGACCGTGGAAGACTTCGCGGGTTGCGCTTCGGACGATCTGATCGGCTGGAGCGAGCGCAAGGACGGCGAAACCAAGCGGTTTGAAGGCACATTCAAGGATTTTTCGGTGAGCCGTGAAGAAGCCGAAGACATGATCATGCAGGCGCGCGTCAAGACGGGGTGGATCTCGGCCAAGGAATTGCCGCCGGTCGATGATGCTGGCGACGCCGACCATGTAACCGACGAGGTTTCGGCCTAGCGGCCGAAACCAAGTGAGAGCATCAGAAATGGCCCGGCGCGCAGAAACGACCAGGATATGCGCTCTGACACGGGTAGAAAAACCCATGGCGGAGCTCATCCGCTTTGTGCTTGGCCCAGATGGTGTATTAGTACCCGACACGGAAGCCAAGGCCGAAGGTCGCGGCGTCTGGATTAGCCTCAACCGCAGCCTGGTGGCCGAGGCAGTCAAGAAGAAGGTTTTCGCGCGTAGTCTCAAGACCGAGGTGGTGCTGCCAGAAGATCTGCCAAGACTGACTAAATTGCGGTTGCAGCAGCGCTATCTCAACGCGCTGGGCATGGCGCGCAAGGCCGGGCAGCTGACTTTCGGCGCAACCAAGGTACGCAGTCTGATTGCCACGGGTGGCCTGATCGCCCTGATTACGGCAATCGATGCGGCCAAAGACGGGCGCAGTAAGATGGTGGGGCCGCTCAAGGCACTCCATTCTGCTGCCACAGAAGAAGAAATTAATGACTTCGAGGTCCCTCATTTCGAATTGCTAGACTCAGAGCAAATGGGTTTGGCACTCGGGATGGAAAATGTGATACATGCTGCCCTCACAAGAGGGACTGCAGCCCAAGCGGCAGTAGAAAAGGCCAGAAGACTGGCGCTTTTTATTGCCAAACCGACGGAAACGGACACCGGCCGCCATGCGGTTGACGGTGATCTTTTGCCCGAGGAACAGGACGAAAGATGCGAGATACATGGCTGAAAACGACGACAAGCGCACCGACGACAACGGTGCGAAGAAGACGCTGACATTGAAGGGCGGCCCAGGCCTGGGCAATCGTCCGGGCCTGTCGCGCGGTCCTTCCCGCTCAACGGTGGTCGTCGAGAAGCGTACCCGCCTGGTTCCCAAACCCAATGCACCGAGCGGCGCACCACAGCGCCCGCAGTCGGGTGCGTCCAATCAGGGTCGCCCTGCTGCCGGTCGTCCAGCCCAGCAGACCCGTGCGCCGCTGGGGCTATCGGCCGCCGAAGCTGAAGCTCGCCGCCAGGCATTGGCCATGGCCGGAGCCCGCCAGGCAGAAGATAAAGAGCGCTTTGTGGCTGGAGAAGCTCGCCGCATGGAAAATGACGCTCGCCGTCGTCAGGTCCGTGAGGAGGCGAGCCGCGCTGAAGAAGAGCGTCTGGCATCCAAAGCTGTGGTGGAAACGCCCATTTTGGAAGCGCCAAGTGCAGCCTCTGAAGCCGCCGCCCCTGTGGTGGCTGCCCCAAGTGCCGAGATGCCTGAGGCTGAGGCCCCCGCGCCGGCATCGCAGCGCAATGCTGGTCCGACCAGCGTGCGCGTGGTTGCCGGTCGTCCTGGCAAGTCGCCACGGCCACCGCGCACCGAGCGCCCCAGCAATGCGCGCCCGGAAAGCGAACGTGGCGCCAATGCCTATATCAAGGCCGGGGCTGCCGCTGCGCGGCCTTCGGGCACCGCAACACGGCCCCCGAGTGAATATCGCCCGACCGGCGCCGGCACGGCACCCATTGGCAATGTGCCGCTCGCAGGTCCGAACGAGGCCGATGGTCGCAAGATTCGCTCCGGCATGCCGCAGGTTCGGTTCACTACCGAAGCGGAAATGGAAAATGCGTGGCGCGCCTCGCGCTCCACGCCAGAACGCCCTACTCGTCGTGCCGGTGCCGGTGCCGATGTCAATGCGCGTGGCCGTCTGACGGTGACTAATGCTGGTGCTGAAAGCGATCGCGACAAGGGTCCATCCCTGGCCGCTATGCGCCGCCGCCGCGACAAGAAGATGGGCCGCAACCAGCAGGAAACGCCTAAGCTACTGCGTGAAGTCATCATTCCCGAAGCCATCACAGTGGCCGAACTGGCCAACCGTATGGCCGAGCGTTCGGTCACGGTCATCAAGATGTTGATGACACAGGGCCGGATGGCAACCATCAATGATGTGCTGGACGCCGATACTGCCGAGCTGATCGCCACCGAGCTGGGCCATACGGTCAAGTGCGTGTCGGAAGCCGACGTGGAAGAGGGTCTGTATGACCTGCCAGCCGACGACAAGGCAGAGAATCTGACCGATCGCGCGCCAGTGGTGACCATTATGGGTCACGTCGACCACGGCAAGACCAGCCTGCTCGACGCCATCCGCGAAGCCAATGTGGTATCGGGCGAAGCCGGTGGCATCACCCAGCATATCGGCGCCTATCAGGTCGAAAAGAATAGCGCCAGGATTACCTTCCTCGATACCCCAGGCCATGAGGCGTTCACCGCCATGCGTGCCCGTGGTGCCCAGGCAACCGATATTGCGGTTCTGGTGGTGGCGGCCGATGACGGCGTGATGCCGCAGACGATCGAATCGATCAAGCACGCCAAGGCGGCTGGTGTTCCGATCATTGTGGCTATCAACAAGATAGACAAGCCCGAAGCCAACCCGACCCAGGTTTGCACCGAATTGTTGCAGTATGAGGTGTTCGTCGAATCGATGGGCGGCGATGTGCTGAGCGTGGAAGTGTCGGCCAAAACCGGTGAAGGCCTCGACAAATTGCTCGAGACCATACAGCTGCAGGCCGAAGTTCTCGAACTGCGCGCGGCTAGGGATGGTCGTGCCGAAGGTCTGGTGATTGAAGCCAAGCTTGATCGCGGCCGCGGTGCGGTGGCGAGAGTGCTGGTGCAGCGCGGTACGCTGGCCATTGGCGACATTCTGGTGGCCGGTACCGAATTTGCCCGCGTGCGTGCCCTGATCAATGACAAGGGCGGACAGGTCAAGGGAGCTGGTCCCTCCACGCCTGTAGAAGTGCTGGGCTTTACCGGCGTGCCGAGCGCGGGCGACCGCTTTTCGGTGGTTGAGACCGAAGCTCGGGCACGCGAAGTCACTGCATATCGCCAGCGCGCCATCCGTGAAAAGACGGCCGGCGGCGCCACCAGCCTCGAGCAGATGATGAATCAGCTCAAGGTCGCTGGTATCGCCAAGTTCCCGCTGATCATCAAGGGCGACGTGCAGGGTTCGGTCGAAGCGATCGTAGCCTCGCTCAATAAGCTGTCGACCGACGAAGTGTCGGCGCAGATCCTGATGAGTGCGGTGGGTGGTATCACCGAATCGGACGTCACCCTGGCAGCGGCTTCAAGAGCCATTGTCATCGGCTTCAACATCCGCGCCAACAAGCAGGCGACCGAGCTGGCGACCCGCGACAGCATCGAAATTCGCTATTACAACATCATCTACGATCTGGTCGATGACGTGAAAAATGCGATGAGTGGCCTGCTCAAGCCGGAACGCCGCGAGACCTTCATCGGAAATGCCGAGATCCTAGAAATGTTTACCCTTACTAAGGTCGGCAAGGTTGCGGGCTGCCGAGTTACCGAGGGCATTGTGGAACGCGGTGCCGATGTACGCCTGATCCGCGACAACGTCGTGATCCACGAAGGCAAGCTCAAGACGCTCAAGCGCTTCAAGGACGAAGTCAAAGACGTTCAGACCGGCCAGGAATGCGGCATGGCCTTCGAGAATTACGAAGACATGCGCCAGGGCGATGTCATCGAATGCTTCCGCGTCGAGATCGTGCAGCGCACGCTGTAGCTAGCGGCACAGCAGATATGAAAAAGGACGCGGTTCACACCGCGCCCTTTTTGTTTGTCGTGTCGTTGGGTCTGGCATGCCCCGGCTATTCTATTCCGTTGCCACCTTTTGCTTGTCGGCGCGCTGATCGGTGATGGCGAGTTGTTCGCCGCTATCGCCAGCCCGGCGCAAAATACGCACCCGCTTGATGCGCCGGCTATTGGCCGCCAGAACCTCAAATTCGAAGCCGTCGAGCTTGGTGACGCGTTCGCCGCGCTTGGGCACGTGACCGGCCAGATCAAAGATCAGGCCGCCAATGGTGTCGACCTCGTCGGCATATTCGCCGGGATCAAAATCGGGCCCGATCATGGCCTGTACATCGCTGAGTTCGGCGCGGGCATCGGCGATGAACGTATCAGTGCCGACCTTGCGGATCAGCGAGGCCGCTAGCTCGTCATGCTCATCCTCGATCTCGCCGACGACAGCTTCGAGGAGGTCCTCAATGGTCACTAGACCATCGGTGCCACCATATTCGTCAACCACGATGGCCATGTGCACGCGCGAGGCGCGCATGGATTGCAGCAGATCGCCCACCGGCATGAAGGTAGGCACGAACATGGCCCTGCGCATGATATCGAACTTAGCCAGCTTTTGCTTGAGCATGGTCGAGACCAGTTTGACGCGCACCGGCTTAGTCGTATCGTCCACCGGCGCGGTGATCTTGCTTAGCGCATCCTTGACGTGGATGAAGCCCAAAATATCGTCGAGCCCAGCATCAAAGACCGGCAGACGCGAATGTCCGACCTGACGAAAGCGAGCCAGCAGATCGGCCAGATTGGAGTTGGCGTCAATCGCCTGGATATCGCTGCGCTCCACCATCACATCGCCAACCGAAACGTTGGAGAGCTTGAGCACGTTTTGTAGGATGGCCCGTTCGCTTTCGGAGAAGTCAGCGGCTTCGGCGCTACCCTGTTCGTCAAGGGCAACCTGCAAGTCGTCGCGCAGCGAAACGGTACCGCGAGCCAGCATGGCCTTGATGCGGTTCCAGATCGATGGTCCCCGTGCGGACACGAAAGCAGGGCTAAAGGGAGGTGCGGATTTGGTGGGCGTCGAGGGGCCCAGACTGTCGGTGTCGTTCATGTTGCATCGCCGCCAAATAGCAGCTCACTGTCCTTCAAGAGAAAATGTCGCCCGCACGGTTACTGGTCCAGCCTCAGTCGGCATAGGGATCATCGACTCCGAGACTCGCCAATATCTGGGTTTCGAGGCCTTCCATTTGAAGGGCCTCCGCATCGGAGAGATGGTCATAGCCTAAAATGTGCAAAAATCCATGCACCGCGAGATGGGTGAAATGATCGGCAAAGCTGATGCCCTGCTCGATCGCCTCGAGCTCAAGCGTCTCGCGCGCCATGGTGATGTCGCCCAAAATGCCGACTACCGGGTCAAAGGGCTCAATCTGGGGGAAGCTGAGCACATTGGTGGAGCTGTCCTTGCCGCGCCATTGCTGGTTGAGCTCACGCTGTTCGGCGTCATTGGTGAGCACGATAGCCAGTTCGGCCGCGCCCTTGACCTTGGCCTTGGACTGCTTGAGCGCAGCATGGATGGCGCGCTCGGCCAGAGGATCAATATCCTCCGGCCAGGCGTCGTCATTGCGGATGATGGCAATCTCGAGCGGAGAAGAGGTCAGCGCGCTGCCTCTTGTATTGCCTTTTCGGTCAGCCGTTTGGCGGTATCGGCCTCGTAAGCGCGTACGATACAACCCACCAGGGCATGATGCACTATGTCCTTGTCGTTGAAGCGGGTGAGGTGAACCCCTTCGACGCCATTGAGCAGGTTGACCGCCTCGACCAGGCCCGATTTTTCGCCGCGGGGCAGATCGACCTGGGTCGGATCGCCGGTGATGATCATCTTGGAGTTCTCGCCCAGACGGGTCAGAAACATCTTCATCTTCATCTTCATCTTCATCTTCATCTTCATCTGCATCGAGGTGGTGTTCTGGGCTTCGTCGAGAATCACCACCGAATTGGCCAGGGTACGGCCGCGCATGAACGCGAGCTGGGCCGCGTCGATGATCCCTGACGTGATGCGGCGCTCGACGTTTTTGGGCTTCATCATGTCGTAAAGGGCGTCGTAGCGCGGCCGCAGATAGGGATCGACCTTTTCTTTCATGTCGCCGGGCAGAAAGCCCAGGCGCTCGTCCGCTTCAACGGACGGACGGCTCAGGATGATACGGTTGATGTCACCGCGTTCGAGCAAGCTCGCGGTATGGGCCACCGCCAGGTAGGTCTTGCCGGTACCGGCTGGGCCGATGCCGAACACTAGTTCACTGCGATCCATGGCGCGCATATAGCCGTTCTGCGACGGGGTACAGGCGACGACGATGGATTTGCGCGTGGCGATCTGGACCATGCGCATCTTGCCCTTGCGCTCGAGAGTCGGAAGCGTGAGCTGGCTATCCTTGGTCTGGATCATGCGAATGACGTCATCGACTTCGGAAATGTCGACGGTGCGGCCTTCTTCGAGACTGCCATAAAGCGATTCTAGCACGCAGCGCGTCTGATCGACGGCGCTGGCGGCGCCTTTGAGCAAAACATGATTGCCACGGGGAATTGCTAAAACCTTAAGACGCTGCTCTATCAGCGCCAGGTTCTGATCAAAGTCGCCATACAGCTGGGCTGCCAGGCGATTATCTTCAAAAGCGAGTTCGAGTTGGGCTGCGAGTGCGTTGTCTGCTGTCGGGGACAAGTGCCTGCTCAAACTGGTATGGCTCCACACTCAGCGCAGCTGCGGGTTTGCGCAGCGACTACGCGATCAGGCTAGGCCGATTTGCCCGTCCTGTCTGTAGCAATATTGTGATGGTTTGGAGTGACAGCAAGGTGGCTAGTGCCGATTAGACCCTGCTGACCATAAAGCAGCAGGACCAACAAGAGACTGCGCAGACCAAATAAACGACCGCGGTCACATTGCGCGTGATGATCGCCTTTTTGTTGATCTGGCTGATCTCTGGGTGTTCGATGCTCCTGCGAATTATGGGCGAACGCGCTGCATTGACTGCATCCGCTAGACGCTGTGCGTTTGGGTCGTTGCTGATCCCAACAATGGCGGTGACAGGGATGAATCACCTAGAACCGTGTCGGATCAAGTCCGCGTTCCCATGCATGCGAAGAGCTTGTTCATCTCTAGCGTCCAGAAGTCCCAGGTACGTTCTCCTAAACCCTGGAACCACAAAAGCCCTTCCAAGACCGGTAAGATTGACGTGGGTAGTCATCCCTGGGGCAGGGAACTTGGGTTGGTCGAGCATGATTTCCTCCTAAAGAGCATGGCTTCGCCGGTCCGGTTGGCCGGCGTTATTGATGAGCGGGCCCTGGCCAGCCAGACTTGCGCCGTTGTGGCGGCATTGCAGGTCCGACTGATCGATGAGGCCGATGTCCGGTCCTTCAAGATCCGGCACAATGGCGTGCTCGGCTATTTCGTTGAAGTGCTGGCCGCCCACGGCGCCCGGCTGCTGGAGGAGCCGCATCGCCAAGGCGTATGAAGCCACGCTCGATATTGAGCTCAAGGTCTTCGCTAGCCAGCGTTACGACGTTCTCAGCCACACCGATGCCTTGCGCGAACTGGCCGATGCCCTGGCCAAAATTGATGTCACCACCGCGTTGACTCATCTGACCGCCACCCACCGCTACACAAAACTCGAAATCGACAACTCGCTGGCCTTCGAGATCGTTGGCGGTCGCCACCCGGTGGTTTAGGGCATGCTCATGGAACAGGGCCAGAGCTTTGTCGCCAATGATGCGAATCTCTCGGGAGACGACGCCAGAGGCGATGGCTGGTCACAGGCCCCAATATGGGCGGCAAGTCCACGTTCCTGCGGCAAAATGCCTTGATCGCTATTCTCGCGCAAATGGGCAGCTTCGCGCCGACAAACCGCGCTCATATCGGCGTTGTTGACCGCGTCTGCTCGCGGGTTGGCGCTAGCGATAGCATTGCCCATGGTCGCTCCACCTTCATGATGGAAATCGTGGAAACCGCCGCCATTCTCAACCGCGCCACCCGCCGCTCTTTAGTGATGCTCGACGAGATCGGTCGTGGCATAGCCACCTTTGATGGTCTCTCTATCGCCTGGGCCGCCGTCGAGGCGCTGCATGAAACTACCGGTTGCCGGGCCCTTTTTGTCACCCACTTTCACGAATTAACCAGCCTGGCCAAGATCCTGAGCCGGGTGTCCAATGCCACCATGAAAATGCGCGAATGGGAGGGTGAGGTGGCCTTTCTGCACGAAGTGGGGACCGGCGCTGCGGATCGTTCCTACGGCATTCAAGTGGCGCGCCTGGCTGGTCTGCTCGAATCCGTGCCGGTCCGCGCCCGGCAAGTATTGACCCTGCTCGAACAGCAATCGGCCGGAACTGCCTCTTCCAGCTAGAAAGCCAGCATGTTAGATGATTTAATGCTCTTTGCTCATCAATCGGCGCCCGTGCCGGTCAAAAAGACCCCGTACTGCTAGTGCTCGACGCGATTAGCTCCGACGAGATGACCCCAAACAAGCGATCGAAGCGCTTTACGAATTGAAGAAAATCCGCGATGACGCTCGTCGAAGCTGAAGCCAGGCCGCTATTCGTCCTCAAATCCGCTGAGACCATCCTGGGCGAGCTGGACGAAGCGATTGGCGAAAATGATCCCAAATCGAGCACCGCGCGGGCCGCCGTTCTGGCCCATATCCGGCAGATTCTGGCCCAGGCGCGCCGCCAGGCCGAGGCTGAACTACTTGGCAACGGCAAAGGCGTCCGTTGCGCCCAGAACCTGTGCGGTGCCCAGGACGAGATCATCAACGCCGTGCATATGTTTGCCACCAGGCGCGTCTATCCGGTCGACAATCCTTCAGGCGCCGAAGCCATCGGCCTGTCGGCAGTTGGTGGCTATGGCCGTGGCGCGCTGGCACCCGGCAGCGACATCGATCTGCTGTTCATTCTGCCCTACAAGCAGACCCCCTGGGGCGAACAGGTCACTGAATATATTCTCTATATGCTCTGGGATCTGGGCCAGAAGGTCGGTCACGCTGTCCGCTCGGTCGATGAATGCATCCGCATGGTCCGCGCTGATATGACCGTGCGCACCGCCACACTCGAAGCCCGGTTCCTGACCGGCGACAAGGGCCTGTACCAGCAATTGATGCACCGGTTTGAAACCGAGATCATGCCCAAGACCGGCCCCGAATTCATCGCCGCCAAGATGGCCGAGCGCGATGAGCGCCACAAGGCAATGGGCAATACGCGCTATGTGGTTGAACCCAATATCAAGGATGGCAAGGGTGGGCTGCGCGACCTCAATGCGCTGTTCTGGATTGGCAAATATTTCTACCAGGTCAAGATCAGCCACGAACTGGTTGGCAAGGGCGTGCTCAGCGCCGCCGAATATCGCATCTTCTCACGGGCTGAAGATTTTCTCTGGGCCGTCCGCTGCCATCTGCATTTTGCCACCGGCCGTGCCGAAGAAAAACTGACTTTTGACATGCAGCCCGATCTGGCCGAGCGCATGGGCTATGCCCAGCGAGTCGGCATGCTCGGCGTCGAGCGCTTCATGAAGCGCTACTTCCTGGTGGCTAAGGATGTCGGTGATCTCACCCGCATCATCAGCGCTTCGCTAGAGTTTAACCATGTCAAGGACATGGATCTGATCGGGCGGGTATTTTTGCCATTCCGGCCCGGCCGCAGCAAGATTAAGGGCGAAATCGATTTCGTGCTCGACACCGGTCGGCTCAATATCGCGGCGGCCGATGTTTTCGAAAAGGATCCGGTCAACCTGATCCGCATGTTCCTGGTTGCCGGGCGTGAGCAATTGCTGTTCCACCCCGATGCCATCAAGCATATTTCCCGCTCGCTGCGTCTGATCGACAAATCGCTGCGCACCGATTCCAGGGCTAATGAGTATTTCCTGACCATTCTGACCGCCCCCAAATCGGTCGAGCGGATCTTGCGCCAGATGAACGAGAGTGGCGTGCTCGGCAAGTTCGTGCCTGAATTCGGCAAGATCGTCGCGCTGATGCAGTTCAATATGTACCACCACTATACCGTGGACGAGCATCTCATCCGCTCGATTGGCGTCATGGCCGACATCGCCAATGGCGGATTGACTGACCAGCTGCCGCTCACCCATGAATTGCTGCCCCAGCTCAACGACACCCGGTTGCTCTATGTGGCACTATTCCTACACGATATCGCCAAGGGTCGCTCCGAAGACCATTCCATTGTCGGCGCCCGCATTGCCCGCTGTTTCTGCCCGCGGCTCGGCCTATCCGCCGCTGAAACCGACACCGTGGCCTGGCTGGTCGAATATCATCTGTTGATGAGCGAAATTGCCCAGGCGCGTGACATCCAGGATCCTGAAACCGCCAAGGCCTTTGCCGATGTGGTGCAGTCCCCCCAGCGTCTGGCTTTGCTGATGATCCTGACCGCCTGCGACATTCGTGCGGTGGGTCCGGGCGTCTGGACCGGCTGGAAGGGTAGCCTGCTGCGCGCGCTGTATTACGCCACCGAGCCTTTGCTCTCAGGCGGCCACAGCCAGGTCGCCCAGTCTGATCGCATCAATCAGGCTCGGGCCGAGCTGGCTGACAGTCTCAAGGCCTGGCCCGCCGAAGAGGTCGAGGCCTATCTCGCGCGCCACTATGATCATTACTGGCTTCGCGCCGAGCCCAAATTGCAGGTCGAACACGCCCGCATGATCCGGCTGTCTGACAAGACAGACGAGGCCTTTGCCGGTTCGATCCGGGTCAAGGCGTTTGAGAGCATCACTGAGGTCACCTTTTATACCTCGGACCATCCGCGCCTGCTCTCGATGATTGCCGGGGCCTGCACCATGCAAGATGCATCGATCATCGGCGCGCAGATCTTTTTAACCCGCGATGATCGTGCGCTCGACACTTTCCGCCTGCGGCGTGCCTTCACCTCCGATGAAGATGAAAAGGTCCGCGCCACCCGCATCATCGACACCGTCAAGCAATTTCTGCAGGGCAAGCGCAATGTTCTGATCGAATTGGGCAAGGATAGTCGGCTCAACCGGCGCCTGAAGCCCTTCGCCCTGCCCACTCAGGTCACGGTTTCCAACGCCCTGTCGGAAAAATTCACGGTGATCGAGGTCTCCGGCCTGGATCGCACCGGCCTGCTGCATGCCCTGACCCGCGAAATTGCCGATCTCAACCTGACCATCGGCTCGGCTCATATCGGCACCTATGGCGAAAAAGCCGTCGACGTGTTCTATGTCACCGATCTAACCGGCCAGAAGATCACCAGTAAGTCACGGCAACGTAAGATCCACGACGCATTGATGGGGGTGTTTCACCCCAAGCTCGAGGCCAAAGTGGCCAATGGCTAGCCGGTGAGCCTGTATCGCAATTTTCTCTCCGTTGGCGGGCTAATCCTGCTCTCGCGCATTGCCGGCTTTGTCCGCGACGCGTTGATGGCCTCCGTTCTGGGCATCGGCCCGGCTGCCGATGCCTTCAATGCTGCCTTCCGTTTTCCCAATCTGTTCCGACGTCTGTTTGCCGAAGGTGCCTTCAACACTGCCTTTGTGCCGATGTTTTCGAGCGCTCTGGAAACCCAGAGCCTCGATGAGGCCCGGCTGCTGGCCAGCCGCATCATGAGCTGGCTGTTTGTCGCCATTGCCGTGCTGACCATTCTGGCCGAGATTTTCATGGAACCGGTCATGGCGGTTTTCGTGTCCGGATTTGATGATCCGGAAAAGTTCGCGTTGACCGTGTTCCTGACCCGCATCATGTTCCCCTATCTGGCCTGCATGTCGCTGATGGCCGCTTATGGCGCCATTCTCAACACGCTGGGTCGGTTCTTTGCCGCCGCTTTTGCCCCGGTCATTCTCAACATCGTCAACATTGCCGCCCTCGTGCCGCTGGCCATTCTGGCGCTTGAGAACAAGGCCGACGCCGCCTTCTGGGTGGCGATCGCCACTATGCTGGGCGGTGTTGCCCAATTGGCGCTGGTATACGGAGCAGTACGGCGCTCCGGCTTTGTGCCGCGTATCGGCCTGCCGCGCCCCAATGCCGAAGTGCGCCGCTTCTGGTTACTCGCCATTCCGGCAATCCTGACTGGCGGCATCACCCAGATCAATATTCTGATGGGCACCGTCATCGCCTCAAGCATCGATGGCACCATCTCGATCCTGGGCTATGCCGATCGGCTGTACCAATTGCCGCTGGGCATTATTGGCATTGCCATCGGCACGGTGCTGTTGCCCGAGCTCAGCCGCCATCTCAGCGCCGGCCGCAATGTCGAGGCGGCCCAGAGCCAGGATCAGTCGCTGCTGCTCTCCATGCTGCTCTCCATGCCCGCTGCGGCGGCTCTGGCGGCCATGGCGCTGCCCATCGTGCGGGTCCTGTTCGAACGGGGCGCCTTTGATGCAGCTGCCAGCGTGTCCGTTGCAGAGGCTCTGGTCGGCTATGCCTGGGGTCTGCCCGCTTTTGTCCTGGTGCGCGTGCTGCAGCCAAGCTTCTTCTCGCGCAAGGACACGGTCACTCCCACGGTATTTGCCGGCATTTCCGTGCTGGTCAATATCGGCATTTCGCTCTGGCTGTTCCCCAGTCTGCATCATGTCGGCATTGCGCTGGCGACCACCATTTCATCCTGGCTCAATGCCGGACTTCTGGCAATTTTTCTGGCCCGCCGTGGCTATTTTGTTCTGCCCGCCACCTCCGTGCGCAAACATGTATTGACCATCCTCAGCAGCCTGGCCATGGCCGGCGTGCTCTATCTTCTGGGCCGGCGCGCCGCCGCAATCTTCGCCCCCGGCGCGCCCTTCCTCCTGCAAGCAGCGGCCCTGTTTGCCATTTGCGTGTTCGGCGCGGCCACCTATTTTACGCTCCTCCATATCACCGGAGCGCAGTCCATGGGCCTGCTACTGCGCCGCTTGCGGCGTGGCAGCTGACTTGCGTCCACCCCGCTCGCCGGTGTAATTTGGCAGGCTGCTAGAACCTGATGGATATTTCTCTTATGGCTTTCACTCCTCGCGTCTTTTCGGGCATCAAGCCCTCGGGCGATCTGCATCTGGGAAATTATCTTGGCGCCATCCGGCGCTTCGTGCCGCTGCAGGAAACGCACGAGACCATCTATTGCATGGTCGATATGCACGCCATCACCGTCTGGCAGGACCATGTTGATCTCAAGCGCTGGACCTATGAGATTGCCGCCGCCTATATCGCGGCCGGGCTTGATCCAAAAAAATCTATCATCTTCAACCAGTCTCAGGTCGTCGAACATGCCGAGCTGAGCTGGATCTTCAACTGCGTGGCCCGCATGGGCTGGATGGAGCGCATGACCCAGTTCAAGGACAAGTCAGGCGAAAACTCCGAAAATGTCTCGCTGGGCCTGTTTGCCTATCCTTCGTTAATGGCCGCCGACATTCTGCTCTATAAATCCACCGCTGTGCCGGTGGGCGAGGATCAGTGCCAGCACCTTGAGCTGACCCGCGATATCGCCAAGAAATTCAATCACGACTTCAAAAAGCAGATCAAGGCGAACGGCCATAAGGGCAACTTCTTCCCCGTCACCGAGACTCTGGCCATCGGCCCGGCCATGCGGGTCAAGAGTCTGAAGGACGGCAGCAAGAAGATGAGCAAGTCGGACGCTTCCGATTTGTCGACCATCTACATGATGGATGATGCCGATTTGATTGCCAAAAAGATCAAGCGCGCCACCACCGATGCTGATGCCCTGCCCAGTGAGGCCGCCGGCCTGGATGGCCGCGCCGAGGCCGAGAACCTAGTGGGGATCTTCGCCGCCCTGTCCAATCGCAGCGTTAACGATGTGCTTGGTGAGTTCGGCAGCCAGGGTTGGGGCGCTTTCAAGTCGGCCCTGGCCGATCTGGCCGTGTCGGTGTTGACTCCCATTGCCGATGAAATGAAGCGCCTGGTTGCCGATCGTGGCGAAATCGATGTTATTCTGCGCGACGGCGCGGCACGCGCCCGTGCCATCGCCCAGCCGATCATGGACGACGTGCGCAATATTGTTGGTTTTGTCCGCTAGGGAGGTTCGGCCATGTATGAGACCGAATATAAGCGCAAATTCCTGGTGGTTATCGACGAGACCGTCGAATGCGACCGCGCCCTGACCTTTGCCGCCTACCGGGTCAAGCGCACCGGCGGCACGGTGGTGTTGATGAGCATAGTCGAGAAACCAGAATTCATTGGTCTGGGTGTCGAGGACGTGCTGCGCGCCGAGGCTGTCGAAGAGGCCGAACACAATCTGGACGCTCGTTTGGCCCGTATCCGTGACATTGGCGAAGTCAAGGTGGAATTGGTCATTCGCGAGGGCGAGGGACCCGAACAGATCGAACGGATGATCAATGAGGATCGCGACATCGCTATTCTGGTGCTGGCCGCCTCTACTGGCGAAGGGCTTGGCCCGCTGGTCATGCACTTTGCCGCCCGCGCTCATGCGCTGCCCATTCCGCTCACCGTAGTGCCCGGTCGCATGAATGATGACGAGATCATCGCCATCTGCTGATCGCTGCTGCCTGCAGCTCTGTCCGGCGCGCAAAGCCGTTGCGCTTGGCCGGTAAAAGACTATTTTAGAAACGTTCTAATTGCATTTGCTTGAGGCAACGATGTTCATCCAGACCGAAGCCACGCCCAATCCATCAACGTTGAAATTCCTGCCCGGGCGCGACGTTCTGATCGGTGAGCCGCGCGATTTCCGCAGCCTTGAGGCTTCGGTCAATTCGCCCCTGGCGACGAGTCTGTTCGCCATATCGGGCGTTACCGGGGTGTTCATGGGTGCCGACTTTATTTCGGTCACTAAGGACGACACCAATTGGGCCCATATCAAGCCAGCCATTCTGGGCGTCATCATGGACCACTTCCTCTCCGGCAAGCTGGTCATCGTCGAAGGCGGCGTTGGAGTGGCCAATCTCGACGAGGTCGATGAGTTCTTCGAGGAAGGCGACAGCGAGACCGTCGAAGTGATCAAGGAATTGCTGACCACCCGCGTTCGCCCGGCCGTCGCCATGGATGGCGGCGACATTGTCTTCAAGGGATTCAAGGAAGGCACCGTCTTCCTGCACATGCAGGGCGCCTGTTCGGGCTGCCCGTCTTCGACTGCCACGCTCAAGAGTGGCATCGAGAACCTGCTTCGCCATTTTGTGCCCGGCGTCGAGTCCGTGCAGCAGGTCTGATCTGCTACCCCATTCCAGTCAAAAAGGCTGCCCGGTGCTGCGGCATTGGCCCGGTGCTGTTCACTCAGGCGTTGATCACCACCACCTTGGTGCCCGTGGGCACGCGGCCATAGAGATCAATGATGTCCTGGTTCATCAGCCGGATGCAGCCCGACGAGACATTGGTGCCGATCGTGTGGGGTTCGGTCGTCCCATGTAGGCGGAACAGCGTGTCCTGCCCGTTCTTGTACAGATAGAGCGCGCGCGGGCCGAGTGGGTTAGTCGGACCTCCCTCTATGCCGCCGGCAAAGGGACCGTAACGGTCAGGTTCACGCTCGATCATGTCCTTGGTTGGCGTCCAGCGCGGCCACTGCGCCTTGCGGCCAATACTGGCCGCGCCGCGGAAGACTAACGCTTCGTTCTTGCCCACGCCAATGCCGTAGCGCAGTGCGCGACCGCCTTCCATCACCAGATAGAGGTGATGGGCCGGCGTATCGACAACCAGCGTCCCGGGGTGCTCGCTGGTGACATAGGGCACCTCCTGGCGCCAGAACTGGGGATCAACCCGCCGCAGGTCGGTTGCCGCCACGGGGAATTCCCCGCTGTAGTCCGCGCCATACATCGCCGCAAAATAGGGATTGATTTGTGGCTCCCGTACGACCGGCGTACGGGTACTGGAGCAGGCGGTCAGGGTAGTGGCCGACAGGCCAATCATGAACAAACGACGAGAGAGCAAGGTAATACCCTAAAACTGGATTGACCCGAATTGGTCCTTGAGAGCAAGCACCTAAGCCCGCCCGTGACGCGTTGCTAGTGCAACAAAGCCTCACTGCGCCAACGCTGCTCGCTGCAGGAGGTTCCTCGCGTCAATGTGATGGTTTGCGCTCTGTTACGGCTATGCTACACAATAAAAAAAGACCCGGATTGCCACGAGCCTTCGTATCAATCTGAGTGGGTGCCGATTACTCGGCCGCCGCAATCAGTTCCCTGCCGGTTTCCTGATCGACGATCTTCATCGACAGGCGAACTTTGCCGCGCTCGTCAAAGCCGAGCAGCTTGACCCAGACCTTGTCGCCTTCCTTGACCACATCGGTGGTCTTGGCAACGCGCTGTTCGGCCAGCTGGCTGATATGGACCAAACCATCCTTGGCGCCGAAGAAGTTCACGAACGCGCCGAAATCAGCGGTCTTGACCACGGTGCCCTGATAGATGGCGCCGACTTCAGCTTCATCGGTGATCGACTTAATCCACTTGATGGCCGCTTCAATCTGGGAGCTATCCGAAGAAGCGATCTTGATCGTGCCATCGTCTTCGATGTTGATTTTGGCGCTGGTCTTTTCGACGATCTCACGGATCATCTTGCCGCCGGTGCCGATCACTTCACGAATCTTGTCGGTCGGGATCTTCATGGTCTCGATGCGCGGTGCGAACTCGCCCACTTCCGAACGGGACGCGGTGATAGCCTTGGCCATTTCGCCCAGGATGTGGATGCGGCCGTCCTTGGCCTGCGCTAGGGCGATCTGCATGATCTCCTCGGTGATGCCGGCGATCTTGATGTCCATCTGTAGCGAGGTGATGCCTTCTTCAGTGCCGGCGACCTTGAAATCCATGTCGCCAAGGTGGTCTTCGTCACCTAGGATGTCGCTGAGCACGGCGAACTTTTTGCCTTCCAGGATCAGGCCCATGGCGATACCGGCCACCGGACGCGCCAGCGGCACACCAGCATCCATCAGGGCCAGCGAGGTGCCGCACACGGTTGCCATCGAGGACGAACCGTTCGATTCGGTGATCTCGGAGACAACACGGATCGTGTAGGGGAATTCTTCAGCTGTCGGACGGATCGGGTTGATCGCGCGCCAGGCCAGTTTGCCGTGGCCGATTTCGCGACGGCCCGGGGACCCCATGCGGCCAGCTTCGCCAACCGAGTATGGGGGGAAGTTGTAGTGCAGCAGAAAGTTCTGCTTGTAGGTGCCTTCAAGGCTGTCGATGTACTGCTCGTCATCGCCCGTTCCCAGCGTGGCAACCACCAGCGCCTGGGTTTCGCCGCGGGTGAAGATGGCCGAACCATGGGTGCGCGGCAGAATGCCGACTTCCGAAACGATCGGGCGCACGGTGGTCAGATCGCGACCATCGATACGCTGGCCGGTGTCGAGCACGTTCCAGCGCACGATCTTGGCTTGCAATGCCTTGAACACGGCGCCAATATCTTCAGCCGAAATCTCGCCAGCCTCAACGCGTGCAGCGAAATAGGCTTTGGCAGTTGCCTTAACGGCATCGACGGCTGCGTAGCGCTCTTCCTTCTTGGTCTGCTTGTAGGCAGTCCGCAGGTCGGTTTCGATGACGCCGAGCATTTCAGTTTCGACGGCTGACAGATCATGCGGCTCGAAATCGCGGGCGTCCTTGGCGGCCAGTTCGGCTAGCTTGATGATCGCCTGGATCACCTTGCGGCTTTCAGCATGGCCGAACATCACGGCGCCCAGCATCACTTCTTCGCTAAGTTCCTTAGCTTCCGATTCCACCATCAGCACGGCATCATCGGTGCCGGCCATGACCAAATCGAGCTTGGAGTCAGCGCGACGATCGACGGCCAGATTCAGCACATATTCGCCATCGACATAACCAACGCGTGCGGCGCCGATCGGGCCCATGAAGGGAACACCCGAAATGGTCAGTGCGGCCGAGGCAGCCACGATGGCCAGCACGTCCGGATTGTTTTCCATGTCGTGCTGCAGCACGGTGATGACCACCTGGGTCTCATGCTTGTAACCGGCTGGGAACAACGGACGGATCGGGCGATCGATGAGACGGCTGGTGAGCGTCTCGTTCTCGGTCGGGCGGCCTTCACGCTTGAAATAGCCGCCAGGGATCTTGCCGGCAGCAAAATACTTTTCCTGGTAGCTCACTGTCAGCGGGAAGAAATCAATGCCCGGCTTGGCGGTCTTAGCGCTGACAACAGTTGCCAGCAGCACGGTTTCACCCAGGGTGGCGAGTACAGCGCCATCGGCCTGGCGGGCCATCTTGCCGGTCTCGAGCGTCAGGGGCTGACCGCCCCAGTTGAGCTCGACCTTGTGGTGGTCAAAATTGATCGTCATGTCTTGTTTTTCCATTTCTGCCGTTTGAGCGGTAAAGCAGGAGCGTAGGTTATCCCGCGAACTCATTCGGTGCACCCGCACCCGCGGTCCCACCCCATGTGTGACCCGGGCTCAAAATCAGGCGCTGTTTACATCTGGCAAAGACGAAACATGGGCAAGACAACAAGCAGCTCCCGGGATGGTCCGGGTGCCTCACGAGATCAAAACCAGGGGCTGATTTTGCGAGCGTGAGGCGGGGAGCGGCCAATAATCCTGCCATGCTCCGGCATTCGCCGGTCTACGCTTGTCGCCGTCCCTGCACGAGGCGGCTAGACAAAGGCGGATGCGGAGAATTTACCCGCATCCGCAATTCTACTGCCGCGCCTAACGGCGCAGGCCGAGCTTTTCGATCAAGGTCTTGTAACGGGCATCATCGACCTTCTTGACATAGTCGAGAAGGCTGCGACGGGTCGAAACCAACTTGAGTAGGCCGCGGCGGGAATGGTTGTCCTTGCGATGATCCTTGAAGTGCTCGGTGAGGTTGGCAATGCGCTCGGACAGGATTGCCACCTGGACTTCCGGCGAACCGGTATCGTTTGGCGTGGTTGCATATTCCTGAATCAGAGCAGTCTTGCGCTCAGCAGTGATCGACATCGGATAGATCCTTTCAAAACAGGATTTGGGCCGCCCCGACCGGGATGTCGTCCAGGAGGGGCCATGAATGCCGCCGACCCGCGAGTCAGAAACAGGCCTCCCTATAGTGCAAACAGCGCCACAATGCCAGAATTTATTCGTTCGCTAAATTCTCGGTCGGCGGCGGCGCCCGTTCCGGATCAATGGTGTCCAGCGGAATAGCAAAGCGCCATTCAATGCCAGTGGTACGGCCAATCATGGATTTGAGCATCGCGGTCCCGAATCCGACCCGTTCTGAACTGGCAAGGGCATTGGTTACGGTCTCGCGCTAGACAAAATCCAGCCGGTCGCCCATTAGGGCCCAATCGACGGCCAGCGTTCCGCCGCCTTCGCCAAAGGCATCGTATTTGATCGCATTGGTCGAAAGTTCATGCGCGGCCATGCCCAGGATCTGGGCCGTCTGCATATTCAGCCGCACGATGGGACCGGTGATGCTGACTCGGCCGGAATCCTGCGGACTGAACGGAGCGATCTGGCTCTCGATCAGATCGCGCAATGCCACACTCGCCCGGCCATGGGTTAAGCAGCAGATCAGTGGAGCGCTCTAGGTCAAGAATTCGGCGCTCAAAATCCTGCACATAGCTGGGCAGGTCTTCGGCGTCACGCGCCGTCTACTGGGCCGTCGCGGCAATCACCGTCATCTGGTTCTTGGACCGATGCTCCACTTCGCGCATCAGGAATCGCACCTCGTGATCGGCCGCCTGCCGCGATGTCGACGCATCCGCCAGTGCGCGGGAAACTTCGGCAATATCGGCAACGGGATAGGCTTTGGCAGCAATGTGCTCGCCCCGGCCCAGCCGCCGCGCCGGCGCTGCCTGTTGTGAATTGTTCCGGGACGATTCGGTCGTGCCGCGCTTTCTTGGCCGAATTAGTTCACATAACCCAGTTTGCTCAGAGCCCACTCATAAACCAATCTACGGGCAATGGCTGGCCATAGCGATATGTACGGACAGCACCTAACCCAACGCGATTGGGCCCGATGATTCTGTCGATAAGACGGCATGAGTGGTCGGTCAATATTTTGGCGCTGGAATCGCCGGCCGGAAAACTCTCGTCCAGCGCCTCGTTCTGAGCATCCCACTATGCCGGCTTGTTGGGCTGAGTCTTATCGTCCGCATTGCGCATCTGGACAGGCGACCTGTCTGGGCCCGGCTTCTTGCTGCCCCTCATGGCGGCGGCCCCAGCGGATGGCTTTTTTTGTGGTGTTGGCCATAGAAATTCTCCCTGCTTTCACCCTAATTGAACGCTCGGAACGCTCAATAGTTGCAGGTGCTTTGATAGGCCACCATCTTCTGGTATGAGTCCGCCATGACCGAGACGCACGCCAACAGCAAAAAACTCTTCGTCAAGACCTATGGCTGTCAGATGAATGTCTATGATAGCGCTTGCATGAGCGATGCGTTGGCCCCGCATGGCTATGAAACTACGCTCGACATGGCTCAGGCCGATCTGGTGCTGCTCAACACCTGTCACATTCGCGAAAAGGCCAGCGAGAAAGTGTTCTCCGAACTCGGGCGCCTCAAGGAATTGCAAGGCAAGCGCCGCGCCATGGGCGGCGACATGCTGATCGGCGTGGCCGGCTGCGTGGCCCAGGCCGAAGGCGAGGAAATCGCCCGCCGCGCCCCGGTCGTTGATATAGTGTTCGGGCCTCAGGCCTATCACAAGCTTCCCGAAATGCTGGCCCGTGCCGAGGCACAGCGCCATCTACACCCAGCGCTCAAGACTCCCATTATCGACACCGATTTCCCCGAGGAAGACAAGTTCGAGCACCTGCCGGCGGCGCGCAAGGAAATTACCATCAAGCGCGGCCTCACCGCGTTCTTAACCGTGCAGGAAGGTTGCGATAAGTTCTGCAGCTTCTGTGTAGTTCCCTATACCCGCGGCGTTGAAGTCAGCCGCCCGGTCGCTCAGATCCTCGCCGAGGCGCGCGGCCTGGTCGATGCCGGAGTCAAGGAAATCACCCTGCTCGGCCAGAATGTGAACGCCTATCACGGCCTCGACGCTACCGGACGCAGCATCAGCCTGGGCGAACTGGCCTATCTGCTGGCCGAGATCAAGGGCCTCGAACGCCTGCGTTACACTACCAGTCATCCCCGCGACATGGATGACGCGCTGATCGCGGCGCATCGCGACCTCGATATCCTGATGCCCTATTTGCACCTGCCGGTGCAGTCGGGTTCTGATAGTATCCTCAAGACCATGAACCGTCGCCACACGGCGGCCGAATACATGGCTATTATCGAGCGTATCAAGGCCGCACGCTCCGACATGGCGCTGTCGGGCGATTTCATCGTTGGTTTTCCCGGCGAAACCGACGCCGATTTCGAGGACACGCTCAGGATCATCGCCGATGTCGGCTATGCCTCGGCCTATTCCTTCAAATATTCCACTCGCCCAGGCACGCCCGGGGCCAATCTGGGCGATCAGGTCCCCGAGGACGTCAAGAACGAGCGCTTGTGGCGGCTGCAGGATCTGGTCAATGCCCAGACCACGGCATTTCACCAAAGCTGCGTCGGCAAGACCATGCCTGTACTGATCGAACGCCCCGGCCGCATGCAAGGCCAGGTTGGCGGCCGCTCGCCTTATCTCCAAGCGGTGCACCTTGATGGTTTGCCCGATCTAATCGGGGCTATTCATCAGGTAAAAATTATCGGGATATCAACCAATTCACTGGTGGGCTGGCTCAAGGCGGCGGTCGCGGTTTAAGGGCATTTCGCTGACACAGCAGCGCCATAAGGCGGGGTGGCGTGACGGGGTGTCACATCGAAAACTCGGAACACGTGGTGGAACAACTGGTGTTTTGACCTGTCACTAGACTCCCATACGTTATCGACGCTATATTCTTGGCTATGGGATTGTTGATGGCGATCTAACCTGTATCAACACCAAACGGCATGACAGATTTTGCATCTCCCGTAGCGGCCATTATCTTCATCGGCATTGCTATTATGTGCATAATTACCAGATTTGCAGGCTTTCTGGGATACTGGTCAAAGATAATATGTTCAGCCGCAATGCCTATTTTGGATTGTGTCCCGGATCGGGGTGTAGCTGATCGGTGGTCATACCGTGGCGGGATGGTGGCGTACATCGTGCGCATCACAAAGCCGTCGCGCTCAAGTTCGCGCAGCGTGCTGGTCAGCATTTTCTGCGACACCCCTCTGGCGTGACGCTTGAGCTCATTGAAGCGCAGGGATTCGCCGCGCAGCGACACCACCAATCTCTATTTCTCTAGTCAGAGCATCAGCATCTCGTCATCGGGATGAGAAGTTGCAGATGGGGACATGATGTGCCTTGAAAACGGGTAAGCGCGTTTCTGCATATGGGGCGTTATGGCGCCACGTCCAGCATCCTGGCCGTCAAATTATTGCTTGACCGCAAATGTTGGCGCTCGTCGCTCGCCGGCTCAGACGCGCCTGAAGCTGAAATAGAAGCTGATCAAACGGCCTTCGCGGCGCGCCTTCTGCTCATAGCGCGTGGGCTGCCAGCCTGGATAAGGTTGGTGCCAGCTGCCAGGCGCGTCCGGGGCAAAGCTGAAGGCTGCTAGGCGCACGATATGGGTCAGGGTCCAATTGGCGTAGTCTTCGATGTCGCTAGCAAAGTGAAATGTCCCACTCGGCCGGATCACCCGCGCCAGTTCGGCCAGCGTCGTTGGCGACACGAAACGCCGTTTGTGATGGCGCGTCTTGAGCCAGGGATCAGGATAGAGCAGGTAGACTTCGTCCAGGCTCGTATCGGGCAGGGCGATGAGCAGCTTGAGCGCGTCATCAGTAAACAGCCGGATATTTTCCAGGCCGTCGGCAGCGATCATTTTCACCATCTTGCCAATGCCGCCGGTAAACACCTCGCAGCCAATATAGCCGGTGGTCGGGTGGTTAGCGGCCTCGAGCGCCAGATGCTCGCCGCCGCCATAGCCGATCTCGACGATGATTTTTTTAGCTTTGGGAAACAGGCTGCGCGGATCCAGTGGACCCGCGAGCTTGATTTCTAGCAAGGGCAGGATGACATCAAATATTGCCTGTTGCCCTCTATGCAGCTTTTTGCCTGATCGCCGGCCAAAGAACGCACGCGGCGCGCCGTCACGCGTTTTTGGCAGTTCGCGCGCCATCAGACTATTTTACGGCGGCCTTGAGGGCGGCGACCAGATCGGTCTTCTCCCAGGAGAAGCTGCCATCGCGGCCGGCCTTGCGCCCGAAATGGCCATAGGCCGAAGTCTTGGCATAGATCGGCTTGTTCAGGTCAAGATGGGTGCGGATACCGCGCGGAGTCAGATCCATGATCCTGGAGAGCGCGGCCTCTACCACTTCCTCATCGACTGTGCCGGTATCATGCAGATTGACATTGATCGATAGTGGCTGAGCCACGCCAATGGCATAGCTGAGCTGGATAGTGGCACGATCGGCCATGCCGGCGGCGACCACATTTTTGGCTAGGTAACGCGCCGCATAGGCCGCCGAGCGGTCAACCTTGGTGGGGTCCTTGCCAGAGAACGCGCCACCGCCATGCGGGGCTGCGCCACCATAGGTGTCCACGATGATCTTGCGGCCGGTCAAGCCCGCATCGCCATCGGGTCCGCCAACCACGAATTTACCGGTCGGGTTGATGTGCCAGACAGTCTCGGCCGAAATCCATCCCTCTGGCAGGGCTTGACGGATATAGGGTTCAACGATCTTGCGCACATCAGCCGAGGTCAACGTCGCGTCCAGATGCTGGGTCGAGAGCACGATCTGGGTCACCGCGACCGGCTTGCCGTTTTCATAACGCACCGTGACCTGGCTCTTGGCGTCGGGACCCAGCACCTTGGCCGGGCCGGTGCCTTCCTTTCGCGCCAGGGTCAGCACTTCTAGGATCTTGTGTGCGTAATAGACCGGTGCCGGCATCAGCTCGGGGGTTTCACGCGATGCATAGCCGAACATGATACCCTGATCGCCAGCGCCCACATCCTTGTTGTCCGCTTCGTCAACGCCCTGGGCAATGTCGGCCGACTGGCCATGCAACAGCACGTCGATCCGTGCCTGCTTCCAGTGAAAGCCGGCCTGCTCATAGCCGATCGCTCGAATAGCCTTGCGCGCCGTCGACTTGAACTTGGACGGGTTGACCACCGGATTGCCAGCGGCATCAAGCACGATATTGCCCGCCTTATCCTTTTTCAGCAGCGAGTCCGGAACCCGCACTTCGCCCGCAATGATTACACGATTGGTAGTGGCCAGGGTTTCGCAAGCAATGCGCACTTGCGCCGGGTCCATGCCGGCCTTCTTGGCTTCGCGGAATACCAGGTCGACGATTTCGTCGCTAATGCGGTCACAAACCTTGTCAGGATGACCTTCTGAAACCGATTCCGAGGTGAAAAAAAAAGATAATCGGACCACGCAACATCCCCTTAATTTGCTGAAAATAGCTCAAAACGAGCATTTCAACTCGGTTTGTGACACCCAATGCCCAGCCAGTCAAGGCAGATATAAAGAAAGCTTGATACGATGCTCAGCGGCTCGGGATGGCGTCTGCGCTGCGCTAGCGCGCCGCAATTCTGCCTCCAGACAGGCGCGACTCTCGTCGACCCTGGGTCTAAAACTTTGGTGCCCAGAAGAAGACTCGAACTTCCACACCTTGCGGTACACGGACCTGAACCGTGCGCGTCTACCAAATTCCGCCATCTGGGCAAGCAGGCACTAACTAGGGGCAGCAGGGACTGATGTCAATCACCTAATCGCGCCCGTCACCAATTGGCCCCATCCCAATGGGTAATGGTGGCGCTATCCACCGCTGGCGCGTCTTCTAGGTAATGGACGTTAATCATAACTAATGCCTTGCCTTTGCCATCCGAGCCGCGTGCAAATGTCTCAATTCCACAGGTCTTGCAGAACAGATGCGCGATGGCTTCCGTATTGAAGCGGAATTCGGTGAGATTGCCCCCTCGCTTTCGACCGAGAAATTGGCCTCCGACACCGACTGCATCACCCAGCCCGGGCGCCGGCAGCGGGAGCAGTTGCAGTCGCCCATGATGGCGTCGCAATGGCATTGGCTGTGATTAGGTCTTGGATATAGCAATCATGGTGATGGTCCTTGCTTGTCAGGAACAAAACAAGAATAGACTGCAGAGGGAGTTTTAAGTCGTTTCGGGCGTCCGAGCCTCGACAGGGGCGCGACGCTTGCGCTAGAAGCGGAAACGCCTTGCCTCCCCATTCGTCCGGAGCCTATCATGAAAATTCTTGATCCGAAACTCGTCACCGTGTTTGGCGGCTCGGGCTTTGTGGGCACACAAATCGTCCAATTGCTGGCGGCCAAAGGCCATCGCATCCGTGTCGCTGTGCGCCGGCCCGATCTGGCTGGCCATGTCGGCCCCCTCGGCACGGTGGGTCAGGTGGTGCCGATCCAGGCCAATATCCGTAATATGGCCTCGATTGAGCGCGCTGTCGCCGGCGCTGATATTGTCATTAATCTGGTAGGCATTACGGCCAATAGCGGCGCCCAGACTTTCGAGGCGGTTCACGTTGCCGGTGCCAAGGCAATTGCCCAGGCAGCCAAGGCGGCGGGCGTCAGCACGCTGGTTCATATGTCCGCGCTCGGTGTCGACAAGGCCGCTGCGGTCAGCCAATACGCCGCCTCCAAACTGGCTGGTGAAGCGGCTGTATTTGCTGCCTTTCCCGATGCAGTGGTGATGCGGCCCTCGATTCTGTTTGGTCATGGCGATGGATTTTTCAACTTGATGGCCGGTCTGGCCCGGCTGTTCCCCGTGCTGCCGCTGGTCGGTGGTGAGACCAAATTTCAGCCCGCCTATGTTGCCGATGTTGCCGAGGCATTTGTCCTGGCTGCCGAAGGCAAGCTTAAGACCGGTAAGGTCTATGAACTGGGCGGCCCGCAAGTTGAGACTCACCGCCAGTTGATCGAGCGTGTTCAGCGCGAGGCCCTGCGCAACCGGCCGCTGCTGCCGCTAGCGTCGGGCATCGCCAAAATGCTGGCCGGCGTGATATCAATTCTTCCATTCCCGCGGTTATTGACCGTCGATCAGGTCGATCTGCTCGGCATCGACAACGTGGTGTCCGAAGCGGCCAACAACGAAAAGCGGACCTTTGCCGGCATGGGTATTGTCCCCGCCTCGATGGATACCATTCTGCCCACCTATCTTTGGCGCTTCCGAAAGCATGGCCAGTTCGACAAGGCAGTAACCAGCCCGGTCAGCGACGGCAACGCCGCCTGATCGAGCGCTTGCCGGATATTGCAAAAAGCCCGTGGCGCTGCTGCGGGCTTTTTGCAATATCCGCCTGGCCGTATCGCAACGATGCGATATATCTTGAAACACTGTCTTGTCGCCACAATTTTGAATGGAACAAAGATATATCTGAAGACCGATGATGAGCACGTATTAGAGAATTGGCGAGCCCGATTGGCGTCGCATGGAAGCCATGGCGCGCCGTGGCTGGTCGCGACTGGCCGCCGGCGTCGATGGTGTAGAAAACTAGGCCAATATGAGTGGCAATTTCCGCGTTGGCCGCATGCTGACTTCAGGTGACCTGCGCCTGATGACGCTGTACCTGCTCAAAGAGCAGCCACGCTATGGCTATGATTTGATCAGGGCTATCGAGGAGAAGTCGGTCGGCTTTTACTCGCCCAGCCCCGGCATACTCTATCCGGCGCTGACATTTCTCGAGGAGGCGGGCTACGCCACCTCCCATATCGACGGCAACAAGAAGCTATACACCATCACCGATGAGGGCTGTGCCCATCTCAGCGACAATCGTAAATCGATCGAATCGACAATGGCCTTCCTGGCTAAGGCCGGCGAGAAGATGCATCGCTTCCGTGAATTCGCCCAGGCCGACTGGTCTGCTCAACGCGATGGTTCCACCGACCAGCCCCGATCAGGCTGCAGCCACCCAATCAGATCATGACCTCAAGGACGCGGTGCCTGAACTCAACGATGCCCGCCGCGCTCTTAAGGCGGCGATCAAGGTGGCCCGCCGCGGTTCGGAGGACAGCAGCATCGCGCCGCGGCAATCCTGCGCTGTGCTGCCGCCGACATCCACGCTTTCAGTGATGGGGACGTGGATATCTGAGTCCTCTGGAGGCGTCGCGCAGCCCGCGCCCCGGCTAAACGTGCTTCACAGCGGCAAACTAACATGTTAGCATGCCGTCATGCAGCTCATCGACTCCTCAGACCGCCGACGCCGTTCCTGCCCTTCATCAGGTCAGGCCTGAGCGGTCTGCTGCCGGTGAGCGCCTTGCTGCCCGCCTGCGGGAACAGATTAGTGGGCCGATATATACCGACCCATTGATGACTTGTGCCTGGAACGCCGACGCCGTTCCTACCGGCTGATTCCGGCAGCGGCGGTATTCCTCCATTCGGAGGATGAAGTCCGCGCCGTGATGGCCATCGCCCGAGCCGAATATCTGTCCATCACTTTCCGTGCCGCCGACACCTCTCTGTCGGGTAGGCCGTGACCGATGGCGTCCTGGCCGTACTCGGCGATGGTTGGCGTAGACTAGAAATCCATCCGGGAGCTGAACAGATCACACCAGAGCCGGCCATTATCGTGGCCCACGCCAATACGGTGCTCAAACCGTACAACAATAAAGACCGAGCCCGATCCGGCCAGCATGGCCAATAGCGGGATACAGCTCACGACCGGTGTCACGGCGGCCGAATATATCGAGCGTCGCGCCCTGGCGACAGTGGAGCATCTGGCGCCGATGCACCCGCTACTGTCCTGGCTGACCGAACAATCCCCGCCCATGCTGATCGATGTGACCGCGCCGGATGCCGCGACGCTTGAGGCCGAGATCGCCAGAGCTGTTGATCTGCTGTCGCGCCATGGCGCCACCCATATCGACCTCTCCACCGACGCGGCGCGCAGTCACGCCTTGTGGGCATTCGCAAGGGCTTTTTCGCCTCGGGTGGCGCGGCACGGCCTAAGGGCACGGCCATGCTCACCGAAGACGTCGCCGCCCTCCCATTGCGCAACTGGCCAAATTCGTCATCGACATGCGAGCGCTGCTCGATGCGCATGGCTATCAGGATGCCATCATCTTTGGCCACGCCCTGGGCGGCAATTTACATTTTCAGATGATCCATGATCCACATCAAGCATCTCAAAGTCATGCTGCCGGCCGATGAGCTGGTCGATCTATGTATCGAATGTGGCTTTTGCGAACTGGCCTGTCCCAGCCACCAGATGACCCTGTCGCCGCATCAGCGCATTGCGGTCACCCGCGAACGCGAGCGGCTGCGGCTGAGTGGCAAAGGCCCCGACCGCCTAAGGCTGCTGGATGTCGATTTCTAGTATCCCGGTCTGGACACTTGCGCCGCCTGCAATCTGTGTTCGGCGCGCTGTCCGTTCGGCATTGAAACCGGCACCCATGCCGGCGAGCGCCAGCAGCAGCTTGTCGCTGGGATTGTCGGCCAGCGGGTCAGCCGATGCCATAGGCTAGCACCAGCAGCACGCATGGCGCTAGCATCAGCGCTGCCTGCAGACCCGGGCTCGGTTTGGTATTGATCCAGCGCATGGATTGGGCTCCGTCTGTGGGGCCGGCGCCAGAGCGCCGGCCGGTTTCGGTCTAGAGGCTGCCGTCAGCGGCCATGGACATGTAGCTGTCATCAAAGCGCAGCTTCACATTGCCCTTATCGCCCAGCACGGTCCCGTCTGGCAGTTCGATGCTCATGACATCGGCTAAAGGCGCACCGCTGCCCAGCAGGCCCTTGTCGAACAGGAAGGTACGGACGCGATCCATAGTGGTGTCCAGATTGGGCGAGGCGATGAATGCGAAGGTATCGGCCGGGGTGGAGAACAGCTTGGTGGTTGCCAGTTGCGCCTCGAAACCGGCCTGATCGGTGTCCGAGGCGACGCCCATGATAGTCCGAGTCGCAGAACCCTCGGGGGTGTCGGCTGTCATCACGACCATGGTGTCATGCCAGATACCGGCCAGTGCCTTGCTGAAGGCTGGGTTTTCGCTGAGTACATTAGTATTAGCCACCATCATGTCGATGATCTCGCCGGGGATCTGGGCGCTGTCGAACACCTTGTGCGCGTCGGGCAGGGCGGCGATTTCTGAGACCATCGGGTTCCAGGTCGCCATGGCGGTGACATCGGCTGTCTGGAAGACGCCCACCATGTCGGGATCGGAAGTGTTGATGACATTGACGTCGCGTTCTTTCATATCGGCGCTTTCAAGCGCCCGGACGAGCAGATAGTGCGAGATGGAAAATTCAACCAGATTGACGTTCTGTCCCATGCCCGACCATCTCAATAGCCAGCCCTTCCAGTCCAAGGAATTTCCGGCAGAGGCTACCTGGGTCGGCGACGCGCTCAGGCGTGAACTCTCTGCCTTCTCGGACGCCGGAAATTTGAGCTTCGTCATCGATGTCTCGACCTGCGCCAAGCATCTGCGCGAATTCCTCAGTGATGCGCTCGTGTTTGATTCCATCCAGTTCCTGCTCAGTCAGGTTCTGCCTCGGCTGACCATCACGCAAAAGCTGCCTATCGTCGCCGTGCATCGCAATTGCTCGGCATAGCGTCTGGCCGAGCAACCCATGACCGAAGCCATCGCCACCTCCCGTGCCGACCAGGTTGCCGTGCTCAGCCCGGTCACCTGCTGCGGTTATGCTGGCGACAAGGGGCTGTTCGTGCCCGAACTCAATGCCCACGCCACCCGTTTTGCCAAAACCGACATCCCACCGGCTGCACGTTGGGCGTCTCGACTGTCAGCTGTGTCTCGGGGCTGAGCGAACATACCGCCGTGCCATTTGTCGGCCTGGCTAGCCTGCTCGAATGGGCCAGTCGGTCACTGCACTAGACCTAACTGGGGCTTGCCGTTACTGAACGGGTTCAGCAAGTCCCGGAAAACCATGACTATCACTGCCATCATTACCAGCCTGGGTCACAAGGGCGAGGGTGTCGCCGAGATCGACGGCCGCAAGATTTTCGTGCCGCTCACCCTGCCCGGTGAGCGCGTCGAGATCGAGATTTATGGAGACCGCGCCACCTTGCTCGGGGTGATAGCGCCGGCGAAAAACCGCATCGCGCCATTCTGCTCGTACTTTGGCGCCTGTGGTGGCTGCCAACTGCAGCACATGGACCGGCCCATTTACGAAGTCTTCAAGACCAGCTTGATCGAGACCCCGCTGCGCTTTGCCAATATCGAGCTGCCGGTTTCGCGCTTTATCGATGCGGCAGGCAATGGCCGTCGGCGCGCCACTCTGCATGCCCGCCGCGAAGGTGTCGGCTATATGCGCCTGCGCAGCCACGAAGTGCACGATATCGATGCCTGCCCCATTCTGGTACCCGGCCTGGCCAAGGCGTCCGACATTGTCCGGACAGTATTCCAGGCGGTCGGCGATGCCGATGTTAGCATCGTGGCCAGCCTGTCGGGCCTGGATGTCGCCATCCGCACTAAAAAAAAGCAGATCCGAACCGATCGCGTCGCGCCGCTGGTAGCGCGCTTCAAGTTGGCGCGGCTGGCGCTGAATGGCGAAATAGTGTTGCAGGCGCAGCCCCCAATCATCGAGATGGGTCGGGCGCGGGTGGAACTGCCCATTGGCAGCTTTCTGCAGGCCACCGCAGAGGCTGAACAGGTATTGTCCGACTACGTACTCAATGCGCTAGACCGCAAGGCGAAGACGGTAGCCGACCTGTTCTGTGGTCTGGGCCCCTTTGCCCTGCGGCTGGCCGAGCAGCGTCCGGTAATGGCCTTTGACAATGACAAGCCATCCATTGCCGCGCTTGATCAGGCCCGCCGCTTCACTAAGGGCCTGCGCGAAGTGACGGCCAAAAGCCAGGATCTGTTCCGCGATCCGCTGACTCAGTATGAACTCAATTATGATTTCGTGGTGCTTGATCCCCCGCGCTCGGGCGCCGAGACGCAGGTGCATGAACTGGCTAAATCCAAGGTCAAGACTGTCGTCATGGCGGCCTGCAACCCGAGCACCTTTGCCCGCGACGCCGCCACGCTGATTGCCGGTGGCTACACCATGAGTGATCTGGTGGCCGTGGATCAGTTCACCCAATCCGCTCATATCGAGATGGCTGCCACATTCCGGCGATGATCTGCCGCTAGGAACAGCCATGCAACCGTGGAACTCGGTCTATGTCCGGTTTCGCCGCTGGGCCGCGCAAGGGGTCTGGGACGCTCTCTTGGCTTTGTCCTCACGGGCGGAGAAGCGTCAGATTATGCAGCCGTCCCTGCCTTGATGGCTATGTCGGTGGGCAAACCGCGGCTGCTGTTGGCTGACAAAGGCTACGATGGCGAGGTCGTCCGCATCATCTTGTCGCCGATCCACAATCACGATCTGTGAACCACGCGTGGCAGTTATGGCTACAAGCCGGCCCTGTCCGCCATTGGCGGCACCGAGGCGGTGGGCACCATCGAGGCTGTTGGCGAAGGTGTTGACGCCGGCCTGATCGGCAAGCGAGTGACCGTCGCCGGCATTCACGGTACCTGGGCAGAATTCTTCATCGCCTCGGCCAATGGCGTGGTGCCCCCTGCCCGATGCTATTTCGGACGAGGCGATGGCCCAGCTAATCGCCATGCCGTTCAGCGCCATTGCCCTGCTCGATTTCCTCAATGTCAAAGCCGGCGACTGGATCGTCCAGACCGCCGCCAATGGCGCGGTGGACAAGGTGCTGGCCGCGTTGACCGCAGCGCACGGTATTGGTCTGGTTAATCTGGTGCGCCGCCATGAGGCCGTGGCCAAACTGACCGCGCTTGGCATGAGCAATAACGTGGTCACATCGGGCGCCGACTGGATTGATTAGGTCAAGGCGATCACCGGCCCGGAAGGCGCGCGCTCAGCCGTGGATTCGATGGGCGGCGATGTCGGCGGCGGTCTGATTGATGTGTTGGGCAATGAAGCGAACTGTTGGTATTCGGCACCGCCACGGGCGCGCCAATGCCGCTGAACTCGGGTGCCATCATCTTCAGGCACATCACCATCAAAGGCTTCCGAGGTGCCAAGGTCAGCGTCGCAGTGGCCAATGCAAAAGGGGTAAACTGATTGGCGAACTGATGACTCTGACCGCGCAGGGCAAGCTACCTCTGCCCGTCGGCGGCATTTTTGATCTAGCCGATGCCGCCAAGGCGATGGACGCTGCCCAGGTTCCCGCCCGCGCCGGCAAGATCCTGCTGCGCGCCTAGGATAACAACAGCGAGGCCCGCCTATTTTGGGCAGGCCTCGCGGCTATCGCAGTCCCGCTGCCGCCAGCACCTTTCGAAACAATGTCGGCAGCGCTTCGCTCTTGAGCGCTGCGCGCTCGGCCCACCAGCCACCATCAAGGCTTTCGGGCCTGACCGAAGCCGACCAGACTTCAAGCTCGAGCCGAAAATGGGTGAAGACATGCACCACCTGGCCGCGATGCTGCCAGTCTGCCTTGAGCGGGTAGGCCGCCTCAACCAGCTCCGCTGTCCAGTCGGACCCTGGCACTTCGGTCATGCCGCCGAGCAGGCCCTTGGTCGGGCGACTTCGCAGATAGACGTCGCCATCACCATCGAGCATGACGAAGGCGTGGCCCTTACGCACTAAGCGGTCGGCTTTGACCAGTTTGACCGGATAAATCGTCGGGTCGGCCTGTCCTGTGGCCACGCAGCCTGGTTGGATCGGGCAGAGCAGACAAGCTGCGGCGCGTGGGGCACAGATAGTGGCGCCCAGATCCATCATGGCTTGCGCGAAATCGCCGGCGCGCTTGGGCACTGCAAGCTGCAAGGCCGCCCGCAGTTCGTCCTTGGCCTCGCGCACCGGTACGTCGAGCGCATAATAGCGCGCCAGCACCCGGTCTAGATTGCCGTCGAGCACGGCGACGGGCTCGTCAAAGCAGATCGCGGCAATCGCCGCGCTGGTATAGGCGCCGATGCCCGGCAGGGTCTGCAGCGCCGCCGAACTTTGCGGAAATACTCCGGCATGATCGTTGACCACGGCCTGGGCACAGGCATGCAGGTTTCTGGCGCGGGTGTAGTAGCCTAGCCCGGCCCATTCCTTGAGCACGGAGTCCAGCGGCGCGGCGGCCAGATCGGCAACACTGGGCCACAGGCCGGTAAAGCGGACAAAATAGCTTTTGACCGTCGCCACCGTGGTCTGCTGCAACATGACCTCGCTCAGCCAGACGCGATAGGGATCGGGGTATCGGCCCGCGGCGCGCTCGGCCGGCGCAATGCGCCAGGGCAGATCGCGGGCATGCTGGTCATACCAGGCCAGCGCAGCGGCAGCGTCGATGGGGGTGGGATTGGAGAAATGCATAGCTGGCCAATACCCCTCTCCCTTCTCTCCTCGCAAGAGGGAGGGTGAGCCCGGCGCGTGGGCGAGATCGTGCCGTGATCTCAATGCTACCCTCCCCCTTGCGGGGAGGATGAGGGAAGGGTACGCAATGGTCATGGCCAAAGATAACCTTCCAGAGCTCAAGCGCCGCAATCGGACCATGAGCGTGGCCGATGTGCTGGCGGGTGTGCTCGATCCGGTGCTGAAAAAGCGTGGCTTTGCCAGCCGCGATATCATCGCCCATTGGTCGGTAATGGCGCCCAAGCCCTATGATGAAGTAGCCATTCCCGACAAGCTGAGCTGGCCGCGCGGCGAACGCAGCGCGGAAGGGGCGATGCTAGTACTGCGCTGCGTGCCGGGGCATGCGTTGGCAATTTCCCATGAGGGCGACAAGATCGCCGCGGCGATCAACCTCTATTTCGGCTTTGTGCTGGTGGGGTCTGTCAGGTTGTCGGCAGAGGCATTCACCCCTGGTTCAAGCAAAAAGGACGAAGTTCCCTTTCAACCGAGCCAGAGTGTCAAAGCAAAGGTTGGGGCCCAGGTGGCCGAGATAGAAAATGATGATCTGCGGGAAGCGTTGCGGACATTGGGTCACGCGCTCTCTAGCCGGTCAGAGCAAAAGGGTGGATAGTGTGTTCATCGAACAGTGATGAATGTGCCTACTTGCTCCCACATTTGTCCTGTGTAGTTTCGCCGAAATCAAAACAGGAGCGTTAGCTGTGAATTTTACCCGCCGTGACACCCTTATGCTGGCCGCTGCCGCATCGGCTCTGAGCCTGTGCGGGGTCGCCACCGCCAATGCTGCTGAAGGCGATATGGTCGCCATCGACAAGCTTATGGCCCCTGCCGGTGACTATATCGATCACGCCGAAGGCAGCGAAACCGCGCCCGTGACCGTGATCGAATATACCTCGCCGACCTGTCCGCATTGCGCCACCTTCTCCAATGATGTGTTGCCTGGGTTCATTGAAGCCTATGTCGATATCGGCAAGGTTCGCCTGATCACCCGCCCTTTTGTGCGCAATGTGCTCGACGCAGCCGTGTTCATGCTAGCCGAAGCTGCCGGCCCGACCAATTACCACAATGTGGCCTCGACCTATTTCAAGACCCAGACCACCTGGGCAACCTCGGACAAGCCGCGCGACGCGATCCTCGAAGTTGCTAAGCAACTCGGCTTTACCCGGGAAGCTTTCGATGCTGCATTGACGAATCAGGATCTGTTTACTGGGCTGGAAGCAGTGCGGGATCAGGCACTGAACGAGTTCGGCCTTGTGGGAACACCGACATTCTATGTCAACGGCAAGACCCTTAGTGGTGATAAATCGCTGGCGGAACTCGCGGCCGAGATCGACCCCCTCGTGCCTACAGACTTTGTCGCGTCTGCGCCTGCTGCTGTGCCAGCAGCCGACACCATGGCGCCCACTCCTGACGCGATGACTCCGGCTGCGCAGTAGCCTGATCTTGTCCTCCCCCTTTTTTTGAGAGGGGGGCGGCCTTTCCCTGTTCAGCGGCAAAGTTAGGGTGAGGGGTGCTGCGCCCGCCCATGCTTTGGCGCTGCTAGCAATACAACACCCCTCATCCGCCCCTTCGGGACACCTTCTCCCTCAAGGGGAGAAGGCAAGAATGAAATTCTCCAGCCTCAAGCTGCACGGCTTCAAGTCATTCTGCGATGAAACAGTCCTGGTCATGGAGCCGGGGTTAACCGGCATTGTTGGCCCCAATGGCTGTGGCAAATCCAATCTGGTCGAAGCGATGCGCTGGGTGATGGGCGAAAGCTCGTACAAGGCGATGCGCGCCTCGGGCATGGATGATGTGATCTTTTCGGGCTCAGGCGGCCGTCCCGCTCGCAACTCGGCCGAAGTCACGTTGGTGCTGGACAACAGTGACCGCACCGCCCCAGTTGCCCTCAACCATGCCGATATTCTGGAAATCACCCGCCGCATAGAGCGCGAGGCCGGGTCGGTCTATCGGGTCAATAGCAAGGAAGTGCGTGCCCGCGACGTGCAATTGCTGTTTGCCGATGCCTCCACCGGCGCCCATTCCCCCGCCATAGTCCGGCAGGGCCAGATCGGCGAACTGATCTCAGCCAAGCCGACGGCCCGCCGGGCTCTGCTCGAAGAAGCCGCCGGTATTTCCGGGCTGCATTCCCGCCGCCATGAGGCCGAGTTGCGATTGCGCGCAGCCGAAACCAATCTCGAGCGGGTCGATGACATCATTGCCCAGGTCGAAAGCCAGCTCGAAACCCTCAAGCGCCAGGCGCGGCTGGCTACCCGCTATCGCTCGCTCAGTCGCGATATCCGCCGCACCGAGGCCACCCTGTTCCACATCCGCTGGGTCACGGCGCGTTATGCCGAAAAGCAGGCCGAGACGCAGCAGGCCGTGCTGGTGCGCGAACTGGCCGATGCGACCCATCTCGAATTGCAGGCGCAGAAGAAGCTCGAAGCCGCCGATGCGGCGCTGGCGCCTTTGCGCGAGCGCGAAGCGGTCACCGGCGCCGTGCTGCAGCGCTACACCATTCTGGCCGAGCAGCTGGCCGAGGAAGCGCGCCGCGCCAGCCAGCGCCAGGCCGAGCTGGAAGACCGCATTCGTCAACTCGCCGCCGATGGCCAACGTGAGCGCGATCTGGTAGCCGAGAGCGAGGCCGCGCTGGAGTTGAACGGCGAAGAGCTGGGCAAATTGCAGACCGAAGGCGCCGCGGCGCAAGCCGATTTTGACATTGCGCGCGCTAACGCTGACACTGCGAGGGCCGTTGTTGCTGCCGCCGAGATCGATGCTCGCAGCGCCGCTGACGCCCTGGCTCAGCTGCGGGCGCGCTGCGATCAGACCGAGCGCAGCAAACGCGATGCTGACGCCCGCATGGCGCGCTTGACCCAACAGATTGCCGATGTCGAGACCGAAGCCCGTATTATCGCCGCTAGGCTCGATGCCGACGAGACCCTGAACCAGAAGCTGGCCGCCCTGACCAAGACGCAGAGCCGCACGACTGAAACCGAGCAGGCCGCCACGCTTGCCGAAGAAGCCAGTGCGCTCGCCCAGAGTAAGCTCGATGCTGCTCGCCCGCGTCTGGCCGAGATCGACGCGGCGCTCAATCGGTTAGAAGCCGAAGCGGCGACCCTGGGCAAGATGTTCAATCTCGGCGCCGGCCTGTGGCTCGCTATTGTCGACGAGTTAACGGTGACGCCGGGCTATGAGACCGCCTTGGGCGCGGCGCTTGGCGATGATCTTGACGCCAGCTCGGATGCCGGCGCGCCGATGCATTGGTCGGTGCCAGTCGATCATACGGACGATGCCGCCCTGCCCCAGGCCGCCGAACCATTGTCGCGTTACGTCACCGGCAGTCCGTTGCTCAAGCGTCGGCTCGACCAGATCGGGCTGATCCACGCGGTGGACGGCCCCAGCCTGATGCATGCGCTCAAGCCCGGCCAGCGACTGGTGACACTTGCAGGCGCGGTTTGGCGCTGGGACGGGTTTGTCGCGGCAGCCGATGCACCCAGTGCGGCAGCTCAGCGGCTGGCGCAGCGCAATCGACTGGCCGAGCTAGATGCGGAAATTGCCCGAGCCACAGGCGAACGCAATGGCTGGAAGCGCGAAGTCGATGCGCTGACCGTCATGCTCGACGCCGCCCGGCAAGATGAACGCCAGCAGCGCGAGGCCTGGCGCGCCGCCCAGCATGCCATTGGCGCGGCGCAGAACGAGGTCGACAAGGCGCAGCGCGCCATCGGTGATCTGACGATGCGGCAATCGACGCTGGAAGAGGCCCGGTTGCGGCTGGCCACTAGCCTAGGCGAGGCCGATGCCCAGCGCATCGAGGCCGAACAGGCCCTGGCGGCCGCGAGCACCGAAGATGATGCCGCGCAGGTGGCCGAGGCCAAACAAAGAGTCTTGACTGACGCCCGCGAGCGCGCCGATCAGGCGCGGCTCAAGCTAGGTGGTTTTGAGACTGCTGCCCGTATGCGTGAAAGCCAGATTGCCCAATTGCAGCGCGATACGGAAAGCTGGAACCGGCGCCGCGACAGCGCCCTGGCGCAGCTGGCAACGCTGGATCAGCGCAGCGCCGAGGTTCGTGCGCAGCTCGAAACCGCCAGCAAAATGCCCGATGGCTTTGCAGCCCGCCAGGCCCAGTTCGACGGTCAGATCGAGACGGCCAAGATCGAACACCAGGCGGCCGGCGACAGGTTTAATATTGCCCAGTCGGGTCTGCGCGAGGCAGACAAGGCACTGCGCGCAGCCAGCAAAATCCTGGCCAATGCGCAGATCGAACTGACTCGCATCGAAGAGCAGATCAAGGGCTTCATCGCTCAGCGCCAGCAGATCGAGCGACAGATCGAGGAAACCCTCGACATTGCCGCCGCCAAAACGCTGGAAGTCTCAGGCATCCGCCCTGAGGAGTCACTACCCTCTGAGGCAGTCACCGAGCACAAGCTGGACCGTCTCAAGGCTGAGCGCGAGCGGCTGGGCGGGGTCAATCTCTCTGTCGAAAAAGAGGTCATCGAGGTTCAGGCCAAGCTCGACTTGATGGTCAAGGATAAGACCGATCTGATCGAGGCTATCGCCAAGCTGCGTACCGGCATTGCCTCGCTCAATCGCGAAGGTCGTGCCCGCCTCAACGAGGCCTTCGTCAAGGTCAATGTGCATTTCCAGGAGCTGTTCACCACCCTATTTGGCGGTGGCACGGCCAAACTGAGTTTTGTCGAGAGCGACGATCCGCTTGAGGCGGGTCTGGAAATCATTGCTCGCCCGCCCGGCAAGAAGCCGCAGACGATGACGCTGCTCTCAGGTGGCGAGCAGGCGCTGACCGCCATGAGCTTGATTTTTGCCGTGTTCCTCACCAATCTGGCGCCGATCTGCGTGCTCGACGAAGTCGACGCGCCGCTCGATGACGCCAATGTCGAGCGCTTCTGCAATCTGCTCGATTCTATGCGCACGCGCACCAATACCCGCTTCATGGTCATCACCCACAATCCGATTACTATGAGCCGGGTTGATCGCCTATTCGGCGTCACCATGGCCGAAGGCGGGGTCAGCCAACTGGTTTCGGTGGATCTGACCACGGCCGAGACATTTCTCGAGCCGGTTTGAGTGTGCTTTGAGAGCTGAAAGGAGCGACAATGCCCCATTGTGTGCCCGCACTGATGCGTTTACACTTAAATCCCAGATGGCTTCTGCAGTCCTGATCGTCAAATCGAGCTTACGCCTTTTCTCGTCTATGATGATGGAATTGCCCTCCTCGGTGGAGGCAAAGCCGCATTGCGGTGCGATGCCAAACTGCTCGATATCGGCATATTTGCTGGCTACCTCAAACTTCCGCCTGAGGTCGTCGATATCCTCGAGTTCCGCCGGTTTGGTGGTAATGAAGTCAGGCAATACGCGCTTCTTGCCCTTGGACAACAGGCGCAGCGGCTCGAGCCCGCCGGCGCGCTTGATATCATATTCCATGAAATAGATGTCGATATCGGTCTGGTTGAAGATCGCATTGGCCGCCGGGTCATAGGCGTTTTCGACTACCCAGGTGGATTTGAAATTGCCGCGGCATATATGCATGCCGATCAGCATGCGTTGGGTCGGTCGATAATGGCGTCGTGCATCATCTTAGCATAGCGTCCGATCAGCCAATCGGGGTCCCCGCCCTTGGCCTGGCGCTCGGCGCGGATTTTTGGGTCGCACAGATAGGCAAAGAAGATGTCGTCCAGCTACAGATAGCGGCAGCTGGCCATAGCC
>JALBVE010000120.1 GCA_025050575.1 Candidatus Devosia symbiotica
TCGGCGACCATGGAACAGTTGGCCAATACGGTGCTGCTGAACGCCAACAAGGCTGGTGAAGCCAGCATCAAGTCGCAGGCCGTGTCGCGTACCGCCGAGGAGAGCGGGCAGGTGACGACCCAGGTGACCGAGGCGATGGAGCGGATTACCAGTTCCTCGGCCAAGATTTCCAATATCATCGGCATGATCGACGATATCGTCTTCCAGACCAATCTGCTGGCGTTGAACGCCTCGGTGGAAGCGGCTCGCGCTGGCGACGCCGGCAAGGGCTTTGCCGTGGTTGCGGTGGAAGTGCGACGGCTGGCGCAGTCCGCGGCTAGTGCGCCCTCGGACGTCAAGATGCTGATCGAGCAGAGCGCGACCGAAGTGTCAGGGGGGGGGAGCTCCAAGCTGGTGGCTGAAGCGGCCGACAAGCTCGAAGTGATCCTGGCGGGGATCCACGAGAACACCCAGGTGATGGAGGGCATTGCCCGCGATAGTAAGGGCCAGGCTTCGATGATTGAAGGGGTCAATGTCGGATGCGGCAGATGGACGAGATGACCCAGCACAATGCGGCGCTGGTAGAACAGACCAATGCGGCGATCGAACAGACCGAGGATCAGGCCAACGAGCTGGATCAGATCGTGGATATCTTCGTGCTGGATGACAATGCCCATCCGGCGCACAGCGCCGCACCGGCAGAAACGGCAGTACCGCGCAATGGATCAAGGGGCTGCAGGACCAAGTCAAGCAGGCCGCCAAAGCCTATATCAGCCAGAGTCATGCTGCCGTAAAGCAGGACTGGAACGAGTTCTAGGCAGCGCGACGCAG
>JALBVE010000121.1 GCA_025050575.1 Candidatus Devosia symbiotica
GCCGAACACGGCCTGCATCACTTCGGATCGTCGTGCCTCGACCAGGCCATAGAGGCCCAGGATTTCGCCCTTGCGAACCGAGAACAAGATGCCATCAACTCGGTGAGTTGCTCGGGCCCCCTGGCCTCGAACACCACCTCGCCGATATCAACATCGCATACCGGAAAGATGCCTTCGACGGGGCGACTGACCATGAGCTAAACGATTTCGCCCTGGCTGGTGTCCTTGATGAACCCCTCGCCGACCTGCTCGCCATCGCGGAACACGGTGAAGTGGTAGATCTCGTCAAATTTATGGCTAATGAAGAGGATCGCCTTGCCGTCCTGCTTGAGCAGCTCGATGAGCACATAGAGCTGCTCGATTTCCTTCTGGCTGAGCGCAGCGATCAGCTCATCTATGATGACAACCTGGGCGTTGATGGAGAGCGCCCGCGCCACGGCTACCAGATGTTTCTTGGCAATGCCAAGTTCCTTGAACTTGATGTCGGGATCGATCCAGGCGGCAATGGCGTCAAGGATTTCCCCGGCCTCGACCCGCATCGTGCGCTAGTCGATTATCCTGGAGCGATTGCGCGGCGCATAGCCAAGATAGATATTTTTGGCAACCGTCATCTCGTCGAACAACGCGGTTTCCTGATAAATCACAATAATGCTAACGGCCGAAGCCGAATGGGCTGTCGGCAGTGTCACCACCTGCCCGTCGACGCGGATTTTGCCGGCGTCAAGCTGGTAGATACCGGTCATCATCTTGGCGAAGGTGGATTTCCTTGCCCCGTTTTCGCCGATCAGAG
>JALBVE010000122.1 GCA_025050575.1 Candidatus Devosia symbiotica
GCGGCCCAGCGGCGAAACCGGACATAGACCGAGTTCCACGGTTGCATGGCTGTTCCTAGCGGCAGATCATCGCCGGAATGTGGCAGCCATCTCGATATGAGCGGATTGGGTGAACTGATCCACGGCCACCAGATCACTCATGGTGTAGCCACCGGCAATCAGCGTGGCGGCGTCGCGGGCAAAGGTGCTCGGGTTGCAGGCCGCCATGACGACCGCTGATGCGAGTGAAATAGCAATCGTGCGCCTGCACGAGTTAGGATGAAAGTTAGAGCGCTAACATCGCTAGAAAAATAGCTATGCTTGTAGTATCAATGGCTTGCATAAAATAGTTGGCGGAGAGAAAGGGATTCGAACCCTTGAGACGGTTCCCCGCCTACACACTTTCCAGGCGTGCGCCTTCGACCACTCGGCCACCTCTCCGCATCGCCTGTAACCCCGGTTAGAAACACCGAAGAGGTCAGCTGCCTGGCCGACGCGAGCGAGGCTCAATATACTTATCGCGGACCGGGACGCAAGGGATTACGCCGCCGCGAGGACAATTGTTTTCGTCGCGCCCGGTTGGCACCGGCGCCTTGTGAGTTGTCCTGCGGACATGGCACAAGGATGGTGTGCGCACGGCGGAACAAGGCACGCCAGCCTCTTCTTATTCCCGTCGACATAGGGAATGTGGATGCGGCTGATATTGCGAATTTTGGGCACCTAGCTGATCGGTCTGGGGCTGGTTCTGGTGGTTGTCGATGACGCGCGGTCGTTGGGGGTCAATGGGCTGGTGTTACCAGCCCAACT
>JALBVE010000123.1 GCA_025050575.1 Candidatus Devosia symbiotica
GATCACGCGCCGACCGCTCCCCACTCTTGTCGTTCCGCACTTTCCATCTGCGAGCGCTCCGTAAGACGCAAGCGGTTTTTTGAAGGATTGCACGTTGTCGGATGCCGCCATCTGTCCGGCCTCTAATGCAGCACTAGAGGCTGCGGGCCCGTATGGGAATTCGCGAACCGGATCCATATCACCTACAGCGTGCTCAAAGCACAGTAGAAAGACCTGGTTTTTCGATCCAGTCTCGCCGACTGTTGTGCCATACCTTCCTTCAACCGACTACGTCTCCGACGACCTCTGGCCCGCCTTGGCTTACGCCGCAGCCGCGACCGGAGCTTTGTATTCCTCTTGTTTGATGAGCAGCGCCCAGGCGATGCGCGCCGTCTTGTTGGCCAATGCGACCATTACCAGCATACGCGGTTTGCGGACCATCATCTGCTCAAGCCAGGAACCCGTCGATGCCCCTCGCTTGCTCGCCTGAAGGACGATGGCGCTGGCACCGATGATGAGCAAACGCCGCAATGTTCGTTCGCACATCTTGGTGATCGACCCCAGTTTTTGCTTGCCCCCCCCACTCGAGAGCTGTCGCGGCACTAGATCCAACCAGACGGCAAAGTCTCGACCTTCGCTAAACGTCTCGGTCGGCGGAGCCAGGGAGGCAATCGCGGTGGCGGTAATCGGACCCACGCCCGGTATTGCCATCAGCCGTCTCGCGATCGTGTCCTCCCGGGCGCGCCGGGTAGTCTC
>JALBVE010000124.1 GCA_025050575.1 Candidatus Devosia symbiotica
AAACCCCTAATAGACGTTGCGCTCACCGGTATTGGCAAATCCGTTTACTAGATTGAATACCGTGGCGGGGAGAGGCTTCTGCCAGTCCTGCTTCAGATCGTGGACCATTGCCAGTTGCTGCAACCAGCGCGCCTGCAGAAAGAAATGCGCCTGCCAGGTCGATTCAATAGTTAGAGCGAACTGATCGCCGCGATAGCGCCACCCGGCTAGCGGGCGGGCAATCTGTTGGCAAATCGCTGAACGCGGCAACTGCCGGAAAGGCAATGTTGCGAGCACTCGGGCGACCTGCCCGTGGCCATACCATCAGGAGCGCACCCACACTGCCAAATGTGGCAGCGGCCAGCCGCAATCTGTCCGTCGTGCATAAAGTCCAGGCCTGATAGGCGTGCTAAATTAGATCCCACCTGATGAAGGAATTCAAACCCTCGAGCAATACACCCGGATCGCTCAGTCGGATGTGATAGTAGTCGACATAGAGCCCCTGACGCGTAAATCACGCGCCGAGCATGACCCAGTAGACCAGCGGCAGTACAACAAAATCCGGATATCGCAGCAGAAAGGCTCGTGCGGTGGCGACCGAGCGCTTCAGAAAAGGTCTCTTTTCCGACCCGCTAACGGGCCGAAGCATCAGCAGCATCGGGAGGTTCAGAGCGTATAGTACCATGATGGAGTGAAGCGAGAAGCTAATGAAAAACGCCAATAGTGCAAT
>JALBVE010000125.1 GCA_025050575.1 Candidatus Devosia symbiotica
CTGCTTGTTGCCACTGCGCTCGCCGGAGCTGAAGCGCAGTGTCAGCGGCATCACGATGTGATTGGACACCATGATCGAAAGCGCAATGGAATCTAGGATGATCATAGGGGTGGCGAGGAAAAGCTGTCGATGAAAGCGAACAAGGCCAGCGCGTCCTGACCAAAGGCCATGGGCAAGGTCAGGGCGAACATGTCAGGATTGGACCCCGCAGGCATGACGGTGAGGCCAAACATGGCGATGGATAGGATGAACAGACTCATCAGCAGCATGTAGCCGGGGAAAGCCTAGCTGGCGACGCGCAGATAGTTCTCGTCGGAATTCTCGACTATCGTTACCTGAAACTGGCGCGGCAAGCAGACAATGGCCGCCACTGACGACGCCAACGTGGCAGGCTGACACCCATTTCGATCGCTCAGTTGAAAATGCTCTCAAAGCCTCCCCAGTGCAGACAACGAACACACCGACGGCCAGCAATGCGGTCAGTGTTGTGTTCGAGTCGGCAACAGCCTTGCTAGTGCGCTG
>JALBVE010000126.1 GCA_025050575.1 Candidatus Devosia symbiotica
GATCGGCCGTCAGCCGCTGGAACTGCTCGCTGGTTGGTGTATTGGCTGCTATAAATCGGAGTGATGCAGCAGGCTGTCGGGCTTGTCGCGACGCCAGATGAGCATGATCAGCGCATCGGTCACCAGTTGAGCGGCCGTCGATGAACTCATCGACCAGCCCACTACCCGGCGGGAATAGAGGTCGACCACGGCTGCCACATAGAGCCAGCCCTGTATTGTCCAGATGTAGGTAAAGTCGGCGATCCACTTCTGGTTTGACGCCGATGCCACGAACGTCCGGTCTAGGACGTTGGGGGAGACTGCATGGTGCTAACCGGTATCCTTGGGCAATCCACGCCGGCGCAACCGAGCGCGCAGCCCTTCCTGGCGCATTAGCTGCTCGATGCGATGCAGACCGGTGTCTAGCCCTTCGGCCAGCACGCCGTGCTAAACCCGCTGGGCGCCATAGGATTGCTTTCAGCAAAGCTTGAACGGATGCCTGCGACCAACACCGCGTCATAC
>JALBVE010000127.1 GCA_025050575.1 Candidatus Devosia symbiotica
CGATCAGCACCAAGCGAAGCGACGAGTAATCTAAGCCTTCGGTTTTCTATGATGGCTGGAATACCCGCCGCAATGGCGATTGCAATCGTATCGAGAGAAGCGTCGGATAGTGCCTCCGTCGCAAATTCCCCGTTTTGTAGCGGCTCAGCAGGTACGATCGCCGCATGGTCGCGGCACTAGCTCACAAGGTCGGCGCAACGCTATGTGTACGAGCTGAGATCGGCTTTGCTGTGTTCGGCGAAGACCATTTCGCCCACCTTGGGCTGAGAGTGTTCAGGCCTTTGACTTAACTATTGCGCCGGACGTCATCCATTCCCCCCTGATCTGGATTGCGGTCTGGCTTCT
>JALBVE010000128.1 GCA_025050575.1 Candidatus Devosia symbiotica
GGGGAGCTTTCTGCACATCGTCATCCCTACGTTTGGTCTTGTCACTACTACAGGTAAATCGATGATAGTCGCGGGGCCGGAAGTGAGCTCTTTCCAGAGCCACAGGACTGATCAATTCACGATTCCTTGGAATCGACTCAGACTCAATTTGTCCCAACAATTGCAATATTGTGGTGGTGATCTCGGGCAGACTCGAACTGCCGACCCCAGGATTAGGAATCCTGTGCTCTATCCACCTGAGCTACGAGACCACATGTCGTTTCGATAGCAAATAGAGTGCGGCAGTGAAATCCCGTTTGAGTGGATTGACGAGATATGCCCGTTTGCGGACGGAGAGTATGATCC
>JALBVE010000129.1 GCA_025050575.1 Candidatus Devosia symbiotica
GCGCTTAGCGCAGCGCACTAGCAAAATTGAAGACTGGAAGCGCTAGCCGGCTGAGCAAGCGCGGGCCGCCTACGACCGTCTGGTGAGCTGGCTTGAATTCACTTGGCCGAGCCAGCACGGACAAAACTTGAGATTGAGGGTTTCGATCGAAGCGCGAGAAATTCGATGAGGCGATTTATAAGCGAATGCAGTTTTTCTTGGCGAACAGATGGCTGATATGGCCGAGCCTGACGACAATTTCGGCCGGGCTTTTGCTACAGACCGGTTGGCGATAAATGCCGTCGACGAGGCTAGTGCTGCGGCCAGCGCCGTCCACGTCGCGTCGCAGAGCATGGCCGCGCATT
>JALBVE010000013.1 GCA_025050575.1 Candidatus Devosia symbiotica
ATGATTGGCTCGTGGAGCAGGTGGTCGCCAATGATATTGTGCTAACCGCCGATATCCCGCTGGCCGGCGGGGCTATCGACAAGGGTTATCACGTGCTGGGTTTTACCAGCAAATCCTTTACCCCGGCCTCGATTAGCATGGCCCTGGCTATGCGTGAACTGAACCAGCATTTGCGCGAGACCGGGGAGAGCAAGGGTTACAATGCAGGGTTCACGCCGGCTGACCGCTCAGCATTCCTAAGCGCGCTGGATACGCTCGGAGGAAGGCCAAGGCATTGGCTAATAAGTAGTTCTTAAGTTTTCACAAAGAATATATTAACCATAATTAGCAAGAACTTAGTACAACTCAATTGTACTAAGTTCAGTCTATGTCTATAATATTTTCCCTTTGCCATATCACTTCTGCTGTTCGGCGCGGTTCTGGCTCGCTATGCCAAGTCGCCCAGTGGACAAAGTCTGATGTCCTATGCGAGGCGGCCCATCGCCCCAGAGGTCGCCAGAGCCATCATCAAGGCGGTGCAGCCAATCACCCAGCAATCCATGCCTGAGCGGATCTTTGCGCAAGGTCATCTGGCCGGGTAAACACGGCGGTCGGTTCCACGGCTGATATCATCTTGCGGCCCGGTGAAATTGTACTGACCTTTGATGATGGTCCGCGCATCGGCAAAACCAGTCAAATTTTGGCAACGCCGGACGAGTTTGGCGTCAAGGTCACCTTCCTGATATTAGGCGCGCCGGCGCAGGCCAATCCGGAACTGACGCAGAAGATTGCCCTCAGGGGAGGCATACGGTGGGGCATACCTTCAGTCATATTGACCTGAGCAGTCTCGACCGCCAAGAGGCGCTGGATGAAATTGCCACGGGCGAGCGCGCCATGGAGAGGGCGCTGGCTGGCGTTGGGCAACAGCTCTCGCCGTTCTTTCGTTTTCCCTATCTGTCGCAGACGGGTTTTCTGCGCACCAATCTGATACAGGACGGCACAATCGTGCTCGACGTCGATATCGACAGCAAAGATTACTATAAGGATAGTGTCGCGGTAGTGTCGGAGCGTACACTGGCCAGGCTAGAGCAGCGCGGCAGTGGGATCATCCTGATCCACGATATCTACCAGTGCACCGTCAATCTTCTGCCAGGCTTCCTGGCCGCCCTTGAGCAACGCGGTTTTTCGGTGGTGCGGTTAGTACTCAAGGATCCTGGTGTGTTCGGGTCTGATGTGATCACGGCCAATGCCGACGATGTGGCGGTCGGTCTCTAGTCTTCCTCGTCATCCTCGACATCGGTCAAATATACGGACACCTCGATATCAATGCCAAAGCCGGCAATGGCGGCAACGACATGGGCGGGCAGGTGGGTCGATATGGCTTCGCCATGCTCGGGATAGTCGAAGGCCGGATCAAGCACGGCGTTGCCGATGCGTCTGTCTTCCAGCATGGTGGCAATAGCCGGGCCGGACTGGTCAGCCAGTTCGAGCAAGGCACGGACCGGATTGGCCACTGCTACGTCCACCTGGGCATAGAAAGTGCCCTCGGCATCTTCGGGCTCAAAGTGACTAGTCAGCTGCTTGAGCGCACCATCGAGTTCAAGCTGCTGCTTGTCAGCATCGTTCAGCGGGCTGAGCGTGCCATCCTGTACTGGCGTTCTGAGGGTTGCCCCGGAGAGACGCAGAGTAATGGCAAAAAAGAGGGGAAAATGAGCTCTTCAGGAGCGTCCGGCAGTGGCCGCAAACAGAGCAATGGCGGCGGCGTTGGAAACATTGAGCGACTTGATCGGACCGGGTATGTCGAGCTTAACGACTTCGTCGCACAGTTCGCGGGTGCGCTGGCGCAGGCCCTTGCCCTCGGCCCCCATGACAATAGCCATGGGTTGGCTATCGGTGCGCGGCTTGAGCTGAAGTTCTGATTCAGAATCAAAGCCAAGCACCAACATGCCGCGGCTCTTGAGCTTTTCGAGCGTGTCGCCGAGATTACGGACTTCGATCATCGGAACCAGGTCAAGCGCGCCGGAGGCCGATTTGGCCATAACGCCGGTTTCGCGCGGCGAATGCCGGGCCGTGGTGATGACGGCGTCTGCACCAAAGGCGCAGGCAGTACGCAGAATGGCGCCAACATTGTGCGGGTCGGTGATGTGATCGAGTACAACCACCAGCTGCAATGGATAGATGTCGTCCAGACCGAAACGGCTGACGAGATCGACTTCAAGTGCGGCGCCCTGGTGCACAGCGTTGTCGCCAAGCAGCCGGTCGAGCTCTTTTGGCGTAGTTTCCTTGACGGAAACCTTGCCGATTTCGCCAGATTCCTTGAGTCGATTCAGCGCATTGGGTGTGACCAGCAGCACCTTCTTGATGCGGTTTGAGTTATCCAACGCGGCACGTACGGTATGCATGCCGTAAAGATAGACCGGACCTTCATCGGGATTGTGCCGCGCCTTGGGCGGAAATTTGTTGAAGCTCATGAGCTTTGCCTAGCGCCTTTGCGCGATGCCAGCAAGTGGCTTGCCCTCGCTATAACGGCGGGAGGCAGCATTTGGCTATTCTGAAGGAAAGGGTGGTTGGTGGAGGGGACTGGATTCGAACCAGTGTACGCTAAGCGGTCAGATTTACAGTCTGATGGATTTAACCACTCTCCCACCCCTCCACTATAACGTCGCTTGGGTAGAATGACGCTGCGCCAAAGCGCATCGTCGGGGTGGGTTATGGTGGTCTGACGATATGGTGTCAACTCCCCATCCGCAAAGCGTCACAAAAAAGCGGTTGGCCATGAAACGCTTAGGCGATATGATAGTGATTTGTGCAGAAAGCCCCCAATCATATCCCAGACCCTGGTGTAGCTGATCGGTGGTCATAGACCGATTTCCGGTAGGGTCGGGTTGCTCACACCAACCTGATACTGGAAGGATCACCGATGACCAATGCAATGGTGAACCTGCGCACGCTGGTATGAAGAAGACCCCTGACGCCGATATTCTGCGTGAGATGATCGGCTTTGCCGCGGAACGGCTGATGGAGCTGCAGGTCGGTGCTGCTACTGGCGGCCGGCTATAGCCAGAAGAGCGCCGAGCGCTTAGCGCAGCGCACTAGCAAGGCTGTTGCCGACTCGAACACAGGGCAATACTTGTGTCGGATCAGGTATGTTAAGCTGCGAAGCGCTGCAATCGCCAGAACTCTCCGTGAGATGCTCGGCTCGCGCATCTGATAGAGCCTGAAACACTCTAGTCGGCACTAGCTTGTCTTTTGCGCGGCGGGCCTAAGGCGTCCAGCCCATTAGCATGGCGACTTGTTGGGCCAGTGACATCGGATCAAACGGCTTGGCGATAACCCTGGTGACGTCGAGTTTAAGCAAGCGATCGATTTCGGATGTTTGCGTCCGTGCAGTGACAAACACGACAGAAATGCCTGCTATTGCGGGATCAGCGCGGAGGGCTGCGCGTTTCAATGAGACCATCCATTTCGGGCATCATCACGTCGAGCAGCACAACATCAGGTTGCTAGTCGTGGGCCATTTGCAATGCCTCGGCACCGCTTGCGCACTCCTAAACTTCGAAGTTCTTTTTCAGCTGTAAGCACATAACCGCAACGACCAGGATGTCTGGTTCGTCATCAGCATACAAGACGCACATTGGCTTTCCAGCTCGTTGCGGCGGCGCCTAGACGTCAGTGCCGGTTTCTGATGGGCGAGACTATAGCATGGTCCAGAATTTTGATATGTTATCGGTATGCTGATATGTGCCGTTGCGACATGATCAGCTCAATCATGCCGTCATCCGGGCCGGATGTGCTCCGGTCTGACTACATTGCAAAATGGCCGCCCAGATAATAGGGCCAGATCAGCAGGCCAAACAGACCCCGCATGAAAGCGAGATGCAGAAAGCCGATGGTGAACAGCCAGCCGGCAAGCAGTCTGGTGCCGCTCAGGGCCACAGCACTGGCAGTGATGCGGGTGAGCTGGCGCGTGTGTCGACTGGTGAGCCCGATCAAGCCGACCGTGGCAGCCAGGCTGGTGAAGTGCAGCAGAGCGGTGGCCAGCAGGAAGCCGCCGACATAACCCAGCCCTTGTGCTATTGGCTGGCATTTCGGCGCCATGGGCGTAGCTGTGGAACACGGCGAACACAAGACGCATCGATTTCCTTCCGGGATCTGTCGGTCCCTGAGTGAACAGTGTCGGCACGCGCCGCGGATTCCCAAACTCGCCTGATCTTTAATTGGCTGGCTGGCGAGATTTGTAAATGCCGTGACAGGCCGATGCACCTATGATCTAGCTTGCGGTGATCAGCGCAAGCAGTTTAATCAGGCATTTTGCTAATATGTTGCGAGTGTTCGACCGTGTTACTGATCATATTTCTCATCTTTACTCCTGTTGCTAGTGCAGATTTTTATGCCCCATTACCTCCTGGTCCTGCAGATTGGTCCAGCAGCGCAAATGGGGACGCGCGATGAACTCCGTTCCCGAGCCAAACCTTGGGCCGTGCGCGACGCGCACTGACCAATTTTCAGGAAACGCTGCCGATTTTCATCACGCTTGCGGTGCTCTCGATGGTGAGCAGGACTGGTTGTCGCTGGCTGGCGCCGTCCTCTATTCTGCTGGGTCGCGTGGCATATGTGGTCTGCTATGTGGGGGGTCTATCTCCCTGGCGCTCGATCAGCTTTACAGTTGTGCTGGTCGGCATGGAGACGCTATGCTTGTCCCGTTGCTGGGCCATAGGTAGTCTTAAGCTGCCTTAGGGTATTGCGAAATTGCCCGATTGCCATTAGACACAGTCTCGCCTAAAGGGGTTTAGCTCAGTTGGTAGAGCATCGGTCTCCAAAACCGAGGGTCGTGGGTTCGAGTCCCCCAGCCCCTGCCAGGCACAATACAAACAATATCATAGACTTATCGCGAGGCTGCAGAGGTGCCGCTATTCCGCGGCGGTCAACAGCTTTTTAGAATGGCGCGCCTTGAGCTGGTTGAGCTGGTGAGCCGCATGGGCGAGCAGCGCCGTGCGTACCTCGTCGGTCCCAGCGTTGATCCACATCGGCCTTCACCTTGAGATCAAGATCAATAGCGGGTCACATTGCCCATGAAATTTTCTTCGATCTGGACACGCATAACGCCGATGATCCGACTATCAATGCCTCGATGAGGGCGCAAACGCGCTGAGTTCGCAGCCCTTAACGTCGAAAGACGTGGTAGCTACAGCCGTGGCACGCCTCCCGTTTCCAATAAATTCCGTTGCGGATGCATTTAAGTGCCGCGGACATTTCAAATTAAGAGGGATTCAAGATGACAAGGGGTTGTCGTTAATTGCCGGACTTGCCGAGCGCACCAGATTTTTCGGACGCCCTGTTGCATTTGACAGAGAGATTCTCTAGATACTCAACATTCCAGCCGTGCGGGATTCCTGCGCGGCCTTTGGTTTTTCACCAAAACACCAAAGAGTAGAGTCGCTGATGGCCATTATGAACCCAATCAAATTCCTGCAGCAGACGCGACAAGAAGTTTCTAAGGTCACGTGGCCGACGCGGAACGAAGTCCTGATCTCCACGATCATGGTCATCATGCTGGTGTTGGCCGCAAGCCTGTTCTTTCTGACAGCCGACCAGGCCATTTCATGGCTTGTTGCGCTGATGCTTTCGATCCGCTAGTCGGGTCCAGACACTCAATTACTAGGAGCGGCGACGCTTAATGGCCATGCGCTGGTATATCGTTCAAGCTTACTCGAATTTCGAGCGCAAGGTAGCGGAAGACATCCGTCAGAAGGTTGCGCAGAAGAAGCTAGAGCATTTGTTTGAAGATGTGATCGTACCGACCGAAAAGGTCGTTGAGATCCGCCGCGGCCGCAAGGTCGACGCCGAACGTAAATTCTTCCCGGGCTACGTGCTGGTGAAGATGGATATGACCGACGAGGCATTCCATCTGATCAAGAACACCCCGAAAGTGACCGGATTCCTCGGCTCGGACAACAAGCCGATGCCGATCTCGGAGAAAGAAGTCCAGGGCATTCTGCAGCAGGTGCAGGAAGGTGTGGAGCATCCCAAGCCGTCGATCTCGTTCGAAGTGGGCGAGAATGTCCGGGTCTCGGATGGTCCGTTCGCCAGCTTCAATGGCGTGGTGGAAGAAGTCGATGAAGAGCGCGCCCGCCTCAAGGTAGAAGTGTCGATCTTTGGTCGTCCTACCCCGGTGGGGCTCGAATACAGTCAGGTCGAAAAGGTCTAATTGTTCGTCGCGTTAGCGGTGGATATTGAATTCTGGTGTCAGCTATATATCCAGGGTAACCTGGTGAAATCTGTGGGAGAGGGTGGTGCTGCCAGGCTGCTGATCAAGCTTTGGACCACAGCGTCAAATGGTCCGCGTGACAGCGGGCAAACAGCAGGCGTTGCGCAAGCGCGCCAATTCGAACTGAAGGACGATTATGGCAAAGAAAATCGTTGGCTACGTAAAGCTCCAGGTGCCTGCGGCCTCCGCAACACCATCCCCACCAATTGGCCCCGCACTGGGTCAGCGCGGTTTGAACATAATGGAATTCTGCAAGGCGTTCAATGCTGCTACGCAGGAAATGGAGAAGGGTTCGCCCATTCCAGTTGTGATCACCGCCTATGCTGACAAGAGCTTTACTTTCGAGATGAAACAGCCGCCGGTTAGCTACTTCATCAAGAAAGCCGTAAACTTGAAGTCGGGCAGCAATCTGCCGGGCAAGGAATCGGCTGGTGTCATCACTGTGGCTCAGCTGCGCGATATCGCCATCAAGAAGATGAAGGATCTCAACGCTGACAATCTTGACGCTGCTGTGTCGATGATTGCTGGCTCTGTCCGTTCCATGGGCATTCAGGTCGAGGGCTGATAAATGGCTGGTAAGAAACTCACCGCAGCCCGCGAGGGCATCGATCGCAATAAGCTGTACAAGCTTGATGAAGCGGTCAAAATGATCAAGTTGCGCTCGACTGTCAAGTTTGACGAGACGATCGAAATCGCGATCAATCTCGGCGTTGATCCCCGCCATGCTGACCAGATGGTCCGTGGCGTTGTAAACCTGCCCAACGGCACCGGCAAGACTGTGCGCGTTGCCGTGTTCGCCAAGGATGCCAAGGCAGACGAGGCCTGCAAGGCTGGTGCTGACATTGTTGGTGCTGAAGACCTAATGGAAGCCATTATGGGCGGCAAGATCGATTTCGATCGTTGCATTGCCACGCCTGACATGATGCCGCTGGTCGGTCGTCTGGGCAAGATCCTGGGGCCGCGCAATCTGATGCCAAACCCTAAGGTCGGCACGGTTACGCCTGACGTTGCTGGCGCCGTCAAGGCTGCCAAGGGCGGCGCTGTCGAATACCGCGTCGAAAAAGCCGGTATCCTGCATGCTGGTATTGGCAAGGTGTCGTTCTCGGAAGAAGCCTTACTGCAAAACATCAAGGCGTTCACCGATGCGGTGATCAAGTCCAAGCCGGCTGGTGCCAAGGGTACTTATATCAAGCGCGTTGCCGTGTCCTCGACGATGGGCCCAGGCGTGCATGTCGAGCCCGCTTCGGCAATGTAATGTGAATTCCGGGTGGTTTCGATCGCCCGGTTTTTGTCGCTCTTCAGGGCGGCAATAAGTCCTGTCCGAGACTGCCGGTGCCAGCCAATTTGGGTTGGCTTAATATTGCAAGATGCCAGCATAGATGGGGTGGAGACCGGAAATTCTGCCTGCAATGGCAGGGTGTCGGTTCGAACCAGGCCAGTTGTCCTGCCGGGCAGCACGGTTGACAGGCGTGTAACCGTTGCTCTTCATTCTTCCTTAACGAAGATCGGAGGGCAGCAATTGGCAATGGCCCGGCTGACTTTCGTCGGGCTAAATGTGGAGACTAGCAGTGGAAAGAGCGGAAAAGCGTGAGCTTATCACATCGCTTCAGTCAGCCCTCGCGGGCGCTGGATCGATCGTACTTGCGCAGAATGCCGGTCTGACCGTGGCTCATCTGGAGACCCTTCGCCGTGAGATTAAGGGTGCCGGTGGCTTCGTGAAGATCGCGAAAAACCGTCTTGCCAAGCTTGCTCTTAAAGAAACCAACAATGCGGACATGTCGGGCCTCCTGGTAGGCCCGATCGTCATCGCTTATGCGGCCGACCCCATTACTGCGCCAAAGATTGCGGCAAAGTTTGCTGAAAAGAACGCGAAATATATCGTTCTTGGTGGCGCCATGGGCCAGACCGCTCTTGATGCCAATAACGTCAAGGCGCTGTCGACCATGCCGTCGCTGGATGAATTGCGCGCCACGCTCGCTGGGATGCTCAAGCAGCCCGCTACGCGTATCGCTTCGGTCATCGTGGCGCCGGCTGGCGGCATTGCTCGCGTTTTGGTCGCGCATGCGGAAAAGAGCAACGAAGCAGCGTAACCCCATCGGTCCCCGCAAGGGGCCACTTTGGTTTGAACTGAACACGTAAAAAGAGAGATTTATCAAATGGCTGATCTCGCCAAGATCGTAGACGACCTGTCTGCCCTGACCGTTCTAGAAGCTTCCGAACTGTCGAAGATGCTGGAAGAGAAGTGGGGCGTTTCCGCCGCCGCTCCTGTTGCTGTTGCTGCCGCTGGCGATGCTGCTGCTCCGGCTGCTGAAGAAAAGACCGAATTTGACGTGATCCTCGCTTCCTTTGGCGAAAACAAGATCAACGTCATTAAGGAAGTCCGAGCCATCACCGGTCTTGGCCTGGGCGAAGCTAAGGCTCTGGTCGAAGCAGCTCCTAAGGCCATCAAGGAAGCCGTCAACAAGGCTGAAGCTGAAGATATTCAGAAGAAGCTTGAAGCTGCTGGCGCCAAGGTCGAACTCAAGTAGTTTGATCTGCCTTAATGTTTGCAAAATGGCGCGTTATGTGCCATTTTGCTACTCTATCATCCATCAGAGATGATTCGCCGGACCGAATGGATGGGTCCCTGGCGCCAATTTGCGGAATATATGACGATTTTTGATGTCTGAGGTGTGCTGACGTCCGATAGACCTCCCGGCTATGGCCAGGCGGTTTTTTTGGCGTTTTTGGTACTCATGTCGTTTTCCGGGCTCGGAATGGCGCAATGACATCGACAAGCCTAATGAACTTACCATAGCATGTATCCCGATACCCAACGGCTGATTGTCGGATATTTGGATATCTGCCTCCGAGACAATCGCTATAGAAACAGGAGCTTTCATGGCTACCACGTTCAACGGCCGCCGCAAGGTACGCAAGTCCTTCGGGTCCATTCGCGAAGTCACGGAGATGCCCAATCTGATCGAGATCCAGAAGGCCTCCTATGATCAGTTTCTCCTCGTTGACGAGCCCGAAGAGGGTCGTCCCGATGAGGGACTTCAATCCGTGTTCCGTTCGGTCTTCCCGATCACCGACTTTTCAAACACGGCATCCCTCGAATTCGTGAAATACGAATTCGAGCAGCCCAAGTATGACATCGATGAGTGCCGTGCGCGCGACATCACGTTCGCTGCCCCGCTCAAGGTGACACTTCGCCTGATCGTATTTGAGGTCGATGAAGAAACCGGCGCCCGCTCGGTCAAGGACATCAAAGAACAGGACGTCTATATGGGCGACATGCCCTTCATGACGTCGAACGGCACCTTTATCGTCAATGGCACTGAGCGCGTTATCGTTTCGCAGATGCACCGTTCGCCAGGCGTGTTCTTTGATCACGATAAGGGCAAGACGCATTCGTCGGGCAAGTTGCTGTTTGCTGGCCGGATCATTCCCTATCGCGGTAGCTGGCTCGATATTGAATTCGATGCCAAGGACATGGTGTTCGCGCGTATCGATCGTCGCCGCAAGATCCCTGTGACGAGCCTGCTCAGGGCGCTCGGCATGGATACCGAAGAGATTCTGTCGACCTATTACAACACACTCACCTTCACCAAGACGACATCAGGATGGCAGAAACCATACGACGCCGAGAAGATGAAGAATGCCAAGCCAAGCCATGACCTAATCGACGCCAAGACCGGCGACGTGGTGCATGAGGCCGGCAAGAAGCTGTCTGTTCGCCAGGCCAAGAAGCTGGCCGATGACGGCCTGACCCATTTGCTGGCGATCGATGAAGACCTCTATGGCATGTATGTCGCTGAAGATCTGATCAACATAAAGACTGGCGAGGTCTACATGGAGGCAGGCGACGAGCTGGACGAAAAGAACCTCGAGACTCTGGTTGAGCTCGGCTTTGACGAGCTGCCGATCCTAGACATAGATCACGTCAGCATTGGTGGCTATATCCGCAATACGCTGGCTATGGACAAGAACAAGTCGCGTGAAGACGCGCTGTTCGATATCTACCGCGTGATGCGTCCGGGCGAACCGCCAACCGTTGATATGGCTGAAGCCATGTTCCAGTCGCTATTCTTTGACAGCGAGCGCTATGACCTGTCCGCCGTGGGCCGCGTCAAGATGAATATGCGTCTTGAGCTGAATGCGCCAGACACCATGCGCACCCTGCGCAAGGAAGACATTGTTGAAGTCGTCCGCACGCTGGTCAACCTGCTCGATGGTCGTGGCGAAATCGACGACATCGACAATCTCGGCAACCGCCGTGTGCGTTCGGTTGGCGAGTTGATGGAAAATTCCTATCGTCTCGGTCTGCTGCGCATGGAACGCTCCATCAAGGAGCGCATGAGTTCGGTCGAAATCGACACGGTCATGCCGCAGGATCTGATCAACGCCAAGCCGGCTGCGGCCGCAGTGCGTGAATTCTTTGGTTCGAGCCAGCTTAGCCAGTTCATGGATCAGACCAATCCGCTGTCGGAAATCACGCATAAGCGTCGTCTGTCGGCGCTTGGACCTGGTGGCCTGACCCGTGAGCGCGCCGGCTTTGAAGTCCGCGACGTGCACCCGACCCATTATGGCCGTATCTGCCCGATTGAGACCCCTGAAGGTCCCAATATTGGTCTGATCAACTCGCTGTCGACCTTTGCGCGTGTCAACAAATACGGTTTCATCGAGACCCCGTACCGCAAGATCGTCAACGGCAAGCTGACCGATGACGTGGTCTATCTGTCCGCCATGGAAGAGGCTAAGCACTACGTTGCCCAGGCCAATGTGACCTTCAACGACAAGCTTGAGCTCGAGCATGATCTGGTTGTGACTCGCCACGCTGGTGACAACGGCCTGACGCCCAAGGAAAACGTCGATCTAATGGACGTTTCGCCAAAGCAGATGGTGTCGGTTGCCGCCTCGCTGATCCCGTTCCTGGAAAACGACGACGCCAATCGCGCTCTGATGGGCTCGAACATGCAGCGTCAGGCTGTGCCGCTGCTGCGAGCACATGCCCCGTTCGTAGGTACCGGCATGGAAGCGATTGTGGCCCGCGATTCCGGCGCCGCCATTGTCTCCAAGCGCAAGGGTATCGTCGACCAGGTTGACGCCACGCGTATCGTTATTCGGGCGACTGAGGAAACCGATGCGTCCAAGTCGGGCGTGGACATCTACAATTTGATGAAGTTCCAGCGTTCGAACCAGTCGACCTGCATCAATCAGCGTCCGCTGGTTGTGGTGGGTGATCACGTCAATGCTGGCGACATCATTGCTGATGGCCCGTCCACCGAGCTGGGCGATCTGGCTCTGGGTCGCAACGTGCTCGTCGCGTTCATGCCCTGGGATGGCTACAACTTCGAAGACTCCATTCTGTTGTCTGAAAAGATCGCTATGAATGACGTCTTCACTTCGATCCATATCGAGGAATATGAAGTGATGGCTCGCGATACCAAGCTTGGCCCTGAGGAAATCACCCGCGACATTCCTAATGTGTCGGAAGAAGCGCTGAAGAATCTGGACGAAGCCGGCATCGTGCACATTGGCGCCGAAGTTGCCCCTGGCGACATTCTGGTTGGTAAGATCACCCCCAAGAGTGAATCGCCGATGACGCCAGAAGAAAAGCTACTACGCGCCATCTTTGGCGAGAAGACCTCCGACGTTCGTGACACCTCCCTGCGCGTGCCGCCCGGCGATGCTGGTACTGTTGTTGAAGTGCGCGTGTTCAATCGTCACGGCATCGACAAAGACGAGCGCGCCATGGCTATCGAGCGCGAGGAAATCGAGCGTCTTGCCAAGGATCGTGACGACGAACAGTCAATCCTGGACCGCAACGTCTATGCGCGTCTGAAGGAAATGCTGTTTGGCAAGGCTGCTACGGCCGGCCCGAAGGGCTATGTCGTGGGCGCCAAGCTCAATGACCAGATGTTCGAGGCGCAGCCGCGTTCGAAGTGGTGGCAGTTCGCGATTAATGACGACAAGATCATGACCGAGATGGAAGCTCTTCATGCGCAGTATGAAGAGAGCCGTCGTCTGCTTGAGCAGCGTTTCATCGACAAGGTGGACAAACTGCAGCGCGGTGACGAACTGCCTCCTGGCGTGATGAAGATGGTCAAGGTCTTTATCGCGACCAAGCGCAAGATCCAGCCAGGCGACAAGATGGCTGGCCGTCACGGCAATAAGGGCGTGGTTTCGCGCATCGTGCCGATCGAAGACATGCCGTATCTAGAAGATGGCACCTCGGTTGACATCGTGTTGAACCCGCTGGGCGTGCCTTCGCGCATGAATGTAGGTCAGATCCTCGAGACGCATCTGGGCTGGGCCTGTGCCGGCATGGGTCGCAAGATCGATGAGATGGTCCGCGCCTATCAGCGCAATGGCGATCTGAAGCCACTGCGCCTGGAGATCCAGGACCTGTTTGCCGGTGATGAATCCATCACCGATCTTGACGACGACGGCATAGTCCGTCTCGGCGAGCACTTGTCCAAGGGTGTTTCGATCGCGACACCGGTGTTCGACGGCGCTAAGGAAGCCGACATCGTGGTGATGCTGGAGCGGGCAGGGCTGAAGGCCTCGGGCCAGTCGACAGTGTTCGACGGTCGTAGCGGCGAGCAGTTCGATCGTCAGGTGACAGTTGGGTATATCTATATGCTCAAGCTCGACCATCTTGTGGACAACAAGATCCACGCACGTTCGATCGGCCCGTACTCCCTGGTCACCCAGCAGCCGCTGGGCGGCAAGTCCCAGTTCGGCGGTCAGCGCTTCGGCGAGATGGAAGTGTGGGCTCTGGAAGCCTACGGCGCGGCGTACACGCTGCAGGAAATGCTTACCATCAAGTCGGACGATGTTGCTGGTCGTACTAAGGTCTACGAAGCTATCGTGCGTGGCGACGATACGTTCGAAGCGGGCATCCCTGAGAGCTTCAACGTTCTAGTCAAGGAAATCCGTTCGCTCGGTCTCAATGTCGAACTCGACATGCGCGAGATCGAAGCCGGTTCCGAACCGGCCGAAGCGGAGCTCGCACCTCCTCAGGAAGCGGCGGAATAATCCGGCACTTCCTACCCCCATTCACTTCCACTAGGATCGGGCATCGGTCCGGTCCTGATGGAAAGAGGAGAGAATTGATGAATCATCATTCCCACGTCATGGACCCGTTCAACCCAGCGGTTCCGGTGCAGACCTTCGATCAGATGAAGATCTCCATCGCCAGCCCGGAGAAGATCCTGAGCTGGTCTTATGGCGAAATCAAGAAGCCGGAAACCATCAACTATCGTACGTTTAAGCCTGAACGCGATGGCCTGTTCTGCGCGCGCATCTTTGGCCCCGTGAAGGACTATGAGTGCCTGTGCGGCAAGTACAAGCGCATGAAGTTCAAAGGCGTCATCTGCGAAAAGTGCGGTGTTGAAGTTACCCTGAGCCGCGTTCGTCGCGAGCGCATGGGTCACATCGAGCTGGCTGCGCCGGTGGCTCACATCTGGTTCCTGAAGTCGCTGCCGTCCCGTATCGCGCTGCTTCTCGATATGACACTCAAGGACATCGAGCGCATTCTGTACTTCGAGAACTACGTCGTTCTCGATCCTGGTCTGACGCCGTTCACCCAGTACGAGCTGCTGAACGAAGAGCAGTTCCTGGATGCCCAGGACAAATATGATGCCGACAGCTTCACTGCCAAGATTGGCGCCGAGGCCATTCGCGACATCCTGCTGGCGCTCGATCTGGAAAAGATCGCGGCCAATCTGCGCGTGGAAATCGCCGAGTCGACCACTGAGCTGAAGCCAAAGAAGCTGGCCAAACGCCTCAAGATTGTCGAGCAGTTCATCGTCTCGGGCAACAAGCCCGAGTGGATGATCATGACCATCATTCCGGTCATTCCGCCCGAGCTGCGCCCCCTAGTGCCGCTGGATGGTGGTCGTTTTGCGACCTCGGATCTGAACGATCTTTATCGCCGCGTAATTAACCGTAACAACCGGTTGAAGCGCCTGATCAAGTTGTGTGCGCCCGATATCATCATCCGCAACGAAAAGCGCATGCTGCAGGAAGCTGTTGATGCGCTGTTCGACAATGGTCGTCGTGGCCGCACTATTACCGGTGCCAACAAGCGTCCGCTGAAGTCGCTGTCCGATATGCTCAAGGGCAAGCAGGGCCGGTTCCGTCAGAACTTGCTGGGCAAGCGTGTCGACTATTCGGGTCGTTCGGTTATCACCGTGGGTCCGAACCTCAAGCTGCACCAATGCGGTCTGCCCAAGAAGATGGCGCTCGAGCTGTTCAAGCCCTTTATTTACAGCCGTCTTGAAGCCAAGGGTTTCAGCTCGACGGTGAAGCAGGCCAAGAAGCTGGTCGAGAAGGAACGGCCGGAAGTTTGGGATATTCTGGACGAGGTGATCCGCGAGCATCCCGTGCTGCTCAACCGCGCACCAACCCTGCATCGTCTTGGCATTCAGGCTTTTGAGCCCATGCTGATCGAAGGCAAGGCTATCTGTCTGCATCCGCTCGTCTGCTCGGCCTTTAACGCCGACTTCGACGGTGACCAGATGGCTGTGCACATTCCGCTGTCGCTTGAGGCACAGCTGGAAGCCCGTGTGCTGATGATGAGCACCAACAATATCCTGCATCCTGCTAATGGCCAGCCGATCATCGTGCCGAGCCAGGACATCGTGCTGGGTCTGTACTACCTCTCGTTGATGAATGAGAAAGAGCCCGGCGAAGGCATGGCGTTCTCGTCCTATGCCGAGCTTGAGCATGCGATCGACAACGAGGTGGTTACGCTCCATACCAAGATCAAAGGCCGCGTTGTGGCGTTTGATGCCGATGGCAAGCAGACCACCGAGATCGTGGAAACGACCCCGGGCCGTATGCTGATTGGGCAGATCCTGCCCAAGAGCGCCAAGGTGCCGTTCTCGACAGCCAACCAGCTGATGACCAAGAAAGTAATCTCCAAGATGATCGACACGGTTTACCGTGGCTGCGGTCAGAAGGAGACCGTGATCTTCTGTGACCGTATCATGCAGCTTGGCTTCAAGAACGCCTGCGACGCCGGCATTTCGTTCGGCAAGGACGATATGGTTATCCCTGCTTCCAAGTATACTATCGTGGAAGCGGCCCGTAAGCAGGTCGAAGAGTTCGAGCAGCAGTACAATGATGGCCTGATCACGCAGGGCGAAAAGTACAATAAGGTCGTTGACGCTTGGGCCAAGTGTGGCGACAAGGTTGCTGAAGAGATGATGGACGCGATCCGCACCGTGCAGATCGAGAAGGAGACCGGTCGTCAGAAGCCGATCAACTCGGTCTATATGATGAGCCATTCGGGTGCCCGTGGTTCACCGGCCCAGATGAAGCAGCTGGCGGGCATGCGCGGCCTGATGGCTCGTCCTGACGGTTCGATCATCGAGACCCCGATCACGGCCAACTTCAAGGAAGGCCTGAACGTTCTGGAGTACTTCAACTCTACCCACGGCGCCCGTAAGGGTCTAGCGGATACGGCGTTAAAGACCGCGAACTCGGGTTATCTGACCCGTCGTCTGGTGGACGTAGCGCAGGATGCGATCATCGTATCGACCGATTGCGGCACCGAGCGCGGCCTGACCATGGAACCGATTGTTGATGCAGGCCAGATCGTGGCTTCCATTGGCCAGCGTGTCCTGGGCCGTACGGCAGCCGACGATATCTTCCATCCGCTGACCGGCGATCTGATCGCTGCCAAGGGTCATCTGCTGGAAGAAAAGGATGTCGACGTCATCGAAGAGGCGCGGATCCAGTCGATCCGTATCCGTTCGCCACTGACCTGCGATATGCGTCAGGGTACCTGCGCGGCTTGCTATGGCCGTGACCTTGCTCGCGGTACTCCCGTGAACATGGGTGAAGCTGTGGGCGTTATCGCCGCGCAGTCGATCGGCGAACCCGGCACCCAGCTGACCATGCGTACGTTCCATATTGGTGGCACGGCACAGGTGGTTGACTCTTCGTTCCTTGAGTCCGGCGCAGAGGGCAAGATTGCCATCCGTAATCCGAACGTGGTTAAGGTCGAGGGCAACAAGCTGGTTGTCATGGCCCGTAATGTGTCGCTGGCCGTGCTGGATGCGGACGGCAAGGAACGCGCTACACACAAGGTGGCCTATGGCGCCAAATTGCTGATTAAGGAAGGCGACATGGTTCGCCGTGGTCAGCGTTTGGCCGAATGGGACCCCTACACTCGTCCGATCCTGGCCGAAGTCGAAGGCGAGGTCGTTTTTGAGGATCTGCTCGATGGCACTTCGGTTGCGGAAAACACCGACGAGGCAACCGGCTTTACCAAGCGCGTTGTCATCGACTGGCGGACCAATCCGCGTGGTGAGAGCCTTAAGCCAGCCCTCGCCATTGCACGCGATGGTGCCGTGCTGAAGGTGGATCGTGGTGGCGAAGCCCGTTACCTGCTCTCGGTTGATGCGATTATTGCCGCTGAGCCAGGCGAGAAGGTATCTCCGGGTGACGTGCTGGCGCGTATTCCGTTGGAAAGCGCCAAGACCAAGGACATCACGGGCGGCCTGCCGCGCGTGGCGGAATTGTTCGAGGCTCGTCGTCCCAAGGATCATGCCATCATCGCCGAGATCGATGGCACTATCCGGTTTGGTCGAGACTATAAGAACAAGCGTCGCGTTATCATCGAGCCCCATGAAGAGGGTGGTGATATGATTGAGTATCTGATCCCCAAGAGCAAGCCATTCCATCTGCAGGAAGGCGATGCCATTGAAAAGGGTGAGTATATCCTCGATGGCAATCCGGCGCCGCACGACATTCTGGCTATCAAGGGCGTGGAAGAGCTTGCTCGTTACCTCGTCAACGAAATCCAGGCAGTATATCGTCTGCAGGGCGTGATGATCAACGACAAGCACATCGAGGTGATTGTTCGCCAGATGCTGCAGAAGGTCGAAATTGTCAATCCGGGTGACTCTGGTCTGCTCAAGGATGAGCAGCTCGACAAGCTGGACTTTGATGAGCTTAACGACGCTCTGGTTGCTGACGGCAAGAAGCCGGCAACGGCTAATCCAGTGCTGCTGGGTATCACCAAGGCGTCGCTGCAGACCCGTTCGTTCGTGTCGGCCGCATCGTTCCAGGAAACCACCCGCGTGCTCACCGAGGCTGCAGTTTCTGGCAAGGCCGATCTACTCGAAGGCCTCAAGGAGAACGTGATCGTTGGTCGTCTAATCCCTGCGGGTACTGGCGCCGGCATCTCTTCAGCCAAGCTAATCGCTACCAAGCGCGATGATCTGATCCTGGATGAGCGTCGTCGTCAGGCGAGTACGCCCAAGATCGCTGCGCCTGCCGCCGAGTAAACGACGGCAGGTGATGGTGACCGTGGGCAGCTATGGGTATCGTTCATCCATCGCGGTGATGGGTGGCAAGTTCCCGCTCAGTTCGGAACGCCGGACTGAATCGGGGATCAAGGGCGGCGATACCGTCGAGGTGGAGCTGGTACTTGACACGCAGCGGGGGGGGAGGTGACGATGCCCGAAAACCTGAGCCTGGCCTTGGCCGGAGATGCCGCCGCCAAGGCACTCTTCGAGACGCCGTCCTATAGCGGTAAGCTCAGGCATGTGTTGTCGATCATCGATGCCAAGTCTCCGGAGACCAAAGCGAAGCGGATTAAGAAGGCGACGGAAATGCTGCGTACCGGCAAGAAGTAAAAAAGAGGTCGGGAAGGCTTCTTTTCTTGGAATGGTAACAGCTTGGCTCAGTTATAGCCAACATGCTCACCAAACTGGCCGACGACCAAGGCCTAGAGGCCAAACTCAGCATGAGGGATTCGGCGGTTGCGCCCTCCTCTAGATCAATGTCCATTTCGATGCAGGCATCGTCGTTCTGGTCTAGATGAGCCCGACTGAAGCGCTTGTTGTATTTCCAGTCGTTGATCACTTCGAGCATCAGTTTCAGATCAAGAAAGCTGAGGTAAAAATTGAGATCATCGCAATCGGTATTGTTGGTGCAGTTGCGAAAGTAGATCTGGTAGATCACATCCTCGATCTTGCTAGTGATCTGTGGGTCGCCATTGCTCTGGATGGTGAGCTTGGCCGAACCATAGCCGCGCGTGGCGTTGAGGATATCGTCGGTGTCCGCGCCGTTTAGCAGCGTCTGGGCTTGGGCCAACACGGTGGCGGCGAGCGTGAGTACTCCGCTAACTAATATTGATTTGAGCTTCATCGCATTCTTCCTTGACCGACATGTGACCACTCGGTTTTGTCCAAATTAGCTGCAGCCGTGAAGGCGATTCTACACAATTCATCGGTGGCGAGAAGCGCCAGTGCTGTTCGAGTGTGAGCGAGGGCAGAGGAATAGCTTCTCTGGCTCCCCATTTATCTTCGGAAAAGCATTGCAAGTCTGCGCATAGCTCGTTCGTGGCTTTTTCACGAAAGAATCCTTGACGCGAAAGAGAGTCGGCTCTAAAGAGCGCCTACCTAAGCAGTTGGTCGTGAATGTCATACTGGGTTCCTGCCATCTTGTGCGGGCATCCAGGACACTCAAACACACTATCGGGTAACTAGACGAAGCAAATCCTTGTGCGCATGACTGTCCACTTTTGGGGGCAATCCGCTGCAATTAAGGCGCCTCCGTTCCCCTTTTTGGGTCGGATGAGCGCTGTTTTGGTTTGTTTATACCGCAATGAATTTTGGACGATGGAAAGAGCGAAATGCCCACCATTAATCAGCTGATCCGCAAGCCGCGCGCCAGCAAGCCAAAGCGGAACAAGGTTCCGGCGATGGAAGCAAATCCGCAGAAGCGCGGTGTTTGTTCTCGTGTGTATACGACGACCCCGAAGAAGCCAAACTCGGCTCTGCGCAAGGTTGCCAAGGTTCGTCTGACGAACTCACGCGAAGTGATTTCGTATATCCCGGGTGAAGGCCACAACCTTCAGGAACACTCTGTGGTCCTGATCCGTGGTGGCCGCGTTCGCGACCTCCCCGGTGTTCGGTATCACGTGCTCCGCGGCGTTCTTGACACGCAGAGCGTCAAGGATCGTCGTCAGCGCCGGTCCAAGTATGGCGCGAAGCGTCCAAAGTAAGGAGATATTGAGCTATGTCCCGTCGCCACCGCGCAGAAAAGCGCGACGTTATTCCGGACGCAAAGTTTGGCGATCTCGTCCTTACCAAGTTCATGAACTCGCTCATGAAGGACGGCAAGAAGTCGGCCGCTGAAAGCATCGTTTACGGTGCCTTCGACATCGTCAAAGCCAAGATCAAGCAGGATCCCATCGAGGTATTCCACATGGCCCTGGAAAATATTCGTCCTTCCGTTGAAGTCCGTTCGCGCCGCGTTGGCGGTGCTACGTACCAGGTTCCAGTTGAAGTTCGTGCTGATCGTCAGCAGGCTTTGGCTATCCGCTGGCTGATCGACTCCGCCCGCAAGCGTGGAGAGAACACCATGCGTGAGCGCCTTTCTGGCGAACTCATGGATGCTCTCAATGGCCGTGGTCAGGCCGTCAAGAAGCGTGAAGATACGCACCGTATGGCTGACGCCAACCGTGCCTTCTCGCATTACCGCTGGTAGTAGGAGCGCTCCATGGCACGCGAATACCCAATTAAGCTGTATCGTAACTTTGGCATCATGGCGCACATTGATGCTGGCAAGACGACCACGACCGAACGCATCCTGTACTATACCGGCAAGTCTCATAAGATCGGCGAAGTCCATGACGGCGCTGCCACCATGGACTGGATGGAGCAAGAGCAGGAACGCGGCATTACGATTACTTCGGCTGCAACCACCACGTTCTGGAAAGGCCGTGCGGGTACCATGCACCGCTTCAATATCATCGACACCCCGGGCCACGTTGACTTCACCATTGAAGTTGAACGTTCGCTGCGTGTGCTCGACGGTGCTGTCGCCCTGCTGGATGCCAATGCCGGCGTTGAGCCTCAGACGGAAACCGTCTGGCGCCAGGCCGACAAGTACAAGGTTCCGCGTCTGGTTTTCATCAACAAGATGGACAAGATCGGCGCCGATTTCTATCGCTGCGTCGAAATGATCGGCTCGCGTCTTGGCGCCAAGGCCGTTCCTGTTCAGTTGCCGATTGGCGTCGAAAATGATTTTAAGGGCGTTGTCGATCTGATCGAGATGAACGCTTTGGTCTGGCGCAATGAAGAGCTAGACGCACAGTGGGACATCGTTGAGATTCCAGACGATCTCAAGGAAGCTGCTGCCAAGTATCGCGAGCAGATGATTGAAGCCGCCGTTGAAATTGACGACGACGCCATGAAGGCCTTCCTCAATGGCGAAACACCGAACAATGATACCATCCGTCGTCTGCTGCGTCGCGGCACGATCGATGCCAAGTTCTTCCTGATTTTTGCGGGCTCGGCCTTTAAGAACAAGGGTGTTCAGCCTCTGCTGGACGGCGTTATCGATTTCCTGCCGTCGCCGTATGACGTTCCTGCTATTCAGGGCATCGATGCCAAGACGGAAGTACCAATCGAGCGTCACGCTGACGATAGCGAGCCGCTGTCGATGCTGGCTTTCAAGATCGCCAACGATCCGCATATGGGTTCGCTGACGTTCTGCCGCATCTATTCTGGTCACGTCGAGCAGGGCGCGATTCTGGAAAATACGATCAAGAAAAAGCGCGAACGCGTTGGCCGTATGTTCCAGATGCACGCCAATAGCCGTGAGCAGATCACCGAAGCTTTCGCTGGCGACATCGTTGCTATCGTGGGCCTGAAGGATACCTCGACGGGCGATACGCTTTGCGCGCAAAATGCCCAGGTTGTCCTGGAACGGATGATCTTCCCTGAGCCGGTTATCGACATCTCGGTGGAACCCAAGTCCAAGGCTGACCAGGAAAAGATGAGCCTTGCGCTCAATCGTCTTGCGGCTGAAGATCCAAGCTTCCGCGTCAAGACCGATGAAGAATCTGGCCAGACCATCATTTCGGGCATGGGCGAACTTCACCTGGACATTCTCGTTGACCGTATGCGTCGCGAATTCAAGATCGAAGCTAATATCGGTCAGCCGCAAGTGGCTTATCGCGAAACCATCACACGCGCTGCTGACGTGGATTATACCCACAAGAAGCAGTCCGGTGGTTCGGGTCAGTTTGCTCGCGTTAAGCTCTCGATTGAGCCAGGCGAAGTCGGTAAGGGTCTGGAATTCGTGAATGCCGTTGTCGGTGGTTCGGTGCCGCGGGAATATATCCCAGGTGTTGAAAAGGGCGTTAAGTCCGTGATGACCTCTGGTCCGTTGATCGGCTTTCCGATCGTGGACGTGAAGGTAACGCTGACTGAAGGCGCATATCATGACGTCGACTCTTCGGTTTTGGCCTTTGAAATTGCTGGTCGTGCTGGCTTCAACGAAGCCATCCGCAAGGCGTTGCCAAAGCTCCTCGAGCCAATCATGAGGGTTGAAGTTGTCACGCCAGATGATTACATGGGCGACGTTATCGGCGACCTCAATTCACGACGTGGGCAGATTCAGGGCACTGAAAGCCGTGGAATTCTCCAGGTTGTGGATGCCTTCGTACCGCTCGCAAACATGTTTGGTTATGTGAACTCTCTGCGCTCGATGAGCCAGGGTCGTGCACAGTACTCGATGACGTTCGACCATTACGAGCGAGTTCCGCAGGCAGTCGCCGACGAAGTCCAGGCCAAATACGCCTAACCAATAACTCAACTCAAAGGTTGGCCTGTTGGCTAACGAATACGGAGAATAGCGATGGGCAAGGAAAAGTTTTCCCGCAATAAGCCTCACTGTAACATCGGCACCATCGGTCACGTTGACCACGGCAAGACGTCTCTGACCGCGGCGATCACCAAGGTCTTGGCTGAGACCGGTGGTGCAACGTTCAAGAACTATGCGGACATCGATGCTGCGCCAGAAGAAAAGGCACGCGGGATCACCATCAATACAGCTCACGTTGAGTATGAGACGACTAACCGTCATTACGCACACGTGGATTGCCCTGGCCACGCCGACTATGTGAAGAACATGATCACCGGAGCTGCCCAGATGGACGGCGCGATCCTGGTCGTGTCGGCCGCTGACGGCTCGATGCCTCAGACCCGTGAGCATATCCTTCTTGCCCGCCAGGTTGGCGTTCCCGCTCTGGTGGTATTCCTGAATAAGTGCGACATGATCGACGATCCAGAACTTCTCGAGCTTGTTGAGCTGGAAGTTCGTGAACTGCTGTCGTCCTACGAATTCCCGGGCGATAGCATTCCGATCGTCAAGGGTTCGGCTCTTGCTGCTCTCGAAGACAGCGATCGCAAGCTTGGCCACGACGCTATTCTTGAGCTGATGGCTGCCGTTGACTCCTATATTCCACAGCCAGAGCGTCCTGTTGATCAGCCGTTTCTGCTCCCAATCGAAGACGTGTTCTCGATCTCGGGTCGAGGTACTGTGGTGACTGGTCGCGTTGAGCGTGGTGTCGTCAAGGTTGGTGACGAAGTCGAAATCGTCGGCATCAAGGCAACCCAGAAGACCACCGTTACCGGTGTCGAAATGTTCCGCAAGCTGCTCGATTCTGGTCAGGCTGGCGACAACGTTGGTGCCTTGATCCGTGGTATCGATCGTACTCAGGTTGAGCGCGGTCAGGTTCTGTGCAAGCCCGGTTCTGTGACCCCACACACCGACTTCGTTGCTGAGGCCTATATCCTCACCAAGGAAGAAGGTGGCCGTCATACTCCGTTCTTTGGTAACTACCGTCCCCAGTTCTACTTCCGTACCACGGACGTGACGGGTATCGTGACCCTGCCAGAAGGCACGGAAATGGTGATGCCAGGTGACAACATTCATATGAACGTTCAGCTGATCGTTCCGATTGCCATGGAAGAAAAGCTTCGTTTTGCTATCCGTGAAGGTGGTCGCACTGTCGGCGCTGGCGTGGTCGCAAAGATCCTGAAGTAAGCCTTATTGAGACATTCACGGCGCGCGGATAAACGCGCGCCGTGATCCATTTTCGTCAGGATTTACAAAGATGAACGGTCAGAATATTCGCATTCGTCTTAAAGCGTTTGACCATCGCGTTCTCGACGCTTCGACGCGTGAGATTGTTTCGACGGCTAAGCGCACAGGCGCGCAGGTACGCGGTCCAATTCCGCTGCCGACGCGAATCGAGAAGTTTACCGTGAACCGCTCGCCCCACATCGACAAGAAGGCGCGCGAGCAGTTCGAGATTAGGACATACAAGCGTCTTCTGGACATTGTAGACCTAACGCCTCAGACGGTAGATGCACTGATGAAGCTTGATCTTGCCGCCGGCGTTGACGTCGAAATCAAGCTCTAAAGTCGAGAAGTTTTCGCGCGTACCAGATAGAGGGTCCTCTGAAACCATGACCCGGTACTGCGCCAAGAGAGAAGGTAATAACCGATGCGTTCTGGATTGATCGCACAGAAGCTGGGCATGACCCGCATTTTCGCTGAGGACGGCTCGCACGTTCCAGTGACCGTGCTGAGTCTGCAGAACTGCCAGGTGGTAGGCCGGCGGACGGCTGACAAGGACGGCTATGTCGCACTGCAGCTGGGCGCGGGCCTGGCCAAGGCTAAGAACATAACCAAGGCTGAGCGCGGCATTTTTGCTGTTGCCAAGATTGAGCCCAAGCGTCACGTCTCGGAATTCCGCGTCGACGAGGCGAACCTTATCGAGATTGGCGCTACGTTGCAGGCAGATCATTTCGTTGAAGGCCAGCTGGTGGACGTCACCGGCACTTCGATCGGTAAGGGTTTTGCCGGCGGCATGAAGCGCTGGAACTTCGGCGGTCTGCGTGCTTCGCATGGTGTGTCGGTTTCGCACCGTTCGATCGGTTCTACCGGTGGTCGTCAGGACCCAGGTAAGACCTTCAAAGGCAAGAAGATGCCGGGCCATATGGGCGATCGTCGCATCACCACGCAGAACGTCAAGGTCGTCAAGACCGACAACGAGCGCGGTTTGATCATGATCCAGGGTTCGGTTCCAGGCTCCAAGGGCGCTTGGATCATGATCAGGGATGCGGTGAAGAAGCCAGCCCCACAGGGCGCATCTTTCCCGGGTTCCTTTAAACCCGCCGTTGAAGTCGCGGGGGATGGTAACTAAATGGAACTCAGTGTAACAACCCTTGACGGCAAGGCCGCTGGCAATGTCCAGCTTGCTGACGACGTCTTCGGTCTGGAAGTCCGCCAGGACATCCTGCACCGTATGGTTCGCTATCAGCAGCTCAAGGCGATGGCCGGTACGCACGATGTAAAAAATCGTTCGGAAGGTATTCGCACGGGCAAAAAGTTCGGCAAGCAGAAGGGTAGTGGCGGTGCTCGTCACGGCGATCGCAAGGCTCCCCAGTTCCGTGGTGGGGGTCGTGCATTCGGTCCGACCCCGCGCAGCCATGTCATTGATCTTCCCAAGAAGATCCGAACGCTTGCTCTCAAGCATGCTCTGTCGTCCAAGATCAAATCTGGTTCGCTGATCGTTACCGACAGCGTTGCTCGGAAAGACGCCAAGACTGCTAGTCTGCTCGCCACTTTTGGCAAACTAGCCTGGGTAAACGCGCTGATCATTGATGGTACAGTTCTCGATCAGAACTTTGTTCTGGCCGCGCGCAACATCCCGCATATCGACGTGTTGCCGGTGCAGGGAATCAACGTTGTTTCGATCCTTAAGCGCGACAAGCTCGTCCTGACCAAGGCAGCGCTGGCAGCGTTGGAAGCGAGGTTCGCATGCACAAGCTGAGCGCTTATGACATCGTCAGGAATCCTGTCGTGACTGAAAAGTCGACGATGGCTTCCGAATATAACCAGGTCGTTTTCGACGTGGCGATTGATGCTAGCAAGACCGATATCAAAGCTGCCGTTGAGCAGTTGTTTTCGGTCAAGGTCAAGGCAGTGAACACTCTGGTCCGCAAGGGCAAGGTGAAGCGCTTCCGTGGCAAGGTTGGCACGCGCAACGATGTCAAGAAGGCGATTGTGACCCTCGTCGACGGCCAGTCGATCGACATTTCGACTAGCCTGTAAGGGATAGAGACAGAAAAATGGCTCTTAAAAACTACAATCCCACGTCCCCCGGCCGTCGTCAGCTCGTGACGACTAATCGTTCGGACCTGTGGAGGGGTAAGCCGGTCAAGACTTTGACCGAAGGCCTCTCCAGGTCCGGAGGCCGTAACAATCGCGGTCGCATCACTGCCTTCCATCGTGGTGGTGGTCACAAGCGTACCTATCGCATGATCGACTTCAAGCGCGTCAAGTTTGACATGGTTGGGACGATCGAGCGTCTGGAATATGATCCCAACCGTACGGCTTGGATCGCTCTGGTGAAGTACGAGGACGGCGAGCTCGCCTATATCGTGGCACCACAGCGTTTGGCAGCGGGCGACAAGGTGATTTCGTCGGCCGGTACGATTGACGTGAAGCCAGGCAATGCCATGCCGCTCGAGAACATGCCGGTCGGTACGATCGTGCATAATATCGAGCTCAAGCCCCGCAAGGGTGCCCAGGTTGCCCGTTCGGCTGGTGCTTATGCCCAGTATGTTGGTCGTGACCAGGGCTGGGCGATCCTTCGTCTGAAGTCTGGCGAACAGCGCCGCGTGCATGGCGCTTGCCTTGCTACCGTGGGTTCTGTTTCCAATCAAGATCACTCGAATACGTCGCTCGGCAAGGCCGGTCGTTCGCGTTGGCTTGGCCGCAAGCCAGTCAACCGTGGTGTGACCATGAACCCTGTTGACCATCCACATGGTGGTGGTGAAGGCCGTACTTCAGGTGGCCGTCATCCGGTTACACCTTGGGGTAAGCCGACCAAGGGCAAGCGCACCCGCAGCAACAAGGCAACGGACAAGTTTATCGTTCGTAGCCGTCACGTTAAGAAGGGCAGATAAGCCATGACCCGTTCAATCTGGAAGGGGCCGTTTGTCGACGGCTACATGCTCAAGAAGGCAGAAAAGGCCCTCACGTCTGGTCGCAACGATGTGATCAAGATCTGGAGCCGCCGTTCGACCATCTTGCCACAGTTCGTCGGCGTCACATTTGGAGTTCACAATGGCCAGAAGCATATTCCGGTCAGTGTCACTGAAGACATGATCGGCCACAAGTTCGGCGAGTTTGCACCGACCCGTACCTATTACGGTCACGCTGCCGACAAGAAGGCCAAGAGGAAGTAAGATGGGCAAGCCAAAAACTGAGCGCGCTCTCAAGGACAACGAGGCTAAGGCTGTTCTGCGCATGCTGCGCATCAGCCCTCAGAAGCTGAACCTCGTCGCGCAGTTGATCCGTGGCAAAAAGGTCGAGAAGGCTCTTGCCGATCTCGAGTTCAGCCACAAGCGCACCTCCGTGCAGGTCAAGAAGGTGCTGGAAAGCGCCATCGCGAACGCCGAGAACAACCATGGTCTCGATACCGACGCTCTCGTAGTTGCTGAAGCTTTTGTTGGTAATTCGCTGATAATGAAGCGCTTCACCGCTCGCGGTCGTGGCCGGTCTTCGCGGATCCAGAAACCATTCGCACATCTGACGATCGTCGTTCGGCAAGTTGAAGAGGCCGCATAATGGGTCAAAAGATCAATCCAATCGGTCTCCGCCTGGGCATTAATCGCACCTGGGACAGCCGCTGGTACGCCAGCAAGGGCGAATACGGTTTGCTACTGCAGGAAGACTTGAATATCCGTGCGATGCTGCTGGAAGACCTCAGGACTGCTGCAGTCTCCAAGATCGTCATCGAGCGTCCGCACCGCAAGTGCCGCGTGTCGATCCACACTGCCCGTCCGGGCATCGTGATCGGCAAGAAGGGCGCAGACATCGACAAGATCCGCGCCAAGGTGAAGAAGTTCACCGACAGCGAAGTGCACATCAACATCGTTGAAGTGCGCAAGCCGGAAACTAACGCGACGCTGGTTGCTCAGGGCATTGCCCAGCAGCTGGAACGCCGTGTTGCCTTCCGCCGCGCCATGAAGCGTGCCGTGCAGACCTCGATCCGCATGGGTGCCGGTGGCATCCGCGTCAATGTGGGTGGCCGTCTGGGTGGTGCCGACATCGCTCGTACCGAATGGTACCGCGAAGGTCGCGTTCCGCTGCATACGCTGCGCGCCGACATCGATTACGGTACGGCTGAAGCAAAGACGACCTACGGTATTATCGGTATCAAGGTCTGGATCTTCAAAGGCGAAGTCCTTGAGCATGATCCAACCGCGCATGAACGTCGCGCTACTGAAGGTAGTAACGAAGGTGGTCAGCGTACTGAACGTGGTCCGCGCCATGAGCGTAGCGACCGCGACCGTGACCGCGCATAAGAAGGTTAGTTCATTATGCTGCAACCTAAGAAGACAAAGTTCCGCAAGGCCCACAAGGGTTGTATCCATGGCGTTGCCAAGGGCGGTACCAATCTGGCATTTGGTCAGTATGCCTTGAAGGCCACCGAGCCTGAGCGCGTGACCGCTCGCCAGATCGAAGCGGCCCGCCGCGCGATCACCCGCGAGATGAAGCGTCAGGGCCGTGTATGGATCCGGATTTTCCCGGATGTGCCGGTGACTAAGAGGCCGACTGAAGTTCGTATGGGTAAGGGCAAGGGTTCGGTTGAATTCTGGGCCGCCCGTGTTAAGCCAGGTCGTATTGTATTCGAGATCGACGGCGTCCCTGAGGCTGTTGCTAAGGAAGCTCTGCGTCTCGGCGCGATGAAGCTTCCGATCATGACGCGGGTTGTTACCCGCATTGCCGACTAAGGACGATGAGTATGAAAGCCAGTGATATGCGGAGGAAGACCGCTGACGAACTGAAAGATCAGCTCGTCAGTCTGAAAAAAGAACAGTTCAATCTGCGTTTCCAGCGTGCTACCCAGCAGCTCGAAAAGCCAACTGAGGTCAAGAAGGTCCGCCGCGATATCGCGCGGATCAAGATGATCTTAGCCGAAAAGAACGCAGCAAAGTAAGGAGCCGCGACCATGCCAAAGCGCGTTTTGCAGGGGACTGTTGTCTCTGACGCCAATGATAAGACGGTCGTGGTGCGCGTCGAGCGCCGTTTCACGCACCCGGTTATAAAGAAGACCGTGCGTCGATCCAAAAAGTATCAGGCTCATGATGAGGCTAATGTGGCCAAAATCGGCCAGATTGTCTTGATCGAGGAATGTGCACCGATTTCCAAGAACAAGCGCTGGACGCTTGTCACGGATACTTTGGCTCCCTCCGCGTAAGTTTAGATTTCAAGGTCGACGAGCCTGGGACGGCGGGTCGACTTAACAAGAAGGCATCCAGTCATGATTCAGATGCAATCAAATCTCGACGTCGCGGATAATTCCGGCGCACGTCGCGTCATGTGCATCAAGGTGCTGGGCGGCTCGCATCGCAAATACGCCTCGGTTGGCGACATCATCGTCGTTTCGATCAAGGATGCTATTCCGCGCGGTCGCGTAAAGAAGGGTCAGGTTATGAAGGCCGTGGTGGTTCGCACCTCGTTTGACATTCGTCGCCCCGATGGCACGGTGATTCGTTTCGACAAGAATGCCGCGGTTCTGATCAACAATCAGAAAGAACCAATCGGCACCCGCATCTTCGGACCAATTCCGCGCGAGCTTCGCGCCAAGAACCAGATGAAGATCATTTCGCTCGCACCCGAGGTGCTGTAATGGCTGCCAAGATCAAGAAGGGCGATAAGGTCGTCGTCCTGACTGGCAAGGACAAAGGCAAATCTGGCCAGGTCCTGTCGGTTATCCCGACCGAAACGAAGGCACTGGTTCAGGGTATCAACTTGGTCAAGCGCCACACCAAGCAGACCACGTCGACCAATGCAGGCATCTTCACTAAGGAAGCGCCGATCCATCTGTCGAACCTCGCGATCGCCGACAAGGATGGTAAGCCTAGCCGCGTTGGTTTCCAGATCAAAGACGGCGTGAAGACGCGCGTCGCAAAGTCGACCGGAGATTCGATCGATGGCTGAGACTGCTTATACGCCGCGTCTTCGGACCGAATATGACAGCACCATCAAGGCTGCCCTGCGTGAGCAGTTCGGCTATAAGAATGTGATGGAACTGCCGCGCCTAGACAAAATTGTTCTGAACATCGGTGTCAGTGAAGCCAACAACGATACAAAGAAGGTCAAGTCGGCTGCTGCCGAGATGGAAAAGATTGCTGGCCAGAAGCCAGTGATCACCTATGCTCGCAAGTCGATCGCCGGCTTCAAGATTCGTGAAGCCACGCCGCTTGGCGTAAAGGTCACCCTGCGCAAGACTCGCATGTATGAGTTTCTTGACCGCCTGGTGAACATTGCACTGCCGCGTGTGCGCGATTTCCGCGGGCTGAATCCGAATTCGTTTGATGGAAATGGCAACTACGCCTTGGGTATAAAAGAGCATATCATTTTCCCCGAAATCAACTATGATCAGATCGATCAGGTTTGGGGTATGGATATTGTGGTTGCCACGACGGCCGGGACTGATGATGAAGCGCGTGCGCTGCTCAAGGCATTCAACTTCCCCTTCCGCACATAAGCGAATAATGAAGGGAAATAAGGATCAGGACATGGCAAAGACCAGCTCCACCGTTAAAAACGACAAGCGTCGTGCTCTCGTTAAGCAGTATGCCGCAAAGCGCGCTGCTCTGAAACTAGCGACTAAGGATCAGACGATCCCACCCAATGAGCGTTTCGCAGCGCAGCTCAAGCTTGCCGAATTGCCGCGCAATTCGGCTAAGGTTCGTGTACGCAACCGTTGTGAAGTCTCGGGTCGTCCCCGTGGCTTCTATCGCAAGCTGAAGCTGAGCCGTATCGCTCTGCGTCAGCTGGGCAACCCGGGCATGATCCCAGGACTCGTGAAGTCGAGCTGGTAAGGAGCACCAAAGATGAGCTTGTCCGATCCAATCGGCGACATGCTGACCCGTATGCGCAACGCTCAGATGCGTCGCAAGAATACCGTTTCGACACCAGCATCGACCCTTCGTGGTCGCGTACTGGATGTGCTTCAGTCCGAGGGTTTTATCCGCAGCTATTCGGAGACCAAGTTTGAGAACGGCGTAGCCGAATACGAAATCGAGCTGAAGTACTCGGATAACGAATCCGTTATCCGTACGATTGAACGCGTTTCCCGTCCTGGTCGTCGGGTATATGCCTCGGTCAAGAATATTCCGCAGGTCGCCAATGGTTTTGGTGTTTCGATCCTTTCCACCCCCAAGGGAGTGATGGCAGATCACGAAGCCAAGGCTGTCAATGTTGGTGGCGAGGTACTCTGCCGCGTCTTTTAAGAGACGCGGTAAGACGATTACTCAAAGGTAGAAGTTAGAATGTCACGTACTGGCAAACAACCGGTTGCATCGGTAAGCGGCGTGACGGTTACGATCGATGGTCGTACCGTTAGCGTCAAGGGACCGAAGGGCGAGATGAGCATCGTGCTCATGGATGTCGTGAATGCCGAGAACGGCGCTGATGGCGTTGTTGTTACTCCGGCTAACGATACGCGCTTTGCGCGCGCCGCCTGGGGCACTACCCGTGCACTGATCCAGAACATGGTCACCGGTGTTTCTGTCGGCTTCGAAAAGAAGCTGGCGATCCAGGGCGTGGGTTATCGCGCCGCGCTGCAGGGTAAGGATCTCAAGCTCTCGCTTGGTTTTAGCCATGAAGTGATCTACGAAGCCCCCAAGGGAATCACGCTGACTGTCCCGATGCCGACGGAAATCATTATCACCGGTATCGACAAGCAGGCTGTGGGCCAAGCGGCGGCTGAGATCTGCGCATGGCGCAAGCCAGAGCCCTACAAGGGCAAGGGCGTTTGCTATGCTGGTGAGTTTGTATTCCGCAAAGAAGGCAAGAAAAAGTAAGGGGCGCCTGCAATGGCTATCAGTGCAAAAGGTGCGGAACGCCGCAAGGCTCGTGTCCGTAAGGCGCTCAAGGCTCGTGCCTTTGGTCGTCCACGTCTTAGCGTTTTCCGCTCGGACAAGAATATCTACGCTCAGATCATCGACGACACGACAGGCCGTACACTAGCCGCCGCGTCGACGCTCGAAAAGGACATCAAGTCTACTGTCAAGAACGGTACTACGGCTGCCGCTGCAACCATCGGTAGGCTGATCGCTGAGCGCGGTATCAAAGCCGGCATTGCTGAAGTGATCTTTGATCGTGGTGCATATATCTATCATGGCCGTGTGAAGGCCCTTGCAGACGCTGCCCGTGAGGGCGGCCTGCAGTTCTAGAACACAGCAAGGAAAGGAATTATGAGAGACGCTCAAGAGCGCGACAGCGAATTCGTCGATCGCCTGGTCCACATCAACCGTGTGGCTAAAGTGGTTAAGGGTGGCCGTCGTTTCGGCTTCGCAGCACTCGTCGTTGTCGGCGACCAGAAGGGCCGTGTTGGCTTTGGTCACGGCAAGGCCCGCGAAGTTCCAGAAGCAATCCGCAAGGCTACTGAAGCGGCCAAGCGCACGATGATCCGTGTACCGCTGCGCGGTGCGCGCACACTGCATCACGATGTGCAGGGTCGTCACAGCGCCGGCAAGGTTATCCTGCGTGCAGCTGAGCCCGGTACTGGCATCATCGCCGGCGGCCCAATGCGTGCTGTGTTCGAAACGCTTGGTATCAACGATATCGTTGCCAAGTCGCAGGGAACCGCCAATCCGTACAACATGGTACGGGCTACCTTTGATGCGCTCAAGCGCGTTGACAGCCCACGCTCGATTGCTTCTCGCCGTGGCCTGAAGGTTTCGGAACTGCAGGCTCGCCGCGGTGAGGCCGCGGTCGAAGCTTGATCGGAGAGACATCATGGCTAAGAAAAAAACCCTTATCGTCAAGCAGATCGGCTCTCCGATCCGTCGTGACAAAGTGCAGCGCGAGACCCTGATCGGTCTCGGCCTCAACAAGATGAACAAACAGCGCGAGCTGCTCGACACCCCTGAAGTGCGTGGCATGCTTAACAAGCTCCCGCATCTCGTCCGTGTCGTCGGCGAGTAAGAGAAAAGGTCTTTTCTGATGACCCAATTGAACGAACTGCGCGACAATCCAGGTGCCAACAAGCCACGGATGCGTATTGGCCGCGGTATCGGCTCTGGCAGGGGCAAGACTGGTGGTCGTGGCGGCAAAGGCCAAACGGCGCGCTCTGGCGTGGCGATCAACGGCTTTGAAGGCGGTCAGATGCCGCTTCACATGCGTATGCCAAAGCGTGGCTTCAATTCCTTGAGGCCCAAGGAATGGAATGAAGTTCGCATTGATCGCGTGCAAGTCTATATCGATGCCGGCAAGCTTGATGCTAAGGCCGTGATTGACGCCGATGCGTTGATCGCCGCTCGCGTCATCCGCCGCGTCAAGGATGGCGTGCGGCTGATCGGTTCGGCTGGACTGACTGCTAAGAAGGTTACCTTCAAGGCGAACTACGCGACCAAGGGTGCGCTGGCTGCTATTGAAGCTGCTGGTGGTAAGGTTGACGTGATCGAGGCGAAGGCGCCTTGGAAAAAAGCCCCACGCGCTGAGTAATTGACTTGGCTGGGCATACTCGACCACTGGTTGGGTATGCTCTTTTGGTTTGTTGCGTTAGGGATGTAGTAGCGTGTGCGTCCTGAGGTGCTCCGAGTATATCTGGCCTTGAAGTCATAGGGAGCGATACATGGCGTCCGCAGCCGAACAGCTGGCACGTAATCTCAATTTTTCGACCCTTTCGAAGGCGAAGGGTCTCCAGCGGCGCATCTGGTTCACACTGGGAGTGCTTCTTGTCTATCGACTGGGCACTTTCATTCCGGTTCCGGGCATTGATCCGGACGCGTTCGCGGCGACTTTTGCGCAGTCGGAGCAGGGCATTCTGGGCATGTTCAACATGTTCTCGGGCGGTGCTGTGCAGCGCATGGCAATCTTTGCGCTAAACCTTATTCCCTACATTACCGCATCGATTGTGGTGCAGGTTGTGGCGACCGCATCGCCGCGCCTGGAAGCCCTCAAGAAAGAGGGTGAATCGGGTCGTCGCAAGATGAACCAGTGCACCCGCTATCTGGCGGTGCTGTTTTGCATTGTTCAGGCCTATGGTATTGCCGCTGGCCTTGAAGTAAGCCAGGGCGTGGTGCTCAATCCAGGCTGGTTCTTCCGGATGTCGACAGTGGTTACTCTGGTGGGTGGCACGATGTTCCTGATGTGGCTGGGCGAGCAGATTACGTCGCGCGGCGTGGGTAACGGCATTTCGCTGATCATTTTTGCCGGTATCGTGGCTAATTTGCCCTCCACGGTGGTGCAGACCCTTGAGTTGAGCCGGACAGGAGCTCTGCCGCCGCTGGCCGCGATATTTATTCTGATGCTGGCTCTTGGCGTGATCGCGGCGATTGTGTTCTTTGAGCGCGCGCAGCGCCGGCTGCTGATCCAGTATCCAAAGCGTCAGGTCGGCAACAAGATGTTCCGGGGTGATACCTCGCATCTGCCGCTCAAGCTGAATACGTCGGGCGTTATTCCGGTGATTTTCGGCTCGTCGCTGCTGCTGCTGCCTGCCACTATTGCGTCCTTCGCGGCGCAGGGCAACGCGCCGCAGTGGTTGCAGGTGATCACGGCGTTGCTGGGACGCGGCCAGCCGCTCTACCTGGTGCTGTTTGCCTGCTTCATCATCTTCTTTGCCTTCTTCTATACCGCCATCGTGTTCAGTCCGGTGGAGACGGCTGACAATCTCAAGCGTTCAGGCGGCTTCATTCCTGGCATTCGCCCGGGTGAGCGGACAGCACAGCACATCGACTATGTGTTGACGCGTATTACCGTTGTTGGAGCGGTGTACCTGACGGTGGTGGCGTTGATCCCTGAGATCATGCACAACCAGCTCGCAGTCAGTCAGTTTATCGGTGGCACGTCGCTGCTGATCGTAGTGACGGTGACCATTGATACGGTTAGCCAGATCCAGAGTCATCTGATTGCCCAGCAATATGAAGGGCTGGTCAAGAAGTCCCGTCTTGGAAGAGGCAAGCGTCGATGAGGTTGATTCTGCTCGGACCACCGGGTGCGGGGAAGGGGACTCAGGCCAAGATCCTGATTGAGGCCTACGGTATCCCCCAGCTCTCTACTGGGGAGATCCTGCGCTCGGCGATTGTGGCCAAGACCTCCTTGGGACTTGAGGTCAAGGAGATCGTAGATCGTGGTGATCTGGTCAGTGATGCCGTGGTTAATGGCATCGTCTCAGAGCGCCTAGACGCTGACGACTGCAAGTCAGGTTTTATTCTCGATGGTTTCCCGCGCACCATTGCGCAGGCCGAAGCCCTCGACATGATGCTGGTCGATAAGGGCATGAAGCTCGACGCGGTTGTCGAGATCAAAGCTGATGCTGATGAGCTGGTGCGCCGTGTTATACAGCGCGCTAGGGAATTAGGTGGTGTCCGAGCTGACGACAATGAGGAAGTGCTGCGTAAGCGCCTCGATGTCTACAAGGACCAGACCGCGCCATTGGTCGCCTACTATACCGAAGATGGCCTGCTGAAGGCCGTTGATGGCATGGCGCCTGTTGATGAAGTGACGGCGGCGATCAGGGTTGCGATTGCTCACTAAAGTTTGGACTTAACTTAGCGGTTGACTTCGTTGAATTGAGCCCTTACTGAACTGTTTCAGTCTCATGGATTATTGGGCTGGATTCGGTTCTCCAGAATGTTTGGAGTCTTGATTCCGGTCCATTGTTGTTTAATGGCGCCAGCCGTGATGGTTCGCGCTGAATGAAGGAGAGCAGACGTGGCTCGTATCGCTGGCGTTAATATCCCGACGAATAAGCGGAGTGTTATCGCGTTGCAGTATATCCATGGGATTGGCGACAAGTTCGCCCTAGATATCTGCACCAAGATTGGCATTCCCGTTGAGCGTCGTGTGAACGAACTCACTGACGCGGAAGTCATCCAGATCCGTGAAGCTATCGACCGCGACTATGTCGTGGAAGGCGATCTTCGTCGTAACGTTGCGATGAACATCAAGCGCCTGATGGATTTGGGTAACTATCGTGGTCTGCGTCATCGTCGTGGTTTGCCCGTACGCGGTCAGCGGACCCACACCAATGCCCGCACCCGCAAGGGTCCGGCAAAGGCGATCGCTGGCAAGAAGAAGTAAGAACCCGGTTTTTCAGGTTCTTCGATGTAGCTGCCGGGGCAGGCTAAGGCTAACGGCAGCGCTGATATCGAGATTGAGGAATTAGATGGCTAAGACTGAGACCACGCGCATCAAACGCAAGGAACGCAAGAACATTACTTCGGGCGTTGCCCACGTGAGTGCTTCATTCAATAACACCATGATCACCATTGCTGACATGCAGGGCAATACGATTTCGTGGTCCTCTTCGGGTGTAATGGGCTTCAAGGGGAGCCGCAAGTCGACCCCTTATGCAGCTCAGGTTGCTGCTGAAGATGCTGCCAAGAAGGCTCAGGAACACGGCATGAAGACCTTTGAGGTCGAAGTGCGTGGTCCGGGTTCGGGTCGTGAATCGGCGCTTCGTGCGCTCCAGGCTGCAGGCTTCAATGTCACCACGGTCCGTGACGTTACCTCGATCCCGCACAATGGCTGCCGCCCGCGTAAGCGGCGCCGCGTCTAATATAGACCATTTAGAGAGCTCTCGGCCGATTGAATGGGTCGGGAGTCTTATTGCGTTTGTGGCGGAGCGGCTCGGGCTAGAGCCGCGATTTTGAAAGGACATAACCGTGACGATCCAGAGGAACTGGCAAGAACTGATCAAGCCGACCAAGCTGGAGATTGTTTCGGGCAGCGACAGTGCGCGCGTGGCCTCGATAATTGCCGAGCCACTTGAGCGCGGTTACGGGCTTACTCTTGGTAATGCCCTGCGTCGTGTGCTGCTGTCGTCGCTTCAGGGTGCGGCAGTTACCGCAATCCAGATTGACGGCATCCTGCATGAATTCTCCTCGCTTCCGGGCGTGCGTGAAGACATTGTTGACCTTGTGCTCAATGTGAAGGAAATCGCATTGAGCATGGGTGGTGAAGGTCCCAAGCGCCTCGCACTGTCCAAGCAGGGCCCAGGTGCCGTGACCGCTGGTGACATCAAGGTCACCAGCGATATCGAAGTGCTGAACCCCGAGTTGGTGATCTGCCATCTCGATGACGGCGCCGAGATCAATATCGAGTTCACCGTCGACACCGGCAAGGGTTACGTTGCCGCTGACAAGAATCGTCCCGAAGACGCACCGATCGGCTACATTCCGGTCGACTCGCTGTTTTCGCCAGTTCGTCGTGTGAGCTACAAGGTTGATGCTACCCGTGCCGGCGAAAGCCTGGATAAGGATAAGCTGACCCTGCAGATCGAGACCAATGGCGCTGTTTCGCCGGAAGATGCGTTAGCTTATGCTGCACGTATTCTTCAGGACCAGCTGCCGGTCTTTGTGAACTTTGAAGAGCCTAGCAAGGAAAAGGCTCAGAGTTCGGTTCCTGAGCTGGCCTTTAACCCAGCGCTGCTCAAAAAGGTTGACGAGCTCGAGCTATCGGTTCGTTCAGCCAATTGCCTGAAGAACGACAATACCGTCTACATCGGTGATCTGATCCAGAAGACAGAAGCCGAGATGCTGCGGACCCCCAATTTCGGCCGCAAATCGCTCAATGAAATTAAGGAAGTCCTGGCACAGATGGGGCTTCATCTCGGAATGGATGTTGCTAACTGGCCACCCGAGAATATCGATGATCTCGCCAAGCGTTATGAAGATCACTATTGATCGCGCGCTGCTAAGCATTTTAGGAGACCGCCATGCGCCACGGTAATTCAGGTCGCAAACTCAGCCGGACTGCCAGTCATCGCAAAGCCATGTTCGCTAACATGGCGGCCGCGCTGATCAAGCACGAGCAGATCGTTACCACGCTTCCCAAAGCCAAGGATCTGCGTCCGATCGTCGAGAAGCTGATCACACTGGGCAAGCGCGGCGATCTGCACTCTCGCCGTCAAGCGATCGCCCAGATCCGCGACAAGGGTCAAGTTGCCAAGCTCTTCGCAGTGCTTGGCCCGCGCTACAAGGAACGCCAGGGTGGCTATATCCGCATCATAAAGGCTGGTTTCCGTTATGGCGATAATGCCTCACTGGCTGTGATCGAGTTTGTCGATCGCGACGTCAATGCCAAAGGCCTCGATAGTGATCCGGTGCAGATCCGTGAGGATAACGAGTACGAAGCGGCCTAAACTTCTGTCTCGTATAGTCTTTTGAGGACGGCTGCGGTTCACTCCATGGTCGTCTTTTTTTTGGCGTGAAGGACGCAATGCACAGGGATCGCGTATTGGTCACTGGTGCCAGCGGATTTGTTGGCAAGTGGACTGTGATCGAGCTGTTGAGCGCCGGGTATAGCGTATGGGGATCGGTTCGCGCGGAGGCCAAGGCCGAGAGCGTGCGGCAGGAGATGTTGTTGATGCTGGGCGATGAGCTGATGCATCGCCTCAGCTTCGTCAAGATCGATCTGATGTTGGACAATGGCTGGATGAAGGCTATGCTTAAGGTCGATGCTATCGACCATATCACGGCCCGATTGGCGACTGAAAAACCTAAGGATACCAAAAAAGGTCGTTGGTCCGGCCGTGGACGGCACCGAACGCGTGCTGCGGTTTGCCACTTTGGCGGGCGTTCGGCGGATCGTGCTAACGTCGTCGATTGTCACGATTGGCTATGGGTACAGCCAAAGCAGCGGGCAGCGCACCTATAGCGAAGCCGATTTCACCAATCTAGCGGCCATTAAACTGCCCTGAGCCTATTGCCTGGGCAAGACCAGGGTGGGGCGGGTCGCCTGAGCCTATGCGCGCAATAAGGATCTGGAACTGACCACCATCCATCCCGGGGCCATTCTGGGGCCAGTGTTGGATGATCATGTCAGTCCGTCTCTGCGCCTGGTGTCGGGTTTGCTGGATGGCTCGATCCCGGCACTGCCGCGCTGGGCTTCTCGATCGTTGACGAGCGCGACGTGGCGGCTATGCATATAAAGGCATTGTCGCAGCCCAAATCGGTTGGCGAGCGCTATCTGGCGGCGCCCGACTACCTGTCGTTCTAGAAAATCGCCGGGATTCTAGCAGCGGCCTATCCCAAACGGCCGATCACTCACAAGGTCGTACAGGATTGGATCATCAGGCTATTAGCGCGGTTTGGCGGCTCGTCGCGACTTATTGTTAACGATATTGGCTACGAGAAACATTATGCGCGTGAGAGGGGGCGTTGCTTGGTCATGCGTTTCGGTCGGGGGAGAGCGCGATCCTGGCGGCGACGGAGAGTCTGCTTGGTTTGGGCCAACTGAGCGATGGAGTGCGGCGTTAGGAGAGATTCCAGGCGCCGTGTAGCGCTTTAATTTCTCTAAGGTGAAGAGCAGAAGACGCGCGACAGCGCCGTCGCCTCGATCATGTCTCGATAGCGTGCGCCATTGTAGCGTGACGCGATGGCGGCCCAGTGAATCATCGACCATTTTATATTGTCCCGGCGACCTTCCAGCGCACCGGGACAGTAGCGTTGAAACAGGGTCCGATTGAAATAGTG